>JAFTZU010000147.1 GCA_017461005.1 Clostridia bacterium
GTCCAATGCCACGATCTCCGGTCCGGCCAGCACCTGGTCCCGGCGCCCCGGCAGGTACGCCTTCATGGGCACGCAGAGGGTGTCGTCACAGTTGCAGACGACGAAGGTCCATTTGCCGTTGCCGTGGCAGTACATGATGGTATGGACGAGACGGTCCTCGTCGAACTGGCGGATCATCGCCTTCGCTTCTTCCGCGGTGGGGATGATGTGGTACGGCTCCCCGATGGCGGTGTGCTTCACGGTCGTATAGAGGTTCGCCGTGTAGAGGAGCGCCATGTCCTTCCACACCGGTTCGGCATACGTGTCCGTCGCGGTCTGGCAGACGCACTTCGTGACGGCCATGCGCGGGCAGTCGTTGTCCGCTTCCTCCGAGTAGATGAAGTCGATGAACCGGCACACGGCCTCCGTCGAGACCACCACTTCGCGGGGCAGGATCTTCGGCGTAGCCAGCTTGTTGTACAGCTTCGTGCGCACCGGGTCGTTGTACATGAAGTCCGTCACTTTCAGGATGGCGGGTTCCACCGCGCCGTAGATCCACTGCTGGATGTAGTGGTTTCGGTCCACCGGCTGGAGCGACGCCGTCGCCGGGTCCATGACGAGCCCTTTGCGGTACTTCTTGTTCATCGGTATTTTCATAGTATGCCTCCTCCCAAAAACAGTATCTCTTTCCCACTTCCACTATAGGTCCTGTGGCGATTTACGTCAAGGCATTGCGGGAGGTCTTTCTGCATGGTACAATATCTTGTGGATATTTCGAGTTAGGGAGAAACTTATCTATGCAAGTTCTGATCATCGCGTTCTGGGTGCTCGAGCTGCTGGCAGTCCTTCTGTACATCAAGAGCTGCTGGCCCGAACGGACCCGGAAGAGCTTTTACGTGAAGCTGGCGTGTTCGTCCATCTTCATGGTCTATGCCATCATGCTGGCGGTCCTCATCCGCTACGGCATCAACGTGTCTTTCGCCGGGTCGAATGCGGGTGAACTGTCCGCCGGTGCGAACACGTTCCTCGAGTTCTACGGCGGCGGTCTCACGGACCGGGTCGTGCACCTCGTCCTCGCCGCGCTGGCCTACGGCTGGATCGGCGACCAGTTCCTGAGCTACGCCCACGTCCTGGAACTGGAACCCTCGAAAGAGGTCGCGGAGTCCGTCACCCCGGAACAGATGACCGGCCGGAAGAACGCGTCCAACGCGCTGGGCATCCTGTCCTTCTTCCTCGGCAACATCCTCTACTGCGTGGCATTCGGGCGGGCGATGTACGGATACGAAGCCGGCATCCACTGGTGGTCCGTACTGTTCCTCCTCGTACCGCTCCTCATGTACGTGCTGATGGCGGTCCGCATGGACCTCGGCAAACGCCTCGTCCCGGCAGGTTTCTACTTCCTGTCCCTCGGCGTCATGTTCGCCATGTCCATGACCCTCGGCATCCAGCTCTGGCACATCCACAAACTGTTCAGTGCCTGTCTGATGGTGGGCTCGGTGCTCTTCACGTTCAGCGACATCGCCCTCGCTCTCGAGACCTACGGCGGTGAAAAGTTCCTGAAACTGGGGCTCCGCGTGACGCGGCAGATCGCCTACTTCTTCGGACAGATGTGCCTCGCCACCACCATCCTGTACTTCTACACGGTCTGAGTGGTCCACGAGGACTCTGAAACAGCACAAGAAAAACCCCCGGCCTTGCGGTCGGGGGTTCGTTTTGTGTTGAGAGGGTCCCGCTTA
>JAFTZU010000148.1 GCA_017461005.1 Clostridia bacterium
AGAAAACTCCCACATATTCAAACTAACACGTTACCAATGTAGGACACCCCCGTTCACAGGAGCTTAAGCGAAGCGGGTTTACAATGGGAGGGCGGTATGGCAGCCTGTTTGGCGACCTGCCCCTTTGCTTTTTATGTGGGGCTGGCCCCGGCAGGCTTAAGCCGTACCGCCAGGGGCTCGTTGTCAACCCCGAAGCGGAGAGCATTGTATCTCAGTACGCGGACAGCTCTGCTGGAACGCGGATGTTACCTAGGGGGGAGGCGAAGCCTCCTCTTTGTTTTTGCTTGTGTTGAGCTTGGTGTGGCAAATCGCCGTTGGGTATGTCTGGTCACAAAGCAAAAAAATCCCTCTCCAAACGGAGAGGGATTTTGTCGTGCCTTTTCAGGACTACGGACTTGACCGCAGTGAGAGCTCGTTCAGAGCGAACGCTCTGCGAGCCAGCTCAAAGTGACTTAGCCGAGTTCCGCGAAGTACTTGATGGTACGGACCATCTGGCTGGTGTAGGAGTTCTCGTTGTCGTACCAGGAAACGACCTGGACTTCATATTTGCCGTCGCCGATCTCGGTGACCATGGTCTGGGTGCTGTCGAAGAGGGAACCGTACTTCATGCCGATGACATCGGAAGAAACGATCGGATCTTCGTTGTAACCGAAGGACTCGGAAGCAGCAGCCTTCATGGCAGCGTTGATGCCTTCAACGGTAACGTCCTTGCCTTCGACAACTGCGAAGAGAAGGGTGGTGGAACCGGTCGGGACCGGAACACGCTGAGCAGCGCCGATGAGTTTGCCGTTCAGTTCGGGGATGACAAGACCGATGGCCTTGGCAGCGCCGGTGCTGTTCGGAACGATGTTGGCAGCGCCAGCACGGGCTCTTCTCATGTCGCCCTTTCTGTGCGGACCGTCGAGGATCATCTGGTCGCCGGTGTAAGCGTGAACGGTGCACATGATACCGGAGACGATCGGGGCGTAATCATTGAGGGCTTTGGCCATGGGAGCGAGGCAGTTGGTGGTACAGGATGCAGCGGAGATGATCTTGTCTTCCTTGGTCAGGGTCTCGTTGTTGACGCTGTAGACGATGGTGGGAAGGTCGTTGCCTGCCGGAGCAGAGATGACGACTTTCTTGGCGCCTGCGTCGATGTGAGCCTGGGACTTCGCTTTGGAAGTGTAGAAACCGGTGCATTCGAGGACGACGTCAACGTCGAGTTCGCCCCACGGAAGTTTGGAAGCGTCCGGCTCGGCATAGATGGTGATCTCCTTGCCATCGACGGTGATGGAGTTCTCACCGGCTTCGACAGTGTGAAGATTCTCGCCGATACGGCCACAGAAACCGCCCTGAGCGGTGTCAAATTTGAGAAGATCTGCAAGCATTGCAGGTGCAGTCAGATCGTTGATGGCGACGACTTCATAACCTTCCGCGTCGAACATCTGACGGAAAGCGAGACGGCCGATACGGCCAAATCCGTTAATAGCTACTTTAACCATGGGAAAAACCTCCAATAAAGAAATACATGTATTTGCTTATGACAAAGATTTGTCAATGCACACTTTAATTATACTTGACCCCACGAACTTTTCAAGGGGTTTCGGGCAATCTCGTGCGGATTATACAGACATCTTTTTGCTCTGCAACAGCGTTTTTTTTGGGCGATTTGCTCAAAGTCGTTCCGCACGTACGTTGCCGATCCGCCGGTCTTCGACCTCCGACGCGGTGAAGTGGATGTTCTCGAAGTCCGCTTCAGACACGGTCCCATCCTCCGGGATGCGGTCGAGCAGGGCCATGATGAACCCGCCGATGGTGTCGTACTCCCCTTCGGGGATGTCGATGCCGAGGACTTCCGCCACCTCTTCGATGTCGGTGGTGCCGTCGAAGTCGAAGACGTTTTCGTTGATCTGCTCGATCTCCTCGTCTTCCTCTTCGTCGTACTCGTCCTGGATGTTTCCGACGATGGCCTCCAGCAGGTCTTCGAGGGTGATGATGCCGGCGGTGCCGCCGTATTCGTCGACGGCGACGGCGATCTGGGTCCGTTTCTCGTTCATCGTCCGGAACAGCTTGTCACAGCGCATGGTCTCCGGCACGAAGAACGCTTCCCGCATGACGTCCCGGGCAGACAGCCGGGGCGGGAGCCCTTCGCCGACGTAGGTCAGAAGGTCCTTGACGTAGACGATGCCGACGATGTCGTCGATGGTCTTGTGGTACACCGGGATACGGGAATAGCCCTCTTCGATGGCCAGTTCCCGGACTTCGGCGACGGGCGCGTTGTCCGCCACTGCCGTGACGTCGGTCCGGTGGGTCATGAGGTCCGAGACGAAGACGTCGTCGAACTCGAAGATGTTGTTGATCATCTCCCGCTGTTCGTCGTCGATGGCGCCGGTGTCGCCGGCGGTCTCGACCTGCGAGAGGATCTCGGCCTCGGTGACGGAGTCCTCCGCCTTCATGCGCTCGAGGCCGAAGAGCTTCATGAGGAGGCTCGAGATGGCGGAGCAGATGGCGACGGCGGGGCGCTGCAGCGTGAAGATGAGCCACGCGACGCCCGCGAACCGGGTGATGACGCCGTAAGGGCGCTTCTGTCCGACCTTCCGCGGGATGATGCCGGTGAGCGTGATGAGGATGCCGGCCGACAGGACCGGGATGATGATGAGCGCCAGGACGGTGCACCAGACGGCAGGGACGCCGAGGCCGTGCAGCCAGTCCATGAGAGGCGGCGCGAAGGCCAGCGTGGCGGTCATGGCGAACAGCGTCGTCATGAGGCTGCTGGTAAGGGAGATGGCAAGGAACACGTCGTCCTTGCGGGCGATGAGTTTCTGTACGTTCTTCTTCGGGTGCTCCTGCAGCTCCTCCGCCCGGGAATCGGTCAGGGCGGCGAGCGCCGAGCGCACAAGGTATACGACCTCCTCGATGACGAGGATGGCAACTAGAATGATGATGGCGACCAGATAGCTGATAGACCCAGGGTCATCCATGAATGTTTGTCTCCTTCCGGTACGCGATTTGTCCGCGTTTTTTGGTTAATTCATATTATATTAACATAGAGGGACACTGTCAATTTTTGCCCGTAAATCGCCCGGGGAAAGGGCCGGAGAAATGTTTTTATACAAATTCACTTGAAAACCGGGAAAAAGCGGCAAAAATCTTGTGAAATCGTTGTCAAGAAGTTGTTTGATAATTACTAATGCCTGTATTATAATTATTACGCATATACGGCTGCTTACTTTTTTAAGCACTGAAAGGTATATAAACTCTATAGCTTGGAGGCATATTATGAGCAGAAAACTCAAGACCATGGATGGTAATACTGCCGCCGCTACCGTATCCTACGCGTTTACGGAAGTTGCTGCCATTTACCCCATCACTCCGTCTTCCACGATGGCTGAAGTCACCGACTCGATGGCTGCTGCCGGTGCGAAGAACATCTTCGGCCAGACGGTCCGCGTCGCAGAGATGCAGTCCGAAGCCGGTGCCGCCGGTGCCGTTCACGGCTCCGTCACCGCCGGTGCGCTGACCACCACCTACACGGCTTCTCAGGGCCTTCTCCTGATGATCCCGAACATGTACAAGATCGCCGGTGAGCAGACTCCCTGCGTCATGGACGTTTCCGCCCGCTGCGTCGCGAGCCACGCCCTGAACATCTTCGGCGACCACTCCGACGTCATGGCCTGCCGCCAGACCGGTTTCGCCATGCTTTGCTCTGACACCGTTCAGGAATGCATGGACCTCGGTGCTGTCGCTCACCTTTCCACCATCAAGGGCAAAGTCCCCTTCATGCACTTCTTCGACGGTTTCCGTACTTCCCACGAGATCCAGAAGATCGAAGTCTGGGACAACGACACTCTCGCCGAGATGGTCGACTGGGACGCCATTGCCGACTTCCGCCGCAAGGCTCTGAACCCGGAACATCCCGACCAGAGAGGTTCCGCTCAGTCCCCCGAGATCTTCTTCCAGGCTCGCGAGGCCTGCAACCCGGCTTATGACAACATCGTCGAAGTCACTGAGGACTACATGAAGGCCGTCAACGAGAAGATCGGTACGGACTATCATCTGTTCAACTACTATGGTGCTGAGGATGCCGAGTACGTCATCATCGCCATGGGTTCCATCAACGGCACCATCCAGGAGTCCGTCGACTACCTGAACGCTCACGGCGCCAAAGTCGGTCTCGTCAAAGTCCATCTTTACAGACCGTTCTCCCAGAAGTATCTTGTTGCCGCTCTGCCGAAGACCGTCAAGAAGATCTCTGTCCTCGACCGTACCAAGGAGCCCGGCTCCTACGGCGAGCCCCTTTACCTCGATGTCATCGCTGCCCTCAAGGGCACTGAGTTCGACAGCGTTCCCGTCTACGGCGGCCGCTTCGGTCTCGGCGGTAAAGACACCACTCCGTCCCACATCATCCCGATCTATGAGAACATGGAAGCCGATGAGCCGAAGGAGCACTTCACCATCGCCATCCACGACGATGTCTCGAACCTGAGCCTGCCCATCGCCCCCGTTCTCGACACCGTTCCGAAGGGGACCTATTCCTGTAAGTTCTGGGGTCTCGGCTCTGACGGTACCGTCGGTGCCAACAAGAACTCCATCAAGATCATCGGTGACCACACCGACAAGAAGGTCCAGGCTTACTTCGCATACGACTCGAAGAAATCCGGCGGTATCACCGTCTCCCACCTTCGTTTCGGCGATCAGCCCATCAACTCCGCCTACCTCATCAACTCCGCTGACTTCGTCGCATGCCACAACGAGTCCTATATCGAGCGCTACGACATGGTCCAGGATCTGAAAGACGGCGGCACCTTCCTGCTCAACTGCCTCTGGAAGACCCAGGAAGAGCTCGACGAGCACATCCCGGCGAAAGTCAAGCAGTTCATCGCCAAGCACAACATCCAGTTCTATACCATCGACGCTTCCTCCATCGCACAGGAAGTCGGCCTTGGCAACCGTGTTTCCACCATCCTTCAGTCCGCGTTCTTCAACCTGACGCAGATCATCCCCGGTGAGGAAGCACTCCAGCTCATGAAAGACGCTGCCACCAAGTCCTTCTCCAGAAAGGGCGAAGACATCGTCCGCATGAACCACGAAGCCATCGACAAGGGCTTCACCGCCATGACCAAAGTCGACGTCCCGGCTGCATGGGCCGACGCCACCGACTCCCCGAAGACCCCGCTCTTCGAAGTCAAAGATCCGGAACTCAAGAAGTTCATGGACAACGTCCTCGTCCCGACCAACGATCAGCACGGCGACGACATCCCCGTCTCTGTCTTCTCCGACTATGTCGAAGGCAAACAGCCCCTCGGTTCCTCCGCTCTGGAGAAACGCGGCGTTTCCCTCTTCGTTCCGGAGTGGCAGCCCGACAAATGTATCCAGTGTAACCAGTGCTCCTATGTCTGCCCGCATGCCGTCATCCGTCCGGTCGCTCTGACCGAGGCTGAGGCCGAGGCCGCTCCGGCTTCCATGAAGCTCGTCGACCTTCGCGGCATGCCCGGCTACAAGTTCGGCATCACGGTCTCCGCTTATGACTGCTCCGGCTGCGGTTCCTGCGTGAACATCTGCCCGGCAGGTGCCAAGGACCCGGCCAGAAAGGCCATCGTCATGAAGCCCTTCGAAGGCCAGAAGACCGAGCACTTCGCATTCGAGTATGCTGTTGAGCTTCCCGAGAAGGCAGAAGTCATCGAGAAGTTCAAGGAGACCACCGTCAAGGGTTCCCAGTTCAAGAAACCCTACCTTGAGTTCTCCGGCGCCTGCGCCGGCTGCGGTGAGACTCCGTACGCAAAACTCGTCACCCAGCTTTACGGCAACAAGATGTACATCGCCAACGCCACCGGCTGCTCCTCCATCTGGGGCAACTCCGCTCCCTCCACTCCGTACTGCAAAGACGCGGAAGGCAAGGGTCCGGCATGGTCCAACTCCCTGTTCGAGGACAACGCCGAGTTCGGTTACGGTATGATGCTTGCCAACAAGCAGATCCGTGAGCGTCTCCTCGTCGACGTCGACAAGATCGCCGCTGTGGCTCCGGAAGACGTCAAAGCCAAGGCTCAGGCCTGGATGGAGACCTACAACGACGCGACCACCAACGCCGCTCCGGCTGCGGAACTCGCTGCCATCCTCTCCGGCGTCAAGCTCGACGACGCAGAGGCTCAGAAGGCAGTCGAAGACGTCCTCGGTGACAAGGACTACCTCGCCAAGAAGTCCCAGTGGATCTTCGGCGGCGACGGCTGGGCCTATGACATCGGTTTCGGCGGTCTCGACCACGTCCTTGCTTCCAACGAAGACGTCAACATCATGGTCTTCGATACCGAAGTTTACTCCAACACCGGCGGACAGGCCTCCAAGTCCACCCGTACCGGCGCCATCGCGAAGTTCGCCGCTTCCGGTAAGACCGTGAAGAAGAAAGACCTCGCCGGCATCGCCATGAGCTATGGTTATGTCTATGTCGCTCAGGTCGCCATGGGTGCTGACTACAACCAGACCCTGAAGGCCATCCACGAAGCGGAAGCTTACAAGGGCCCGTCCATCATCATCGCCTATGCTCCGTGTATCAACCACGGTATCAAGGGCGGTCTGACCATCGCGATGACCGAAGAGAAGAGAGCCGTCACCTCCGGTTACTGGCATCTGTTCCGCTACAACCCGGCCCTCATCGCGGAAGGCAAGAACCCGTTCACTCTGGACAGCAAAGACCCGACCGAAGAGTACAAAGACTTCATCATGAATGAAGTCCGTTACTCCTCCCTCAAACGGTCCTTCCCGGACAAGGCAGACGCACTGTTCGATCAGGGCGCTGTCGAAGCGAAAGAACGCCTCGAGCATCTCAAACGTCTCGTAGCGTTGTACGCTCCGGAAGAATAAGTACTTGTAAAAACAATTTTACTGTACTAAAATAGTATTAGAAGAGGCGCTGAGTCCTGCTCAGCGCCTCATTCTTTACCATCACGTTAGCAATTTCGCTAAAAAATCCCACGTTGTGTGAGTGGGAGTTGTATCAAATATTAAAATTGTTTCATAAGAAGGAGGAACTTTGCTATGGCCAAATATGTAATGGCTCTGGACCAGGGCACTACGAGCTCCAGAGCGATCATCTTTGACAAGTATGGCAAGATCGTCACCAAGTCCCAGAGAGAGTTCGAGCAGATCTATCCGCATGCCGGCTGGGTCGAGCATCGTCCGGAAGACATCCTCATGACCGAACTCCAGTGCGTTGCCACCATCCTCGGCGAAGGCGAGATCGATCCCGCCGACATCGCCGCCATCGGTGTCACCAACCAGCGTGAGACGACCATCCTTTGGGACAAGACGACCGGCCGCCCCGTCCACAACGCCATCGTCTGGCAGTGCCGCCGTACCGCGGACTATGCCGAGAAGCTGAAGGCGGAAGGACACCTTGAGACCATCAAACAGAAGACCGGCCTCATCGTCGACGCCTACTTCTCCGCCACCAAGATCCGCTGGCTCCTCGACAACGTCCCGGAAGCCCAGGAACTTGCTGACGAAGGCAAACTCCTCTTCGGTACCATCGACACATGGCTCATCTGGAACCTGACCGGCGGCGCCACCCATCCCGAGAGCGCTGTCCATGTCACGGACTACTCCAACGCCACCCGTACCATGCTCTTCAATATCAACACCCTGTCCTGGGATGAAGAGCTCTGCGACCTCATGGGCATCCCCATGAGCATCCTTCCGAAGGTCGTTCCCTCCAGCCAGGTCTACGGCCTCGTCGCCCCCGGCATCGCCGGTCTTGAAGGCCTCGAAGGCACTCCCGTCTCCGGCGCCATCGGCGACCAGCCCGCCGCCCTCTTCGGCCAGTGCGCCTTCCAGGATGGCATCGTCAAGTCCACCTACGGCACCGGCTGCTTCCTGCTCATGAACACCGGCAAGACCAGAGTCGAGTCCAAGAGCAACCTCATCTCCGGTATCGCCTGGGCGCTGTCCGATGACGACATCACCTACTGCCTCGAAGGCTCCGCCTTCAACTGCGGTGCCACCATCCAGTGGCTGCGCGATGAGCTGCAGATGATCGACAAGGCTCCCCGCTGCGACG
>JAFTZU010000149.1 GCA_017461005.1 Clostridia bacterium
CCCTGAAAGACCAGCCCCGGAAGTATGAGAAGCTCATCGCCACACAGGAAGAGCTCGACGACGTCGAAGCGGAGATCGCTGACCTCGACAAGGAAGCGGCGAAGTACCGCGCGCAGCTCGGCCTGGCGGAAGGCACCAAACTGAAGAAAAAGACCGGCCGGAAGATCCTCGCGGCGGTCCTGGCGCTCATCATCATCGCCGGCACCGTGCTCGGCATCTTTGTTTACCGCAAACTGAACCTGGTCGGCACCAACGTCGACGAGTACACCGGCATCGAGACCGAGGAGATCCTCGAAAACGACATCGACGCATCCGCCATCGACTCCATTACGGACGCCGGTTCCCTGACCGCCCTCATGAAGGCATGGTACCTGAACGGCGGCGAGGCGATGCACTCAAAGAACGTCAAGAACATCCTGCTCATCGGCATCGACTCCGACTCGAAACTGTCTGACTCCATGATGGTCCTGTCGGTGAATCGCCTCGCGAAGACCATGTCCCTCGTCTCTTTCTACCGGGACAGCTACACGTACATGGAGACCGATGAAGGCGCGTCGGCCTTTGCCAAGATGAACGCCGCTTACTACTACGGCGGCGCGGAGATGGTCGTCGACGTCATCGAAAAAGACTACAAGATCGCCATCGACGACTATGCGCTCGTCGGTTATGACTCCTTCCCGGCTCTGGTCGATGCCCTCGGCGGTGTCGACGTCAAGGTCACGAAGAAGGAAGCCAACTACCTCAACAAGACCTGGAAGAAGTGGACCCGCACCGGCAAGAAGATCCAGTTCAAGGCCGGCACCATGCACATGGACGGCGAGCACGCTCTCATGTTTGCCCGTATCCGGAAGCTCGACTCCGACATCAACCGGACCGAGCGGCAGCGCCGGGTCATCACGGCCATCATGACCGAGTTCAAGTCTGCGTCCCTGAAGCAGGTCAATGCGGCGATCAACGCCATCCTGCCCGAGATCAAGACTTCCATGCGCAAGTCCCAGATGCTGGACCTTGCCTCCGACGCGGTCACCCAGGGATGGCTCAAGTACCCCCTGAGCCAGGCGGTCATGCCTCCGGTCGAGTACTGTAAGGAAGGCTATGCGGGCGAGCAGTGGATCTGGATCTGCGACTACGAAGGCGCCGCATACGAGCTGCAGAACATGCTCTATGGTCAGTCCAACATCACGCTGGCGGAAGACCGCAAGAACGCGCTCGACTTCTCGAACGGTAAGACCATGACCACGACCCGTGGTGCGGGCTCCGGCAACCGGACCTACACGACCCGCCCGGCCTACACCGGCTCGAACAACGGCGGCCGGAACACGACGTCCTACCAGACGACGGCTGCGCAGACGACCCAGGGCGGCGGTGCCTGGTGGCAGACGACCACACAGGCCGGCGGCGATCAGCAGACCACCCAGTCCCAGGGCGGCGCGAACCCCTGGTGTTGGCGCCAGTCCACAACGGCAGCACAGCCCCAGCCCACGACCGCAGCCCCGGCCCCGGTCATTGGACAATGATCAAGTAATCCAATCTATATAAATATAAATGCGACTGAATCGGGATGAGAACCGAATCAGTCGCATTATTTAGTGTGTTTCCGGACGATTACCTTGACACGTTGTGGAGCGCGTTTTCGAGCTCGTTGGCGCGTTGGCGAAACGAAGGAGTCAGAGGGAATCGTTTTGAGTATTTGATCGGAACATTCCAAAGCAGTTAGAACAGACAAAACATTCTTCAAAGAAACAGAAGCATTTCCGTTTTCAATATTCCAAATGGTGTTCACTCCAACACCGGCTCGTTTCGCTAGTTCGACACCAGACCAGTTCTTTTGAAGGCGCTCCTGGCGTACGACAGCGCCCATTGTTTTGAGATAGTCTTTCATTTCGGCAGATAGTGGATTTGTGCAGTTTGCCATAGTTTTCCTCCTGAGGTTCTTTGCGCGGAGAAACCTGCTCGAGCAGGATAATCTTTACAATATCAAATATAGCACATGTTTACAGAATGTCAATATTTGAAATTGTAAAGGTTACGACAATAATCTATGATATTTCAAAGAATATCAACTGGAACCATCGACTTATACTGTCCCGTTAAATCCAGTTGTTATGCACAATTATGGAGTATAAAGTTTGGGCGATTCGTTAAAAATAATCGCACTTTTCACAAATCCGAAAAAGCTCCGCCAGGCCTATTGCGAGAAGAAGTAACCTTGTGAGACAATCAACGTAACAGTTTGTTCACAAAAGAGGGAGGCTTCTTCATGGCAACTTATCAACTCGAGAATGCCCATAAAACAAAACTCTGGATGAAAGTGGTGGCTGTCCTGCTGGCAGCTGTAATGGTTATTGGTGCTTTGGTGGAGCTCCTTTGCCAGACTTCCATGGTGAAAAACCGCCTGGAAGTTTCTGCCATGATGTCCGGCTACACCAAAGACATTGTCGACACCTCCAAAGCAGCATCCATCGACAAAGAGACGATGGCGGAAGATGACAAGATCCTTGCCGTCAAGAACCGTGACGGCAGCAATACAGCGTACATCTTTTCTGAGCCCATCTACTACGAAGACGCCGATGGGCAGATACGAACCAAAGACATCTCTATACAGAAAGTCAAAGACAAGACTTTGTCTGAACTCGGCTATGACTTCGAGAACGGCCAAAACGACATCCGAATCCATTTCTCAAAAGACCCAGCTGTCGGTACGAAAGTATCAAGTGACAGCTGGGCTTATTCTTTGTCTCCTGCCGGAAAGCAGGTTTCGAGGAACCTGGCAGAAAGCCTTGGCGACAAAGTCCGGCTTTCCAACATGGGCGAACGGTTCGATGCCTTTCAGTACAAAGACCTCTATGGCTCCGGTTCTGCACTGAACTTTTACCCGGAACTCAATGGCCTGAAGGACGAGATCATCCTGTCTGCTACACCAGCTTCGCCTGTATTTGAGTTTACGCTTACTACAACAGGCGCTACCGCAGACCTCAACAAAGACGGCACCATCTCTATCATCGACCAAAAGACCAAAGAAGCCGTCCAGACCATGAATGCGCCTTTCGCTTACGACTCAGACTATCTGGGCGATGATCCTGCAGACACCAAACACTATTCCCCTGCAACCTTTACTCTGTCTTCTCCCGAAAAGAAAGACGGGGCCTATACCTATACGCTTCGCGTCGTTCTGAATGAAGAATGGCTCTCTGCGAAAACAACGAAGTACCCAATCACCATCGACCCTTCGTCATCGACCATCACCAACTACTTTGACACCGCGGTCTATTCGAGCAAAGCGTCCAACAATTACGGCACGTCTACGACCGCCTGCTTTGGTCGTTCCTCGACCTATGGCTACGGCCGCGTCCTCGTGTTCTTTGTGCTGCCCAGCACGATCACAGCCGGCTGCACCATCAACTCCGCTTATTACTGGTTCCGGGAAACTACCGGACGGACGACCAACACCTATCTGACACCTTATATGGTCGGTTCCACCTGGAATGAAACGACCGCCACCTGGAACAACAAACCTTCTTATTATGACTTCTCGGCGCAGCCGACCAAGTGTATCAATGGAGCATCGACCGACAATCCAAACAGCAGTCACTGGTACAAGTTCGACATTCAGACAGCGGTCAATGCCTGGGCTCAGGGATGGGGCCAGAACTTAGGCCTCTGCTTTGTCTCCAACGAAGAAACGAACCACGCATACAACTGGCGTGCCTTTGCCACCAGAGACTATGCAACTTCCAGTTACCGGCCCTATGCCGTCGTGAACTATTCCGATGACACCACACCGCCAACAGCTACTGGTGTCTCCGGCAATGCCACCTACTGGACCAACCAGAATGTCACATTGTCCGTCGACGGAGCACAGGACTCCGGCTCTGGCCTTGCAAGTGAAGCCTATTCATTCAGTACGGATGCCAACACCAATTATTGGCAGGCATCCAACACAAAAACATACACAGAGAATTGTACCGTTTACATTCATCTTCGTGATGCAGAAGGGAACATCGCAGACCTTGGGACACAGGTCATCAACTGCATTGACAAAGTAAAGCCGTCTTCGCCTGTTGTCACAGGAATGCCAACTGCGTGGACGAATCAGCCGTATACCCTCCATGCTCATTCGACCGACGATGCATCTGGTATGTGGGCCTATAGTTTCTCTACCATTGAGTTCCCCGGAGAATGGACATTTGGGGAAGATAAGCAGTTGACCGGAAATGGCACATACTATGTCTATGCGATTGACAATGCCGGTAACGTTTCTCCGCCGACTTCAGTGACAGTCGATAAATACGATGGGGAAGCACCTGTCATCAGTGCCGTCACGGCAACAGAGACTAATCAAAACAATAAGATTCGTTATACCGTCGCCGCAACGGATGCCACTTCGGGAATCGCAGCATACAGTTTTGACGGCCAACAGACCTGGCAGCAGAGCAATTATGCCGATGTGGATCTGGAGTTGTCTGTCGGGCAAATCGCTGTCAAGGACAATGCAGGAAACATCGGGACCTATTCCGCGTCAGCCCAAGTGCCGGTGTTTTATATGGACGGCCAGTTGGTCGGTCTCGTAGATCCTGTCGGCAGCGAAGAGACACTTCAGTATAAAGTAGGCGCTTCCGGAGAATGGGAGGATTATGAGAATCCATTCTCTATACCGGCATTTGAGACGACAACAGTCTACGCCAGACTGGGAGAAAGCGGCATCGTCGTTCACAAAGACATCACATCTGCTTCTCAGTATTACGGATCCTATTCCGAAAGCGCGTCAGATGCCACGCTGTCATATCGGAATGTGGAGTTCGACCTTCTTCGCAGTTATGATTCTGCAAACCACGACTGGTATTTTTCCGTGGAATCTTCTGTCGAAAAAGAGAATGCTTATGTCTACAAAGTGACACTTCCAGACGCAACGGAGTATGCGTTTGTCAAAGAGACCGCCACCAGTTATATCAATGAATTGAATGGCTATACGCTGGTCATCAACAAAGATAACGCCGGAGACATCACCAGTTTCCAGGTGGCAATCGACGATACGAGTTATATTTACTCTCCAAACGGGCGCTTGGTTCGAGTAACAAATAAATATGGTGACCACATCACATTGGATTGGACGGCCCGAAACGGAAGCAATACCGGGACACTGGCGGACTACAGCTCCATCGATATCTATGATGCCGCTACGACCGCACGGCATTATGTTCTGGCGATTAACAGCTCAGGAAACATCATGTCGATCACAGACCCCGCGAGCAACACGATCACATACAGTTATGACAGCAGCGGCAATCTGACTGGGGTCGTCGATCAGGCTGGTGTCACCACTGGGGCGTACAGCTATACAGAAACCTCGCTTGGTTCCGGGGTTTATCGACTCACGAAGTCAGCGGATAAAACGATTCAGTATAATGCGGCAGGGAGGGTCTCAAAAGAGCTTTGGGATTCCGGCTTTTACACGAACTATAGTTACAACGATTCCACCTTGACTATAACGATGGAAAGTGCAGACGAAACCTCATCCAGCACGACATACAATGACGCCTTCATGGTCGTTACGGATACTGACGACGAGGGCGAAGTGACAAGCTATACTTATAACGACCAGTTCCAGCTGCTGACAGAAACGATTGCCGGTACCATCACTTCCTATGTCTATAATGCGATCGGCAATCTCTGGAAAATCATCACTGGCTTGGAAGACCCGCTCATCTATCTCTATAATGCAAATGACCAGGTAATCAAAGAGACCTCCGAGGAGGCAACGGTGTATTATGTCTACAACAGCTTAGGCGACACCGAAATCGTGGCAACTCTGAAAGAAGACTATACAGGGACAGCTCCGGAGGAATACGATCCCACCCTGACTTGTTTCGACACAGTCACTTATACCTATGACAACGGTTTAGTGACCAGAACAGTTGATAGCAAAGCGGGCGTAACCACAGACTATACGTATGACCAATATGGCAATGTGGTCCAAACTTCTGTAGCTACGGTCACCCTGGATGAGCAGAACAACCAGATAAGCACCTTGACGGTCACAAACAATACATTCGATCTGTTTGGGCGGACCCTCACATCCTCTACAACGACAAGTGCCAATCATACAGAAACCAGCAGCACCGTTTACGATGCTGCCGGCCGGACTTTGAAAAACGATGTTCGGGGCGATGTGACGCGGACTCTTTATGATTCGCTCGGAAGAGTTGTGCAGGAAATTGGCCCGGAAGATTATGACCCAGAGGAAGATGGGCTCCCGACAGCGAACACCTATGGAGATAGCTCCGCCGGCACCACCTATGTCTATGCGGCAAACAACACGCTGACTTCAGAGACGAACCGCATTGGCAAGACAACGAATTACTATTATAATAGCAGTGGCTGCAAGTCGAGAGAGCACTTTGACATCTATGACTTCTATTATCGAAACCATGGTGAGTTGACGGAAGTCCGGATCAACGATGCGACAAAGGTTACCTATAGCTATAATTCGAATACAAATCTCCTGCAGAGCGTGGCCTATGCCAATGGAGACTGTGTCAGTTACGGGTATGATACGAACAATAACGTTGTTTCTGAAACCAGAAACAACGAGGCTTCCTCTTATGTCACCTATAGTTATAACAACGACAACGAGTTGTCAGAGAAAGTTAATTATGACACGGGTCTTCGATATACTTATGGCAGTAACGACAGCGTTACGGTCCGTAAACTGAGTGATAATTCGAGCGTTCAGTCCTATACGGCGTCGTCGAATGAAGCGCAAGTCTCCGATCCGGAAGACATTGTCACCACCGTCAGCGAATCTCATTTTGGTACAAGCTATACTTCTTCGATCACGAACGCGGGAACCACCTTTACCGGTGGCGGTTCTGGGACTGCGAGTTATAGCTTTACAGACGACAGCGCGGGGAGCCTGTCGGCTGAAAGCGTCAAATACAACAACAGCAATGCTTTTACGACCTTCTACAGCTATGACTCGAATGACAATATCACGAGCAAAACAATTACCTTGGCGGATAACACTGTATTCAACATTGTTAACACGTACGATTCTAAAGACAGGATCGTTAGTACTGGCTATGGTACGGCACAGCAGTCTTACACTTATGACCCGTATGGACAGCTGACGCAGACCGTGGACACAGCTAATGGGTTTACAGAAACCTACAGCTACGACCAGAGAGGAAACATCCTCACCAAGACCAAGGTCTACGATGACACAAGCATTCCCTCTGAGTCTACAACGTTCACCTACGGAAACTCTGCCTGGCAGGATGAACTCACCAGCGTCAATGGCACAAGCCTGACTTATGACGCAAATGGCAATGTCCTGACCTATGGAAACATGGAGTTTGAATGGATCAACGGACGGGAACTCAGTGAAATCACCGTGAACCCGACCGACCCGAACGGAACAACGGACGTCTACAGCTATACCTATGACGAAAACGGTATCCGATCCAGCAAAACCGTCAATGGAGTTACCACGAGCTTCACAACAAAAGATGGCGTCATCCTGTCTCAGACAGACGGGACAAACACCATGTATTTCCAGTATGACAACAGTGGTGCTCCGGTCGGCTTCCGTCTGAACGGGACCCAGTATTTCTACCTGACCAACCAAATGGGCGACGTTATTGGCATTGCCGATAGCGCAGGGTCTCTCGTTGCCACTTACACCTATGGAGCTTGGGGCGAAACTTTAGACATAACACCGGCGACAGCCAACAGTTCTATCCAACTCTCTATCGCGAACGCTAACCCTATGCGGTACAGGGGGTATTATCTGGACCAGGAGACAGGGTATTATTATCTCCAAAGCAGATATTATGATTCTTCTCATGAGAGATTCATTAATTCAGATCATTTTGAATTATCTCTTGTAAAAACCTCTCGTCCTCAAGGATACAGTTTATGGTGCTATTGTTTAAACGACTCAATTAATTCATCAGATCATTCTGGAACTATTATTGAAACAGTTATTGATCTTGCAAGTATTGGTTGGAGCCTGGCAGATTTTTTAAAGCAACCATCTTGGTATAATCTGGGCTTCCTGGCTTGGGATGTTGGAGCAGCCTGTATTCCGTTTGCGCCTGGTTCATATGTTGCTAAGGGCGTGGTAAAAGGTTTAAAACTGGGGAGTAAAAACGGAAATAAAATAGCAATAAAAGTTGCAACCAGAGCTGCAGACCTGAATAAAGGAAACTTGAACAAAGCAAATGATTCAGGGATGATTATCGGGAAATATAAGGGATTAAAAAAGCTTTGTAAAGGCGTGAAAGGTGTCGAAGTTCACCATATCATCGAAAAGCGGTTTAAAAAACTATTTGATGTTAATCCCAACCATTTTGCCGCGATTCCATTGGAACCTAGCTTGCATCAGGAAATCACCAACCGCTGGAGAAGACAATTTGGCTATGGAATGAATTATAAAACTATAACAAAATCAAAGATGAAAAAGGCCATTCACAAAGTCTATTATGATATGGGTGATTTAGAAAAGGTGGCATTACAGTGGGTTGACGAACACTGGAAAGGATAATCAATGAAAACTTATGCGGAGAAGAATTGGGGAAGCCGTTCAGACGTGATAGCATACAGTTTGAATTTTGTTCAAATAAGCTATTTGAAGCACGAAGCAGAACATTATTTCGAGATGGATTGTCAGAAGTGTGGCCATCTTGGTAGACAAAAAGCAGATTTAACAAGTTCAAAATCTGAAATGTCTAAAAAAGATTACTACCAATTGTCCACCGGCGGCATGGGTGTTTCCCCAAAAATGCATGCAGATATGTTGGAGTATGGAATTTCGCCTAATTGTTTCAGACCGATTCGAAATGCAAAGAATAAGATTTTGGGTTATCAAATAAAGCCGGAAAAAGTATGGGCGGCATTACCTGCGGAAAATGGCTGGAGTGTTTCAAGTGAATGTCCGAATTGTCACTTCATAAAATATGAAGTCAAAGAAGAACTTGAAAGCGCGTTAGCATATAATGGCCTTGGTTATCCTATTTATCTAGGCGATGCAACTTTTAAGGATGACATTGTCTTGTTAGAGGGATTCGACGACATCCTAATATCTACCAAATTCTATCATTATTTGATGAATCTTTATCCTCGTATAGAATGTCGTCCGGTTTTCCCGGGAACGATTGAATTGGACCCTGAATATATCCGGCTGACGAAGGCACATTACAATTGGGAAAGATTGGACGCAGAACTTGATAAAGTGATAGAAAACGGGGACGACGAGGAGCGCTCGAAGGCCATTGTTTCAAAAGCGCTTTTACAAATGTGTTTTCCCAATCAAGAAACATTTGCTGTGGAACCAATTATTCGACAATACTACTCTCAATATCCATCTTTAGAAGCGGCATTGGTAGGAAGCTATCTCTTATCTATTACCAATAGTCCTGATGAAGACATCTATTATCCATTTTTAGAAAGCAAAAGTGGAGAATGCTCCCCAAAAGAAAATGCACGGCTTTTATTTGTGAAAACTTTGCATTTATATCGAAATGGAGAAATTGGGTTAAAACAGGTAAAGGAATTCTATGAGAAAGCGAGATTGACTGGGGAATCTTGCAATGCCTTCTCCCGCTTTATTGAATACTTAGAAAAAGAAAAGGTTTGTTTTCCTGAGTCTAGCGAAATCTGGAAATACGAAGATTCCGAGAAAGCACTAGAACAATTGGTGGTTCCAGAATACTTTATGAAACACTTTATGGATTGAAAGATTTATTTAGGATTATCTGGAGCTGTATCATTTAGTATGCAAAAGAAATGGGGGGTTCGTGTAGTGTCGGGTTTGGCGGGTTATTGGAATGCTAGAATGACGGGATTCTCTCGCTTAGGTGCTTTGATATACGCTACTATCATTATGGTGATGATAAACGATGGAGGATTTGGAAGATATCTTGGTCGTTTTTCAAGGAAAGGCATATCTTTTTCAAATCGCACAAAAAACTGTCGAGAGCATCCATAAAAAAGATTGCAAATGTTCTGTCCTCAGCAATTACTTCATATATTCGGAACAACAAATCTTTATATAAACGATTTATCAAAGCATTTATTTCTTCATCGATGCAATCTTGGCTTGTAACATATAAAATAAGTAGGGTAGAATAGGGGTGCAAAAAGAAAAGCCCTGTAAAGGCAAACTTCGAGTTAGAAAGTGAGACCCACTATGGACTCTATTGTAAAAGACCCGGTCTATGTCACCGGACACCAGAACCCCGACACCGACTCCATTGTGTCTGCCATCGCCTATGCGGCGCTGCGCAACGCGCTTGGGGACCGGGAATATGTGGCAGCCCGCCTCGGTAACGTGTCCGATGAGACCCAGCGTGTGCTCGACAAGTTCGACGCGGAACCGCCGGTGCTCATCTCGAACGTCCGCACCCAGGTGCGGGACCTCGTCTTCGACACTCCGCCCGCCATGGACCGCAGCGTCACCATCTTCCACGCATGGGAGACCATGAAGCAGGGCGACGGCGCCCCGTCGGTCATTCCGGTCGTGGAGGACGACGGCAGCCTTTACGGCATGCTCACCACCGGAGACATTGCCACCCACAGCATGAAAAACGTGGACGCACCCCATGTGGACAATGTCCCCGTCTACAACCTGCTCTCCGTTCTCGAAGGGCAGATCGTCAACCAGCCCGCGGGCATTCCCGAGGAACTCTCCGGCGATGTGATCATCGCCGTCCCCACTGCCCATGAAGGCATGCTGTTCAACAACCCGAACAGCATCGTCGTCTGCGGCCAGCAGGCGGACATGGTCCGCCATGCGCTGGACATCGGCGTGAAGGCCGTGGTCATCTGCCAGGCAGATGTCTCGGAGGAATTCCGTAATGACACGTCCGAGACGTTGATCATCACATCGCCGCTGTCGGCCTACCGGACCGCGCGGATGATCAACCTGGCGCTGCCGATCGACCGCATCTGCGCTGCCGAGAACCTCAAGGTCTTCCACCTCGACGACTACCTCGACGACGTGAAGGACGTGCTCCTGAACTCCCGGTACCGCGCGTACCCCATCCTCGATGAGAACGACAAAGTCGTCGGCACCATGGGCCGGTACCACATGATCCGCCCGAAGCGTAAACGCGTCGTGCTCGTGGACCACAACGAACTGTCTCAGACGGTGCCCGGGCTCAGCGAAGCGGAAGTGCTCGGCATCATCGACCACCACCGTCTTGCGGACATCCAGACCACCGGACCCATCTTCTTCCGCAACGAAGTGCTGGGCTCCACCGCCACCATCATCTCCGGCATGTACCAGGAGAAGGGCATCATGCCGTCCAAGAAGATCGCGGGACTCCTGTGTTCCGCCATCATTTCTGACACGGTCATGTTCAAATCGCCCACCTGTACACCGCATGACAAGGTCATCGCGGAGCGCATGGCCCGCATTGCCGAGGTCACGCTCGAGGAAGTTGGGAACACGGTCTTTGCCGGCGCGGACCTCAGCAAGCCGGTCGACGAGCTGATCTTTACCGACTTCAAGGAGTTCCTCATCGCGGACCACAAGCTCGGCATCGGGCAGGTCACGTGCCTCAACTCGGACGAGCTCCTGAGCCGTCAGGACGAGATGCTCGCGGCGATGAAGGCGCGCAAAGAGGACCGCGGTTACGACTACATCCTCATCATGCTGACCGACGTCCTGAAAGAGGGCACCGAGCTTCTCTACATCGGCGACGACCAGACCATTACGAACGCGTACGGCCAGCCGGCGGCGAACAACGCCGTCTTCCTGCCGCACGTCATGAGCCGCAAGAAACAGATCGTCCCCCGGCTGTCCGAGCTGTGGGGCTAAGAAGGAAGTGACCGTATGCCGGCAACCTGTGATGTCTGTTTTCGACATTGTGAACTCAGCGGGAACCAGCTCGGCTTCTGCCGGGCGCGAAAGTGCCTGGACCGCCGGGTCGTGAGCGACGCGTACGGTAAGGTGACCGCGTTGCAGCTGGACCCGATCGAAAAGAAACCACTGGCACGGTTTCAGCCCGGGAGCATGATCCTCTCGGTCGGCAGCTACGGGTGCAACCTGCGCTGCCCGTTCTGCCAGAACCATGAGATCGCTCAGGCGGGGGACGACGACATCGGGTCGCAGTTCTACTCCCCGGACCAGCTCGTCGCGCTGGCGGAGAAACTGCAGCCGAAGGGGAACATCGGCATCGCGTTCACCTACAACGAGCCCCTCATCAACTACGAGTTCGTGCGGGACACGTTCAAAGCCTGCAAGCGCAAAGGGATGAAGACAGTCCTCGTCAGCAACGGGACTGCGGAGCCCGAAGTCCTGCAGCAGGTCCTGCCTCTGACGGACGCCGTGAACTTTGACCTCAAAGCCTTCCGCAAAGAGACCTACCGCGATGTACTGAAGGGAGACCTCGAAACCGTTCAATATGCCATCATGATGGCCGCGGACCGCTGCCATCTGGAACTCACGAACCTCGTCGTCCCCGGCATGAATGATGACGAAGAGGAGTTCCGGGAGATGGTACAGTGGATCGCCTCTCTGCAAAACGGGTGGGGCAACCGCATCCCGCTCCATGTCACCCGGTTTTTCCCCTGCTGGAAATACACGGACCGCCCGGCCACGGACCCGGCGCTCGTTTACCGCTTCGCGGACCTCGCCCGCGAGTACCTGCAATATGTATACGTCGGCAACTGCTGACAGAAAAAGACCTGAGCTTCAAAGCTCAGGTCTTTCGTTTTAAATATCGATGCCCCAGCGGCGTTGTTCCACTTCGCTTCGCAGGAACAGTTTGGTGCGGCCGCCGGCCTTCACCGGGTGCAATTTGTCCCGCCGGACCAGGTCGTCGATGTTCTGCCGCGAGCAGCCCAGCAGCTCGCAGGCTTCTGCAGTCGTGATGACACGTCTCGCGACGAACGACGCAAAGTCATCTGCGCTCAGCGGGACCGGTGTCCCGGACTCGAAAAGGTCTTTTTTTGAGAGCTCCAGGGTAGTTCCCCAGCAAACTCCGTATCCGCCGGCCTGGACCTGGACGGTTTCGAACAGCGAGGGGTCCCGTAACAGAGGGGCAAACGGAACGACGTCTCCGATCAGCGGAAGGGCATCCACTTTTTGAATGGCCCCGCCGGAAAAGAACACCAGGAGGTGGTACTGCGGCAGCGGTACCACGTCTTCGACCCGGTGGGCGATCCGCTCCCGTATTTCCGCGGGCAACTCGGTTTCTTTTCGTTCCGTCAAATAATACTCGTCCTGAGCACATCGCCCGTCGGCCAGCATGAGAAGATCGAATTCATCATACAGTTCGAGACCGTTGTCTCGCAGGACCTGTCCAAGGTTCTGGCGGTCCGTCGGTATGATCCGCTGCTGCACCCACAGTTTGCTCCAGTACGGGTTCACGGTCGTTTCCCCGCGTTTGACGAAGCTCGACAGCAGAAGCGGGGTCTCCCACTCATCAGCCCCTTCCGGGAGTTCGATATAGAAAGTCTTGTCTTTTTCATAATAGAAAAGGTATGCGAGGTCTTTTGGGACGTCCGCATTACCGTCGCGAATCGCGAAAATCCTCATATTCACACCACCTGTTCCAGATCATTTGCCAGATCTTCTCCAGCCATTCCTCCGGCAATACCGCGTCCAGCCCCTCCAGAAGGACCTCTTTGTCAGAAGGCAGAAGGGGGTGGAGGTTTGGTTCTTTTCCGGGAGGGATCAGTTCGAGGTTCTCCCGGGCAGAATGGCTTCCGACAAAGGACTGGACCGGCTTGTCTTCCATGATGTCTGCGGCCCGTAGATCGCCGGACGAACGGCAGGAAAACAAAAGCGACAACCCGTGGTCAAAGAGCGGAGCGAGGCGGACGGTGTGGTCCTTCGCGTTTCGGAGCACTTCCATATTGGCACCATGGCGGTCCCGGTTCAGGATCAGATAGTCGACGACAAGCATTTCGTAAACGTAGGAGTCCCAGCCATTTCGGATGCAGAAGTCGAGGGGCGATTCACCGACCATTCGCTCAGCCTGATAGTAAGCATCCAGTGCGATCTTCGTTTCTCCCGGCTGTTTGAAGTCGTCGGAGGAGCAAAGCCAGGTTTCGACCGGCTGATCGTCCAGAAGAATGTCGGCGTGGAGCAGCTGGTAATGGAGGTGTTCCACACCAAGAATGGTCAGGAGGCGATCGACGATGAGTTCATTGACGCATTCGTGCCCGGTGATGCCATGAACGCTGTCATAGTTAGAGAGCTTATAGTAGGTTTTGTGGCCGCCAAGGTCTGAATATGCTTTCAGAAACGACCCGGCTGTTCCGGATGAGTTCCTTACTTTGCTCCAGGTCAGATGGCGCAGATCCTGTTTCTCCGTGATCATGTCATTCTTCATCGTTTCACCTCCCGGATTCTATGTTTATGGTATCAAACTACTTGACGTACGTCAAGTAAAAGCCCCTGCCGGGTCGGCAATTGCTGACAGAAAAAGACCTGAGCTTTCGCTCAGGTCTTTCGTTGTTATGCGGACATGCCGCTTGAGGGTCAGTTTAAAGAGCGCCGCCGAACTGGGTCAGTTCGGTGTAGGGAATGACGCTCGGGTCTGCACCGACCTTGGCAGAGAGGGTCTTGCCGTTGAGGGTGACATTCGTCGCGGTGCAGGACTTGACCGAAGAGTTGTTTCCGGTATAGCCGGCGATGGAGCCGATGATGCTGCCGCCGGTCTTCATCGTGACATTGGAGACGCGGCAGTTCGAGACCTGGTAGGCAAAGGGCTCGGACTGTTCGTCGCTGCGGTAGGTGCCGCCGCCGATGAGGCCGCCGACACACTGTGCTTCATCCGAAGCGATAATCTTGACGTTCTTGACGGTGCAGCCGGTGACCTTGGACGCTTTCGCGGCGTTCTTGATGCCGGCTTCGGTGCCGGTGAACCCGACGAGACCGCCGATGTAGCCGACCGGGCCGGCCGTGGCTTTGATGGTCACGTTCTCAACGCTGCAGTTTTTGATGTACTTTGCTTCGTTCGCGCAGCCGGCGAGACCGCCGAAGCCGTCGTTGCCGCCGATCTTGTCAACAACTTTGAAGTTTTTGACGGAGCAGTTTGCGAACGCCGTGCCGTCGGCACCGCCGATGACGCCACCCGCCTGACCGTAGCCGGCCAGCAGTTCGATGTTACCGCCGAGCAGGGAATAACCGCAGACAGCAGAGCCACCGTTTACTTTGACGTTTTTGACCGTTACATCGCCATTGGAGCTGCCGGTAAGGGCACCGACCATGGACATGCCTCTGTTGTTGGCGTTCTTGACGGTGACGTTCTCGATAACAGTCTTACCGCTGGCCCAGCCGGCGAGGCTGCCGCAGCAGAGGATGCCCTTGGTCGAGAAGTTC
>JAFTZU010000150.1 GCA_017461005.1 Clostridia bacterium
CGCCGCTGGCTCATCGCCCGGGACAGTCAGGAAAAGTACGACGAGGCCAACACCATCCTCGGCGAGACCCTGTCGGAGAGCGGCATCCTGCTCGTCTGGCTGTTCGGTCGGCAGAAGAAGGAATATGACCGATTCAAGGGCGTCAGCTCCGTCCTCTACCGGCTCAACATCCGGGAGATGCTCGCGGGGCGCAGTTTCTTCACGTTCCTGAACATCTTCACGAACTTCGGCCCGCTGCTCCTGTACCTCGTCGGCGGCATCCTGATGCTCCGCATGCAGGGCGGGCCCCAGGTGACGATCGGTGAGATCACCGCCGCCATCTCCATCCTCGGACGCATCTATCGCCCGGTGAATGAACTCATGAACGTCAGTGTCGACTTCACCCGCTCGCTGGCCCTGTTCGAGCGCATCTTCCAGACCCTCGACATGGTCCCGAACATCGTGGACAAAGAAGACGCGACGGCACCGGAGAACATCCGCGGGGAGATCGACTTCGACGGGGTCCGTTTCGCCTACAATGCGGAACAGGGTCCGGAGATCCTGAAAGGCGTCAGCTTCCATGTCGAGCCCGGCGAGACCTACGCGCTGGTCGGAAGCTCCGGCGCCGGCAAGTCCACGATGATCTCCCTGGTCCCGCGCCTTTACGATGTCCTGAGCGGCGCCATTCGGATCGACGGAAAAGATGTCCGGGACTGGCCGCTCCAGGAACTGCGGAAACACATCGGCTTCGTGACCCAGGACACGTTCCTGTTCAACGATACCATCCGCGCGAACCTGCTGTACGCCAAAGATGATGCCTCCGATGAAGAACTCATGGATGCCTGCCGCAGAGCCGGCATCGCAGACTTCATCGAAGAACTGAAGGACGGCCTCGATACCCTCGTCGGCAACCGCGGCGTCCGCCTCTCCGGCGGAGAGAAACAGCGGCTGTCCCTGGCCCGGGTCATCCTGAAAGACCCCGAAGTCATCCTGCTCGACGAGGCGACCGCGTCCCTCGACTCGGTCTCCGAGAGCCACATCCAGGAAGCCCTGGCGCCGCTGCTCAAAGAGAAGACCTCGCTGGTCGTGGCGCATCGCCTGTCCACCATCCTCGACTCCGACTGCATCCTCGTCCTGAAGGACGGGCACATCGTCGCCTCCGGTAAACACGCGGAACTCATCGAGTCGAGCGAAGACTATAAGACCTTCTATGACACCCAGTTCAAAGCGGGAGACGAGGCGCAGAGCCAGCGCCGCCGCGCGCTCCGTGAACAGCGCACCGAGGCGGAAGTCTCCGCACTGGCCTGGCGCCGCAGCCAGGGTCACTGGCAGGAACTGGGAGACTTTGAATCCTATTATTGATCACCACATTTGGAAAGGAAGAACCACCATGACAAGAGAAGAACTTGTGAAAGCGGTCTGGGAAGAACAGCACCGTCAGCACGGGCTCGTACGCCGGAAACACCACGGCGGGAAAGACCCGCATCACGGTCCCCACGGGGAAGGTCACCGTCCGCCGGCCCGGCAGGAGCATCTGCTCCACATCCTGAAACATAACCCGTCCATCAACCAGAAGGACTTTGCCGAAAAGGTCCACGTCCGTCCCCAGTCCCTCGGGGAGATGCTCACAAAGATGGAGGAGAACGGCCTCATCGTACGGAAGAAAGACCCGTCTGACGGCCGTGCCATCCTCGTCGACCTGACCCCCGCCGGCGAAGCCGCCGAACAGGCACACCACGAGAAAGTCCGGAAGGACATCGAGGCCCGGTACGCGGCGCTCACCGACGAAGAACTGGCTGAGTACCTGCGCCTCACGCAGAAGATCAACGAGACGCTGGAGACGGACGAATAACGGTTCCGAAATACGCAAAAAGCAAGCCCCGCAACCGGTCGGTTGCGGGGCTGTTGTTTTTTCGGTCGATCGCCTCAGATGAGGTAGAGGAGGTAGGTGCTGCCGGTGGGGTAGACCTGGAGGCCTTCGGCGGTCTTCTCCTTGACGGCGAGGCAGGTGGTCTCCTGGCTGATGGGCAGCAGGATGCCGTTCTTCGTGAGGTACTCCTCGGCGGCGAAACAGTAGCCGGTGACCGTCTCGGCGTCCCGGGCGGAGGCCGCGAGGGAGATGAGGTGGTCATATTCGTCCGAAGCGAGGTTCATGAGGTTCTGCTCGGTGTCCCCGGAGAACTGCTGCAGCACGCCGATGGCGTTGAGCTCGGAGCAGTGCATTGGCGCGAAGGCTACATCGAACTGGCCGGCGACCAGCGCCTGCTGGAGTTCCTCTTCGGTGTCTCTCGTGTCGATGGTGGTCGAGAGGGCCGTGCCGAAGACTTTCTGCCAGTTCTGGACGATGGACTGAGCGGCCTGCTTGTCCTCCTTGAGGCACAGGAACGTGATGGCGAAGGAGGTGGGAGCGGGCTCGTCTTCCGTGGCGACCGCTTCGAACTTCTCCATGGCGGCGGCGTAGGACTTCTTTGCCTTCTTCAGGTCGAAGCCGGGGCCTTTGGCGGGGCCGGCAGTCTCCCGGTACAGGGTGCCGGAGACGGCGTTGCAGCAGTCCGGGATGACGCCTTCTGCCAGACCGTTGCCGGTCTTGGACAGCTTGGAAACGTCGGTGGCCCGGGCAAGCGCAAGGCGCAGGTCCTCGTTGCCGGCGAAGTCGGAGTCCATATTGAAGAGCAGGACGTTCACGGTGTTGGAGTATTCGGTGACCTCGAAGCCCTTCGGCAGGTTCGCCGCAGCGGATGCGCTGAGGACGGCACCGTCGAGGACGCCTTCATCGGAGTTGAAATCGGCGAGGATGTCGTACTCCGTGCCGCCTTCTTCCACGGTCTCTTTGCCGGGGACCAGCGTGCACTGGTCGATGTCGCCGGGCGTCAGGCCGGCATAGTCGTCGTTCCGGACGAGGGTGAGTGATTTCCCGGTCGGGTCCATGTTCGAGAGATAGTAGGGGCCGTTGCAGAGGAGCATGGAGGCCGTGAGGCCGTAGCGGCCGGCGGTCTTCTCGAAGAACGTGCGGCTGCAGGGCATGGCACAGGGGGACCCCAGCGCGGTCAGGAAGTTGCCGTCCGGTGCGGACAGCTTGATGCGGACCGTCTTCTCGTCCACGGCGGAGACGCCGAGCTGCGAGGTCTTGAGCTCGCCGGCATAGACGGCGGGGGCGTTCTGGATGCCGAAGAGGCGGGAGGCGCCGGGGGCGGCGGTGTTCTTCGCGACGGCTCTCTGGAGACCGAAGACGAAGTCATCGGCCGTCATGGCGGCGGGGAAGTTCTGGATGAAGTCCTGCCCGAGAGGGTTTTTGGAAGATGCTTCCGTGCTGTCCGCGTCCGGAACGTGCCATTTGAGACCGTCCCGCAGGATGAACGTGTAGGTGAGGCCGTCGTCGGAGATGCTCCAGTGGTCGGCGGCGCCGGGCTGGACATTTCCCTTCTCGTCGATCCGGACGAGGCCTTCAAAACAGTTGGCAGCGACCGTGGACATGGCCACGGTGTCGGAAATGGCGGGGTCGCAGCTGGCGGGGATGCTGTCCACCGGAAGGACGAGGTTCTCCTCTTCCGGGGCGCATGCGGCAAACAGCAGGACCGTCATGAGGACTGCCAGGATGCAGGACAATACTTTCTTCCACATGGGGTGCGGGACTCCTCTCGATACATCGCGATATAGGGTACAAAATCAGTATTATTCTAGCACAGCGGCGCCCCAAAGAAAAGCGGAGAAACCCCGCAGAACTTTGCGTGCATTTTGTTGAAAAGGCGGGGTCGCTTGTGTATAATTTATGTGTATATGTAAAATTCCCCGGAGAAGTAATAGGAGGAATCGAAATGGAATTTGAACTGAGCGTAAAAAAGATGACGCTGCGTGAGCAGATCAGCTTTCTTACCGGTAAGGACTTCTGGCACACTGCCTCGGTCGACCGGTTGGCAGTCCCGTCCGTCATGGTCTCCGACGGCCCCACCGGCCTGCGGAAGATGAACGGCCTCGGGACCATCAAAGCCATCTGTTTCCCGTCCGCGGCCGCCGTTGCCAGCGCATGGGACAAGGAAGGCACCCGAGAGTTCGGCGAAAAGCTGGGCGAGGAATGCCGCGCGGAACGTCTGTCGGTCCTGCTGGGCCCCGGCATCTGCATCAAACGTTCTCCGCTCTGCGGCAGAAACTTTGAGTACTATTCGGAAGACCCGTTCCTGGCCGGTACCCTGGCTGCGAACTACATCAATGGTGTCCAGTCGAAAGGCGTCGGCACATCGCTGAAGCACTTCGCCTGCAACAGCACGGAAGACTTCCGTTTCAAAGCGGACTCCATCGTCGACGAGAGAGCTCTCCGGGAAATCTATCTCCGCGGCTTTGAGATCGCTGTCCGTCATGCACAGCCCTGGACCATCATGATGGCCTACAACAAGATCAACGGTACGTACTGCACCGAGAACAGCCACCTCATGGAGGACATCCTCCGCGGGGAATGGGGCTTCGAAGGCCTGACCGTCAGTGACTGGATGGCCACCGCCGACCGCGTGAAAGCCCTGAAGGCCGGCCTCGACCTCGAGATGCCCGGCACCGGCTACTACACCATCAGCAAAGTCGCCAAGGCCTACCGCGACGGTGAGGTCTCCCAGGAAGAGATCGAGAAGAGCGCCCGCCGCGTCCTGCACCTCGTCGACAAATCCACCGAAGGTTCCCTCGGCGCCGCTGCCACCTGGGACAAGGAAGCCGACCACGCGTATGCGGTCGAACTTGCCAAGAAGTGCCCGGTCCTTCTGAAGAACGACAACGACCTTCTTCCCTTCAAGAAGTCCGATAAAGTCGCCATCATCGGCGCCCGTGCCAAGAACCCGCTCGTCCAGGGCGGCGGCTCGGCCCACATCAACGCATACCGCATCGACAGCCCCTACACCGCGTTCGAGAACCTCGGCATGGACCTCACCTATGCAGACGGTTACGACCTCAAGATGCTCGACGAAGTGAACCAGGGTCTCCTGTCCGAAGCGAAGAACGTGGCTGCGGCGGCCGACAAGGTCCTGCTCTTCGTCTCCTGCTCCGACATGGATGTCCAGGAAGGCTTCGACCACACCACCATGGACCTCCCGAAGGCGATGAACGCCCTGGTCGACACCGTCGCAGCCGTCAACAAGAACGTTGCGGTCATCCTCTCCACCGGCAGCGCCGTGGTCCTGCCCTGGGCCGACAAAGTCGGCGCCATCCTGCAGACCTACCTGCTCGGTGAAGGCTTCGGCTCCGCTCTCCCGGCACTGGTCCTCGGCGAAGTTTCCCCGAGCGGCAAGCTCGCGGAGACCTACCCGAAGGCGCTGAGAGACGTCCCCTGCCTCTCCGACTTCAAGGTCGACCACAACTGCAACCTGAAATATCGCGAGTCCATCTTCGTCGGCTATCGTTACTATGACACCGCCGAGAAGGAAGTCGCCTATCCCTTCGGCTACGGCCTCTCCTACTCGAAGTTCGAGTACTCCGACCTCAAGGTCGTCAAAGCGGACGACGGCAAAGTCGCGGTCTGCTTCAACATCAAGAACGTCGGCAGCATGAAGGCGGACGAGATTGCCCAGGTCTATGTCGGTGCATGCTTCGCTTCGAAAGTATATCGCGCCAGAAAAGAACTCAAAGAGTTCGCCCGTGTCTCCCTCGAACCCGGTGAGACCAAGAACGTGGAGCTCTGCCTCGACAAGTGCGCGTTCGAGTACTTCAGCGCGGACCTCGACAAGTGGGTCACCGAAGCCGGCACCTACAAGATCATGGTCGGCGCCTCCTCGAGAGACATCCGTCTCAGCGCGGACATTGACATCGCGTCCGATGACGACCTCTCCAAAGAGGGCGATTACGCGGACTTCGCGCCCCATTACTTCAAGGCGAACATCGCCGAAGTCTCCGACACCGAGTTCTACAACGTCCTCGGCTACGACCTCGACGAGTACCTGCCCGACGCCAGCGACCTGCGCCTGACCCAGGCTGACGCCATCGCGGACGCCACGGCCTCCAAGCCCGGCCTCCGCATCAACAGCGCCCTCGACATGGTCAGCGCCATCCCGTTCATTCCGGAGAACTACAAGAAGCTGGTCGTGGACTCCCTCCGGACCATCCCGGTCAACCGGATCGTCAAGTCCTCGAAGGGCATCTTCTCCGACAACATGGGCGACGGCCTCGTTACCCTCCTGAACGGCGGCACCGTCGTCGACATGGCGAAGCTCTTCATCCTCGGTGTCCCGGATACCGCGAAAGCCATCCTGGTCCCGTTCATCCAGAAGAAAGCGGTCGCCAAACCCAAGAAGAAAAAAGGCATCTGAGCCGGACCTCAGACGCGCTGAATGTTAGAACCTCAAGCCGCCGGTCAGCCGATCGGCGGCTTTTCGTAAAGGAAGTGCCTTCTCCATGAAGTCAGGAACCAATGTCTCCGGCCGCAGCTGCCTCATCGTGACGTCCCGCGTCGACGGGGCGGACCGGCTCGCCATCGACATGGCGGCATATGACGCCGTCTTCTGCGCCGACGGAGGCCTGCAGGTGGCGGAAGCCCTGGACCTTCTGGGCGATGTACCGGTCTACCTCATCGGCGACTACGACTCCGGCACCCCGCCCACCGAAGCGGAGCGGGCGGCGGCCTCCGGCCTCGTCGTCCTGCCCACCGTCAAGGACATGACGGACAGCGAGGCGGCCATCGACCTCGCAGTCTCCAAAGGCTTCGGCCGCATCCACGTCCTCGGCGGCCTCGGCGGCCGCTTCGACCACTCGATGGGCAACCTCGGCATGCTGGCGAAGTACGCCGACGACCCGCGGGTCCTCGAACTGTGGTTCGAAGACGGGCAGAACCGGGTCTTCCTGAAGACGCCCGGCACGTTCCGCGTCCCGGCGCAGGGACCGGAAAACCGCTTCCACTACTTCGGGCTCATCGCCTACGGCGGCCCCGTCGAAGGGCTGACCATCACCGGCGCGAAGTACCCGCTCGCCGACCACACGCTGACCCCGGACACCACCCTCGGCGTCTCGAACGAAGTCGCCGCCGGGTCCCCCTTCGCGGAGGTGACACACGAGAAGGGTTATTTACTTGTAGTGCTTTCAATCGACTAAAAAAGGCTCCTGCCATTGGCAGGAGCCTTTACTGTTTGAGGAGTTATTATTATTCCTGGGCGTCGAGCGCGTAGGCGGCTTCGAGGGCCACTTTGATAGCGCCTTCGACGGCGTGGACCGCGTCCGGGGTCAGGAGGTCCGCGTCGTCATGCTCGTTCCGGTAGAACGCGGGTGCGTTGTCCGGCAGCGAGGAGATCTGGGCGGCGGAAAGGCCGGCCTTGTCGTAGACCTTGAGGTTGCCCTTGTGATACTTCGGCTCGTGGTCGGTGAGGAGGACGCCGGCGTTGGCGGCCGCTTCATCGATCAGCTTCGAGACCTTACGGCCCTTCGAGACGACGTTCAGGGAGTCGGGGTCGTAGATGGAGTCGAAGCAGAGGACCGTGGTGTCCAGTGCGTCGAGGTCCGCTTTGAAGTCCCGGACGAAGGCTTTGGCGCCGGCGTTCTTCGCTTCCTTGGAGGAGGTCAGAAGGACGCAGAGCTCGGTGCTCTCGAGGCGCAGGCCCTGTTCCGACATGTACCGCATGGCACCGCAGGCGGCATATGCGCCCAGCAGGTTGTCCGCGACGCCGGGGAACGAGGAACCGGTGGAAACGGTCCGGCTCAGGATGAGCGGGAAGATGACGAAGATCGGGAGCCCGTAGGCGACGTACTCGAGTTCGTCCTGGAACCCGAAGTTCAGAGTGCCATTGTCAACGAGCAACATGACCACGCAGAAGGCGATGTACAGGACGACGCCCAGCAGGGTCAGGAACTTCAGGAGAGCGGCAGTGCCGCGGGAGATGTTCCGCTTGAAGGGAGCATCGAGGTTCGCTTCGAAAATGATGCGGGCCGCGGGCTCACCGGAGGACTTCCGGCGGGCGAAGACGTTGAGGTCTTCGACACTCTTGGAGGTGCCGCCGAACACGCCGAGGGCGGCGAGCAGGGCCAGCAGAGAGGTGACCAGAGCGGCCAGGATGAAGTAGGGGTTCAGGATGGAGAACAGGATGGTGAAGACCGCCGTGGCCAGCAGGAAGATGAAGGTCAGAAGGCTCGACGTGATGTACGCCTTCTGCTTCGCATAGAAGCTGACCTCGTCCACTTCATCGCAGAACTCCTTGAGGTCCTTCGTCAGCTGATCGCGCAGCAGGAGCTCTGCCTTGCCGCCGGGCTGACGCTTGTTGGTGTCCGCGTTCTCCATGAAGCTCTTGGAGGAACGGACGGCGTAGTTGCAGCACTCGCGGACTTTGCCGTCGTAGCGCTCGAAGGTCTCGCTGGCTTTCATGTGTTATGCCTCCTCTTCGTCGAGTTCAAAATCGTCGAAGTCATCATCGACCTCTTCCTTCGCACCGCAGACCGTGCAGTCATGGCGATGGGTCAGTTCGATCTTGTCGATGGTGGCGTTTTCACAGTTGTAGATGAAGAGCTTGCCTTTCATGGCGACCGGGGCGCCCAGCAGGTACTGGAGGACCGAGGTGGACATGAGAGACGCGATGATGGAGGAAACGCCGCTGACGCTGCCGTAGTTGTCTTCCGGCGGCATCTCTTCCCCGTAGAAGCAGGTAAGGCACGGTGTCTCGTGGGGCAGGATGAACCCTGCGGTGCCGATGAACCCGTTGGTCTTGCCGAGGACGAAGGGCTTGTCGAGTTCGACACAGGCTTCGTTGACGAGCATCTGGGTCTGCGGGTTGTTGACGGCGAGCACGATGATGTCGTACTGGCTGACGATCTCGTAGACGTTGTCTTTATTGATGGCCGTGGCATGGGGGATGACGTTGATGAGGCTGTTGTAGGCCTTCAGTTTCCGGGTGGCGGAAATGACCTTCAGAGTCCCCAGGTCTTCCTCGAAATGGATGGGCGCGTTCAGGTTGGACGTGCCGACGATGTTGTGGTCAGCAACACCGATGGTGCCGATGCCGGCGGAAGCCAGGTTGTACATGAGGGTGCTGCCGATGGAGCTCGCACCGATGACAAGGACGCTGGCGTCTTCCAGAAGCTGCTGGCCTTCTCCACTGAATTCCGGGACCATGCCCTGGCGGGAATATCGTTCAGAGTTCATACACATTTTCCTCCGGTTACTATTATAACGGTTACGATTATAACAGTTGACCTGTGGACTGTAAACAGATTTTTTTGTAGAAATCAGACTTTCCTTGTCAGAATTGTCCAACGGCCTCCAAAATGTCCGATAACGGTCTGTTCAAAAAAAGAGCCTCCCGAAGGGGAGGCTCTCATAGGTAAAGATGGACTTAATGGTCGATCCAGTCTTTGGCTCTTTCGATGGCTTTCTTCCAGCCGCCGTAGAGCTCGGCACGGGTGTCGGCATCCATTTCCGGATAGTAGATCTTGGAGACTTCGCGGTTCTCGGCGATCTCGTCGAGGTCTTTCCAGAACCCGACAGCAAGACCGGCGCAGTAGGCGCAGCCGAGAGCGGTGGTCTCGACGATCTTCGGACGGTTGACTTCGCAGTCGAGGACGTCGGACTGGATCTGCATCATGATGTCGGAGACAGAGGCGCCGCCGTCGACGCGGATGGACTTGATCTCCATACCGGAGTCTTCTCTCATGGCGTTGACGAGGTCTGCACACTGATAGCAGATGGCTTCGATGACGGCACGGCAGAAGTGTGCGCGATTGACGCCACGGGTGAGGCCGACGATGCAGCCACGGGCGTACATATCCCAGTACGGAGCACCGAGACCGGTGAATGCGGGGACGAGGTAGATGCCGTTGGCATCCGGGACGGACTCGGCGAGTTCGTCGCAGCGGGGAGCCTTGTCGATCATCTGCAGCTCATCGCGCAGCCACTGGATGGTGGCGCCGCAGTTGAAGGCGGAGCCTTCGAGGCAGTAGGTGATGTCGTCGTCAGACAGCGCCCAGGCAATGCCGGAGATGAGGTTGCTCTTGGACTCGACTCTCTGTTTGCCGGTGTTCATGAGCAGGAAGCAGCCGGTGCCGTAGGTGGACTTGACGATGCCGTCCTGGAACGCGCACTGACCGAAGAGGGCAGCGGGCTGGTCGCCGATGGCGCCGGAGACCGGAGTGCCTTCCAGACCTTCGAGGCCCGCGATGCCGGGGGCAACGAGGCCGTAGACCTGGCTGGAGGGGACGACCTTCGGAAGGATGTCCATCGGGATGCCCATGAGGTCGCAGAGCTCTTCGTCCCAGGACAGGGTGTTGATGTTGAAGAGCATGGTGCGGGTGGCGTTGGAGTAGTCCGTGACATGGACTGCGCTCTCAGGATGAGTGGCGCCGCCGGTCAGGTTCCAGATGAGCCAGGTATCGATGGTACCGAAGAGGAGTTTGCCTTCGTCAGCAAGTTCCTGAGCTTCCGGGACGTTGTCGAGGAGCCAGCGGATCTTGGTGGCGGAGAAGTAGGCGTCGACGATGAGGCCGGTCTTCTGTTTGATGGTCTC
>JAFTZU010000151.1 GCA_017461005.1 Clostridia bacterium
GCAGCTCGTCTCCGTCATGGACGACAAGGGCGATGTACACCTTGCCGACGAACACGGCGTCATCCGTCTTTACAAGGACAGCATCGAAGTCCTGTGGGACGGGAAGAGCACCCGTGTGAAGGGGTCTGATGTGAAGAACATCTCCTATGCCTCCAAAGGGACCGTATGTCTCGTCACGGAAGACGAGAACCTGCGCGTCAAGACGAAGGTGCCCCGTGCGGCGAACATCTATGTCGTCGGCGTCCGGTATATGAAAGGCCATAAGACGATTTGATAAGTTGAAATTTTCATATTTATCAAAATTGGCGTTGCCGTTACCCTGAAAATGAAAATTTATGCAATCTAATTTTCAAAAGCGGTTGACAAACCTTATTTCGAGGTGTAAACTCTTAGCCAAGATAAAGAGCGAAGGCGTTCCGAATAAGATCGGAGCGCCTTCTTTTCTTTTATCCAACGCTTTTATCATCTGAAAGGAAGGTTTTTATGAGTAAGCTCACAAAAGAAGAGATCCTGAAAAGTGCAAAAGAGAACAATGTCGAATTCGTGCGACTGCAGTTCACCGACCTGTTCGGTATCATGAAAAACGTTGCCATCACGGTATCTCAGCTGGAAAAAGCCCTGGATAATGAATGCATGTTTGACGGTTCTTCCATCAACGGGTTCGTTCGGATCGATGAAAGTGATATGTACCTGCATCCCGATTACGATTCCTGGGCGATCGTTCCCTGGAGAAAGCACGAGGAGATCCAGACCGGCCGTCTGATCTGCTCTGTCTATATGTCCGACAACAAGACCCCCTTCGAGGGCGACCCGCGAAATGTCTTCCAGAAAGTCATCGATGAGGCGAAAGACATGGGCTACGGCTTCAACGTCGGTCCCGAGTGTGAGTTCTTCCTCTTCAAACTGGATGAGGAAGGAAAGCCGACCACCGAAGTGGCCGACAAAGCCGGTTACTTCGACCTGAACCCGATCGATCACGGTGAAAACTGCCGAAGAGACATCTGCCTCGCACTCGAGGAGATGGGTTACGTCATCGAAGCTTCTCACCATGAAGTGGCCGAAGGCCAGCATGAGATCGACTTCCAGTTCGGCGAGGGCCTCATGACCGCTGACCGTGTCATGACCTTCAAGCATGTCGTCAAGACCTATGCGACCAAGCACGGCCTTCACGCGACCTTCATGCCGAAACCCATCTACGGCATCAACGGCTCCGGCATGCACACCAATATGAGCCTTTATGAACTCGCGACCGGGAAGAACGTCTTCGACGACCCGGACGGAGAACTCGGCCTCTCCAAAGAAGCCTATTCGTTCATCGCCGGCATCATGGAACACGTCAAAGGCATCGCGGCGTTCTCCAACCCGACCGTCAACTCCTATAAACGTCTGGTGCCCGGCTACGAGGCTCCGAGTTACCTTGTCTGGAGCACCTCCAACCGTTCCTGCCTCGTCCGCATCCCGGCGAGCCGCGGCAAGGGCACCCGTGTCGAGCTCCGCTGCCCGGACCCGACCTGCAACCCGTACCTCGAAATGGCTCTGTGCCTTGCCGCCGGTCTTGACGGCATCAAGCGCGGCCTCGTCCCGAAACCTGCCTATGACGAGAACGTCTTCGTTCTGAGCCCGGAGGAGCTGGAAAAGGAAGGCATCGACTGCCTGCCCGGCACTCTGGAAGAAGCCATTGCCGAAGCCGAAAAAGACCCGTTCATCCGCGAGACTCTCGGTGCCCATGTCTTTGACAATTACATCTCCGGCAAGAAAGCGGAGTGGGACGACTACAGGACCAAGATCTCTCAGTGGGAGATCGATCAGTACCTGATCAACTATTAAGGGGAGACGACTATGATCTATCCGATCTATCCGGAAGGATATCAAAGCAAACTCAGTCAGCGGGAGACGCAATATGCGATCAAGACCGTGAAAGATACATTCCAGTTCAAACTCAGCAA
>JAFTZU010000152.1 GCA_017461005.1 Clostridia bacterium
CTACCGGACACTGGCCCGCCTCTTCGGCAAGGACCTCTACCACAAATGGAGCGTCGACGAAGTGCGCCTGCTCCGATCGGAGTACCGGCTCTTCAAGGAACAGTACCTGGGACATGTCTCCGACGGGAACAACATCACCTGCAGTGACGCGTTCCTCGAGTACATGACCACCTATGGTCCCGCGGCGCTGGAGTTCCTGAAAGTCTCCAAGATGAAGCGCCAGATGAAGCGGACCGTCCGCCGGATGAAATATCGAAGAAAATGAGAGTTTTAGCAGTCGCAGACAAAGAAGATATGCATTTGTGGAACGGGGGCCGGAGACAGCTCCTGCAGGACCTCGACCTCATCCTGTCCTGCGGAGACCTGGACCCCGATTATCTGCAATACCTCGTAACAGTGGGCAACTGCCCGCTGTTTTATATTCGCGGCAACCACGACGGCGTCTACGAAGAGCGGCCGCCCGAAGGGTGCATCTGTATCGAAGACCGGCTCGAGACGTTCCGTGGCCTGCGTTTTTACGGTCTCGGCGGATGCCGCCGGTACAGCCGCGGCTCCAACCAGTACTATGAAGAGGAGATGCGAAAGCGGATCCGTTCGGCGGAGTGGAAACTGAAGAGAGCGGGCGGGGTCGACATCCTGCTGACCCATGTGCCGCCCCGGGGCTACGGCGACCTGCCGGACCTTCCGCACCGGGGGTTCAACTGTTTCCATCTGTTCCTTGACGAGTGGCACCCGGCGTACCAGCTGCACGGCCACATCCACCCGGAATACCACCGGGACGAGGGACCGCTGCCGCAGCACTCCTCCGGGACCCGGATCCTCAACGTCTGCGGGGCCCATCTGTTCGAGTGGGACGAGGCAGAAATCATCGCCTCCCGTCCGGTCTTGTGATATAATGCTGTTAACAAATCTGTGAGGTGAACCCAATGACCGTAATGGAATGGAAAGAGACCGTCCGCAGCAGTGCGTTTTTCGATAAGATCCGCCCTCTGGTCGTCGATGAAACGAAACTGGAGGCCCAGCGCAGCCGTTATCTGCACGCCCTCGACGAGTTCGAGAAACTCTTTGGCGATGGACCGGTCGAGCTCTTCAGTGCTCCCGGCCGAAGCGAGGTGGGCGGCAACCACACCGACCATCAGAACGGCAAAGTGCTGGCCTGTTCTCTGAACCTCGACGTCATCGCGGTCGCCCGCAAACGGGACGACGGGGTCATCTCGGTCCAGTCCGAGGGCTACCCGCTCGACACGGTGGACCTCGCTCAGCTGGAACCGGTCGCAGAGGAGGAGGGCTCTTCCAAAGCGCTGCTCCGCGGCGTGGCCGGCGCGCTGGCCGATGCCGGCTATGAGGTCGGCGGTTTTGACGCGTTCACGACCTCCGAAGTCCTGCAGGGCTCCGGCATGTCCTCGTCGGCCGCTTATGAAGTGCTCCTCGGCACCATCCTCTCCGGCCTCTATAACAACGATACGATCTCGCCCGTCGAGGTGGCAAAAGCCTCCCAGGTGGCCGAGAACAAATACTTCGGCAAACCCAGCGGCCTCCTCGACCAGATGGCCTGTTCCGTCGGCAACCTTGTCACCATCGACTTCGCCGACCCGGCGGACCCGAAGGTCCGGCAGATCGACGCCGACTTCGGTGCCTTCGGCCACAGCCTCTGCATCACCGATACGAAGGGTTCCCATGCCGACCTGACCCCGGACTACGCGGCCGTCCCCGCGGAGATGAAGCAGATCGCCGCCCACTTCGGCAAGACGGTCCTGCAGGAAGTCCCGGAAGCGGAGTTCCTGTCGAAGCTCCCCGAACTGCGGGAACTCTACGGCGACCGTCCGGTGCTCCGCGCCATCCACTGGTATGAGGAGAACAAGAGAGTCGAGACCGAAGTTGCCGCGCTCGAGTCGAAGGACTTCGATGCGTTCCTGAAGGCGGTCAACGCCTCCGGCGACTCCTCCTACAAGTACCTGCAGAACGTCTACTCGCCGCGGCACCTCGAAGCCCAGGCCATCCCGGTGGCCCTCGCGGTCAGCGACCTCGTCCTGAAGGACCGGGGCGCCTCCCGCGTCCACGGCGGCGGCTTCGCCGGCACCATCCAGGCCTTCGTGCCGGATGACCTCGTGGAAGACTACCGTAAAGCGATGGACGGCCTCTTTGGCGAAGGTGCCTGCCACATCCTGTTCGTCCGCCCGGTGGGCGGGTACCACATCCGGTGAATCGCCACAGGAGAAAACAGAACAGACAAAAAGAAACCCGCCTGACGACTGTCAGACGGGTTTGTTGTTCGTTATGAAGTTTACAGAACTTTCAGGACGCGATCGGCGATCTGGCGGTGACCGTTGTAGGTCGGGTGGAAGTCAGCGCCGTACATGGGGGACTCGGGGTCGTTCATGTGCGTCTTGACATCGGTCATGTCGACGTAGGTGTACTGATCTCTCAGCGGGCACTGGTTCTGCATATAGTTGTTCTGGTTCTGGAAGATCGGGTCGACAAAGGGGCCGATGGGCAGACCGAAGCCGGCCGGGACTTTGTAGTCCTTCATCGGGTTGAAGTTGCCGATGACGACGATCTTGCACGTTTTGTTGTAGTTGCGGATGCCCTGGATGATGGCGTCGAAGTTCTGGGAGAACAGACGGAACGCGTTGATCTCGCCTTCGGCCAGAGCGCCGTAGAAGGTGACGTCTTTGACGACACGCGGGACGTTCAGGGACAGGGCAGAAGTCAGGCTGTCAGAGAAGGTCTCAGTGGCGTTCAGCGCGGGCATGGACGAGTCGTTGACGCCGATCTCGACCGTGACGAGGTTGGATGCTTTGACGGCTTTTTCGACGACGTTGCGGTATTTTTCGACTTTGTTCCAGTCGATGTTGCGCTCGTCATTGTTGACGGAGGGCAGACGGTAGCCGGCCATGCTGTCGCCGGTGAAGCTGCGGTCGAGGAGGACGCGCAGGTCGGTGGTGCGGTAGGCGCTGTGGGCAAACTGGTTGATTTTGGCTCCTTTGGCATCTCTGATGAGGTCAGGGAATGAGCCCTCGATAGTGGGCCAGTAGAATTTGTCGTAACCGTAGTCGGGGTTATAACCGTCCAGACCGTACCCGGCAGAGACGCTGTCGCCGAAGCAGGTATAGACATACTTCTTGCCGCTGTTGCTGCTGACTGCGAAGGCCGAGGTGGAAAGCAGGACGACCATCATGGCGACGGCGGTCAGAGCGAGCAGGATCTTCTTGATGTGTTTCATGTCAAAATCTCCTTTGCTTGAGGTTTGGTTTTGATTTACCCGTCTATTTTACCGTATCTTGTGGTAGATTGTAAATAGTATTTTAACAATTTGTTCACAATGACGAATTTTGTACAGGTGTCAAAAGGCCGCCGTCCCCGGTCGGGAACGACGGTCTTTTCTCATATGTTTCTGCTTTAGGGGCTTCAGGCGTGTGCCTTTGCGGTCTCCATCTTCTGCAGTGCGGTCCGCAGGACCGGTGCCAGCGCACAGACGACGACCATTTTGAGGGCGTCGCCCGGCAGGAACGGCAGGACGCAGGCGGTCAGGGCCAGCTTCAGGGAGGCGTGGGTCAGGATGAGGAACCACGCGGTCCCGAAGGCGTACAGGATGACCGTGCCGAGGACCATGCCGAGAATGGCGGGCAGAAGTTCTTTGAACGACGGCTTCCGGCTCAGCGGCTGCTTCCCGAGGAAGAGCCCGCTGCAGAGGGCCAGGGGGATGTACCCGAGGATGAAGCCGCCGGTCTTGCCGAACAGGACCCCGATGCCGGCCTGGTAGGCCGAGAACACCGGGACGCCGACCATGCCGAGGGCCAGAAAGACCAGGGTGGCCAGCATGCCGTCGATGGGCCCCAGGACCGCGCCCGCCAGCATGACGGCCAGCGTGGCGAGGGAGATGGGGACTCCGGCGGACAGGGGGATGGCGAGGGGAGACAGGACGCAGATGACGGCGGCCATCAGGGCGATGAGCGCCAGTCTGCGCACGTCGACTCCTCCGGTTTCGTGTTTGTTCATACCAGTAAATATCCTTTGAGCTTTCGTGTATTTCGATCAGAGTTTGAGCTTGATCATCAGCTCTCCGGCCTTGACGTTGTCGCCTTCCTTGACGAGGACTTCGTCGACGATGCCGTCCATACGGGCCGTGACGGAGGTCTCCATCTTCATGGCTTCGACCACCGCGATGACCTGGTTCTCTTCGACCTTGTCGCCGGCTTTGACGTGGATCTTGGAAACGAGACCCGGGATGGAGGCGCCGACCTCACTCTTGTCGTTCGGGTCCGCCAGGACGACGGCCTTGACGGTGGAGGAGGCGTGCGGGTCGGGAACGGTGACGGTCCGGGCGGTGCCGTTGAGTTCGAAGTGGACGTCTCTCGTGCCGTCCTCATGGAGGTCGCCGAGACCGAGGTAACGGATGACGAGGGTCTTGCCGTCTTCGATGTTGATCTGGTTCGTCTCACCGAGGGCCAGACCGTCGAAGAAGACGTGGCTGCCCATCCGCATGATGTAGCCGTACTCCTGTTTGTGTTTGCAGTAGTCTTCGACGACTTTCGGATACAGGCACCAGGAGATGACCATCTGGTCGGAGGGGTCCGGTTCGAACTGGGCGACCTGCTCGCGGGCCCAGTCGAAGTCGACGGGCTCGAGGAGTTCGCCGGGACGGCAGGTGATGGGTTCCTCACCCTTCAGGACGACTTTCTGCAGGTCCTCCGGGAAGCCCCAGGAGGGCTGGCCCATCATGCCCTTGAAGTAGGAGACGACGGAGTCCGGATAGCTGAGGTCCGCGCCCTTCGTGCAGATGTTCTCGGGGGTCAGGTCATTCTGGACCATGAAGATGGCGAGGTCGCCGACCATCTTGGAGGACGGGGTGACCTTGACGATGCCGCCGAGCATGTCGTTGACGGTCTTGTACATCTCCTTGACTTCCTGGAAGCGGTCGCCGAGGCCGATGGACTGGACCTGCGGGTAGAGGTTCGTGTACTGTCCGCCGGGGATCTCATATTTGTAGATGTCCGTGACCGGGGTCTTGAGGCCCGCATCGAACTTCTTGTAACGTTTGCGGACGTCCTCCCAGTAGTCGGTCAGTTCCTGGAGACGGTCGAGGTCCAGTCCCGTGTCTCTCTCCTGTCTCTGCAGCGCGGCTACGAGGGCGTTCATGGAGGGCTGAGAGGTCAGCGCGGACAGGGAGGAGATGGCGACGTCGACGACGTCGACACCGGCCTCGGCGGCCAGGAGGTACATGGCGATCTGGTTCGATGTGGTGTCATGCGTATGCAGGTGGATGGGCAGGCCGATCTCGTTCTTGAGGGCCGTGACCAGCTGCTTGCCGGCATAGGGCTTCAGGAGACCGGACATGTCCTTGATGGCGATCATGTGAGCGCCGCGTTTCTCGAGCTCCTTCGCCATGTTGACATAGTACTTGAGATCGAACTTGTCGTTCTTCGGGTCGAGGATGTCGCCCGTGTAGCAGATGGTCGCCTCACAGAACTTGCCCTGTTTGATGACTTCGTCCATCGCAACTTCCATGCCGGGGATCCAGTTGAGGGAGTCGAAGACGCGGAAGATGTCGATGCCCGCCTTGGCGGACTCTTCGACGAACTTGCGGATGACGTTGTCGGGGTAGTTCGTGTAGCCGACGGCATTGGCGCCGCGGAGGAGCATCTGGAACGGGATGTTCGGGATCTTCTCTCTCAGTTTCTCGAGGCGCTCCCAGGGGTCTTCATAGAGGAAGCGGAACGCGGTGTCGAAGGTGGCGCCGCCCCACATCTCGAGGGAGAAGGCGTCGGCGAGGATCTCGGCCGTGCCTTCCGCGCACTTCAGCATGTCTCTCGTCCGCATGCGGGTGGAGAGGAGGGACTGATGAGCGTCGCGCATGGTGGTGTCGGTGATGAGCAGTTTCTTCTCATCGAGGACGTGCTTCGACAGCGCGACCGGACCCTGTTTGTCGAGGATGGGCTTGAGTCCGGGGCCCCGTTCGCCAGTGGGGACCGGGAAGCGCGGCAGGTCGCGGATCTCCCGATTGAGGTCCGGCTCCGCCACCTGGATGTTGGCGATGTACCGCAGCACTCGGGTGGCGCGGTCTCTCGACTCCTGGATCTCGAAGAGTTCCGGGGTCTCATCGATGAACTTCGTCGAGCAGGCACCCGCCTCGAAGGTCGGGTGGTAGAGGATCTTCTCGATGAAGGGGATGTTCGTCTTGACGCCGCGGACGTGGACCTCTGCCAGCGCACGCCGCGCTTTGCGGACGACCGCCGGGAAACTCGTGTCCCAGGTGGTGATCTTCACGAGCAGGGAGTCGTAGTACGGGGAAATGACATACCCGACGCCGGAACAGGCGGAGTCGACACGGACGCCGAAGCCGCCGCAGGTGCGGTACGCGGAGATCTTACCGGTGTCCGGAGCGAAGTTGTTGGTGGGGTCCTCGGTCGTGACACGGCACTGGATGGCATAGCCGTTGAAGTGGACGTCGTCCTGGGAGTGGATGCCGATCATGTCGTGGGACAGCGGATGGCCTTCCGCGATGAGGACCTGCGCGCGCACGATGTCGACACCGGTGACCATCTCAGACACGGTGTGCTCGACCTGGATGCGGGGGTTCATCTCGATGAAGTAATGGTTGCCTTCGCTGTCGACGAGGAATTCGACGGTGCCGGCCGAGATGTAGCCGACCTGCTTCGCGATTTTGACCGCGTCGGCCTGCAGGGCAGCGCGGGTCTCCTCGGGGACCGAGAATGCCGGCGCGTACTCGACGACCTTCTGGAAGCGGCGCTGCAGGGAGCAGTCACGCTCGCCGAGGTGGACGATGTTGCCGTACTTGTCCGCGAGGATCTGGACTTCGATGTGCTTCGGGTTCACGAGGAACTTCTCGATGAAGATGTCATCGTTGTTGAAGGCCTTCTTGGCTTCGCCCTTGACGAGGCGGAACGCGTCCCGGACCTCGGCTGCTGAATCGCAGCGGCGCATGCCGCGTCCGCCGCCGCCGGCCGCCGCTTTCAGGATGACCGGAAAGCCGAAGGACTCGGCGATCTTGACAGCGTCCGCAGCGCTCTCCACCGGCTCTGTGGTACCGGGGATGGTCGGGACTTTGGCCGCGAGGGCGATCTGTTTCGCCTCCAGTTTATCGCCCATCTTGGCAAGGACCGAAGAGGGGGGACCGATGAACGTGATGTCGTTGTCTTCGCAGGCTTTGGCGAACTCGGCGTTCTCGGACAGGAAGCCGTAGCCCGGATGGATGGCATCGACACCGTGGTGTTTGGCAAGCTCGATGATCGACGGGATGTCGAGGTAAGCCTGCAGCGGGCTCTTGTTTTTCCCGATGAGGTACGCTTCGTCCGCCTTGATGCGGAAGAGGGCGTTGGTGTCTTCTGAGGAATACATGGCGACCGTACGCAGGCTGAGATCGTGACAGGCGCGGAAAATACGTATGGCGATCTCGCCGCGGTTGGCAGCCAGTACTTTCTTGAACTGTGTTGTCTGCATGGATTCATCTCCTGTTGAGTAGTTTTTTGTACGAGGCCAAATCATTTTCACACTTCTATTTTATCGGGAAATATTCTGTGAAACAACTATTAACATTGATAATTTATCTACTTTATTGTCTCAATGTTGACAATTTATGTGGAAAACGCTGAGGAAAAGCATAAAAAGTCACCGCCCGGTTTACGGACGGTGAAACTCAGTATTCGACTAATGTGACTTCGCCGGAGTCGAGTGCCAGGAGCTGGTCCCGGGACTCGGGGATGATGGCGCTCGTCAGCTCCACCAGCAGTTTCCCGGTGTCGTCGATGTCCTTGACGATGCCCCGGTAGCGGGTGTGGTCCCGTTCGAACATGATCTCTTTTCCGGTGAGGTAGGACCGGTCCCGGTACTGTTTCAGGAGCTGCGGATCGGCGAGGTGTTCGGTCCAGTACAGTAACCTGCCCCGCAGCGCGACGGCCAGACGGTTCCGGTCGATGTAATCGATGTCTCCGGTGGTCAGGGCCCCGGCAGTGTCCATGATGTCCTCGGGGAAGAGGGTCGTCGAGCAGTTGATGCCGATGCCGATGACGACGGCTCTCGGGCGGTCGTCGAGCCAGCCGACGCTCTCGGTCAGGATGCCGCAGACTTTGCGGTCCCGGTAGTAGAGGTCGTTGACCCATTTGATCTGCGGGCTCACGCCCACCGCTTCCTCGATGGCCTCCGCCGTGGCGACGGCCGCGGCCAGGGTCAGCTTCGAGAGCGTGACGGGGTGGAGGACCTCCGGGTCCGTCCGGACCATGGAAACGTAAAGGCCGGTGTCGGCGGGAGAGTAGAAAGAGTGCCCCTGTCGTCCTCTGCCGGCGGTCTGGTGGTTCGCGATCAGGTAGGCGCCGTCGGCAACGTCCTCCTGCTCCAGCATCCGTTTCGCCTCGTCGTTCGTGGAGTCGATCTCGTCGAAGACCAGGACCTTGTGGTGCAGGTCCACGACATCTTCCATGAGCGGTCGGTCCGGAAGGAGCATGGCGTCGATCGCGTCAAAGGAAAGTTCTGTCATGCTCACACCTCAGGGTCCAGCAGAGCGCCGGCACACAGGTATGCGAATTCCTTCGGCAGGTTGAAGCCGGTGTTGTGGACACCGGGGTGGTAGAAGAGGGGCTTGTCCAGTTCCTTTGCGAGACGGACGGTCTCCTCATAAATGACGCGGCCCTTGCTCTGTTCCCCGACGGCGAACAGGATCGGTTTATCGCGCAGTGCCTCGAGGGGACGTTCATAGAACGCGATGAGCCTCCAGTCGAAGGCTGTCATCATCTCTTTGTCGGGCCCGATGTTCTCGATGACTTCCGGGTCCGGCACAGGGCCCCGTTCGTCAGCAAAGATGATGGGCGGCAGGACCGCGCGGATGCCGTGGGACAGGGTGCGTTTCCCCTCCCAGGCCGGCTCGATGCAGAGCATCTTGCGGACCAGCTGCGGGTACTTCGTGATGAGGTCCATGCCGATGGGGCCGGACAGGGAATGGGTGATGACATAGGCGCCCATCGCCTTGTCGACCTCGTTCGAATAGTAGTCGATGAGGAACGCGGCATCTCTCACGTGGATGTCGCAGATGTCTTTGAGGTAAGCCTTGTCGGCTTTCGTCGCCTCGCCCGGAGTCTTCGTGGTGGCGGTGAGCCCGCTGCGGACATGACCTCTGCGGTCGTAGGCGATGACATGGAACTGCCGGGACATGGTCTCTGCACAGTTCACATAGAAGTCCGCGTCCGTGCTGCCGCCGTGGACGAGCAGGAGCAGGGGCTTGTCTCTGTCGCCGGACTCCCGTACGTAGAGCGGGGTCCCGTCGAAGCTTTTTACGGTGTGTTCGGTGTAATACATGAGTGCCTCCTTGGGCGATTTACGATGTTGTGGACTATTATAATACTTCTGTATAGAAAGAAACAACTTTTTTGTGTCACGCTTTTATGGTATACTACTCGGGAATATCGAGAGGAGGACTGTCTATGTTCACCATCATCGCCGCCATCGGCCGTTCCAACGAACTCGGAAAGGACGGAGACCTCATCTGGCACCTGCCGTCCGACATGAAGTTCTTCCGGGAGACCACGTCCGGCCACACCATCATCATGGGCCGCAAGACCTTCGACTCCCTCGGCAGGGTCCTGCCGAACCGTCACCATGTGGTCCTGACCCACGCCGATGACAGCTATTTCCCCGACGAGGTGGAAGTGGTCCACTCGTTCGCCGAGGTCTACACGAAGTACCGGGATGTCGACGAGGACGTCTTCATCATCGGCGGTGGTGAGATCTACCGGCTGTTCTTCTCATATGCGGAGAAGATGTACCTGACCCAGGTCAACGAGATCTACTTCAACGCAGACACCTTCTTCCCGGAGATCGACGCCCGCAACTGGGACGTCCGCGACCTCAAGGAGATCGACGAGGACGGACACCAGGCCGTCATCCGGGAGTACATCCGTAAGAAATAACAGAAGTCAAAGGATCTGATCACTTATGAAACTTGGTATCGTCGGGCTTCCCAATGTCGGGAAAAGTACGCTCTTCAATGCCATCACCGACGCGGGCGCCCAGTCCGCGAACTACCCGTTCTGCACCATCGAACCCAACGTTGGCGTCGTTGCGGTCCCCGATGAGCGGCTCGATCTGCTCGCAGAACTCTATCATCCGAAATCCGTCGTGCCGGCGTCCATCGAATTCGTGGACATCGCCGGTCTCGTCAAAGGCGCGTCCAAGGGCGAGGGCCTCGGCAACAAGTTCCTGTCCCACGTCCGTGAAGTCGACGCCATCATCCACGTCGTCCGCTGCTTCGAGAACGACGACATCGTCCATGTCGAAGGGTCCATCGACCCGGCGAGAGACATCGAGACCATCAACCTCGAGCTCATCCTCTCCGACGCCGAGATCCTCGACCGCCGTCTCGAAAAGACCAGAAAGGCGATGAAAGCCGATAAGTCCCTGGCGAAGAACGTCGCCCTTTACGAGCGCATCAAGGAAGCCCTCGACAACGGCCTCTGCGCCCGGACCGTCGAAGTCTCCGAAGACGAACAGGCCATGCTCGACGAGCTGACCCTCCTCACCGCGAAGCCGGTCATCTACGCCTGCAACATGAGCGAAGAGGACTTCGTCGACGGCATCGAGACCAATGTGAGATACAACGCGGTCAAAGCCATCGCGGAGGAAGAGGGGAGCCAGGTGCTGCCCATCTGTGCTGAGATGGAAGCGGAGATCGCGTCTCTTTCGAAAGAGGAGAAGACCGAGTTCCTGGCCGACCTCGGCATCGAACAGGGCGGTCTCGACCTCCTCATCCAGCGCTCCTATGACCTCCTCGGCCTCATGTCCTTCCTGACGGCCGGCGAACCGGAAGTCCGGGCCTGGACCATCAAGAAGGGGACGAAGGCCCCCCAGGCCGCCGGCAAGATCCACTCCGACATCGAGAGAGGCTTCATCCGCGCGGAAGTCATCAACTACAAGCTCCTCCTCGAGTGCGGCTCCACGGCCGCTGCCCGTGAGAAGGGCCTCATCCGTTCCGAAGGAAAAGACTATATCATGCAGGACGGCGACGTCGTTCTGTTCCGTTTCAATGTTTAAGGGGCACATCGCCCCGGAAAGCGAAGCAAGACAATGGCTAAGAACAAGCTGAAAGAACTGCTCGACCTCAAAGATTCGGAGACCTATTCCCGGTTCAAGGACATCATCGTCACCAGCGTCATCGGCATCGTCGTCAATGTGCTGCTCGGTGTCATCAAGATCATCGTCGGTACCGTCGCCAACTCGGTCGCGGTCATCTCCGACGCGATCAACAACTTCGGGGACAGCCTGTCCTCCCTCGTGACGATCATCGCCATGGCCATCTCGGGAAGAGGGGCCACCCGCAAACACCCCTTCGGCTTCGGGCGCATCGAGTATTTCTCGAGCATGATCATCTCCGTCCTCATCCTCATCACCGGCGGAGAGTTCCTGATCGAGTCCGTCAAGAAGATCCTCCACCCGGAAGCGACGGCCTACACGCCGGTCACCCTGGTGCTCCTGATCGTCGCCATCGTCGCGAAGATCCTCCTGGGCCTCTACACGAAGCGCTCCGGTAACAAGCTCAACTCGCCGAACCTCATCGCCTCCGGTCAGGACGCGCTGTCCGACGCCATCATCACCGGCGTCACGCTCCTCGCGGCGGTCGTAAGCCTCATCTGGCCGAACCTCCACATCGACGGCTGGGTCGGCGCGGTCGTCTCCATTTTCGTCATCAAGGCGGGCCTCGAGATCCTGCTCGACGTCATCTCCAAACTGCTGGGGGACCGCCCGAGCATCGAACTGGCCGACAAACTGATGGAGGAGATCCTGAGCACCGAGGGCATCCACGGTGCCTACGACCTCATCCTCCACAACTACGGTCCGAACGTCTTCATCGGAGACGTCAACATCGAACTGGAAGATACGATGACCATCGAAGAGGCGTATGTCATCACGAAACCGCTGAATGTACGGCTCCTCAGAGAGTACGGCGTCTTTATGTATTTCGGCTTCTACTCCGTCAACACGAAAGACCCCGAGATCGTCGCCATGCGCGATTTCCTCTACAGCCACGCGCTCTGTATGGAGGACATTTTGCAGATCCACGCGTTCTACGTCAACAAGGAACGCAAGTTCATGAGCTTCGACGTGGTCTTCGACTTCGACTGCAAGGATCAGTATGCGGTCGAGCAGGAACTGCGCCGGCTCCTCAGGGAAGAGTACCCGGACTACCGGGTCGAGATGCTGCCGGACAAGGACTATACGCTGTCCCGCAGCGCGAAAGATGAGTAAGCAAAGCCACTGAAGATAAATGTGAAAGTGAATCCGAGAAGAAAAGGAGAAACCAAAATGAAACAGGCTAAACGAGCACTGGCGGTCCTGCTGACGGTCTTCATGGTGGCCCTCTGCTGCGTCCCGACCTTCGCAGTGTCCAGACAGTATAAAAACTATGCCGTCCTCGGTGACAGCATCCCCACCGGCTACATGATGCCCGGCTACCAGTATGCCGGACGGAAGAAAGTCCTGTGGCCCGTCGTCCCGAACTCCTACCCGACCTATGTCGCGAAGGGTGTCGGCGCGAAGAACACCTACATGCTGGCCCACAGCGGCTACCGTACCGCGGACCTGCGCCGTGTCCTCGACCCGGACTTCGCCGGCGACTACTTCAACGCACGGCGCCTTCCGAAACAGGCCGATACCTATGCAGTTGACCAGGAAGGTCTCGAAAAACTGCGGAAAGGCGTCATCAAGTACCTGAAGAAGTCCGACCTCATCACGTTGCAGATCGGCGCGAACGACTCCTTCCAGGTCATCGTCATCCTCTTTGAGATGCTGCGGGAGAACCAGGAACTCATGGCAGAACTGCAGGCGGCAGGTGCGCTGGACCCCGAAGTGACCACGAAGGCGCTGCAGAAGATCGCCGAGGACAACGAGACCCTGCTCCGGATCATCGAGATGGAACTGGCTTCCGTCCAGGGCTTCAAGGACAACTTCGACGTCATCATCCGCCGCATCCGTGAGATCAACCCCGATGCGAAGATCGTCGTCATGGGTCTTTACAATCCCCTCGAAGTCACGAAGATCGCCGGCATCTCTCCGGCACCGCTGATCCAGCCCCTCATCCAGGGCTTCAACGACTGGATGAAGAGCGGCAGCAAATACAGCGGCGAGTACACCTACTGCCCGCTGACCAACATCGAAAACTACATGGGCACCGGCCAGCTGTTCGCCAATCCCGAGCTGCCCGGAGACGTCCATCCGACCGCGAAGGGACATCAGCAGATCGCCGAACAGGTCCTCGCGGTGCTGTAAGACATTTTACTAATGTCAAAAATTCTTATCATTTGACGAGAAACCACAAGAAGGGTATACTTTCTTGTGGTTTTTTATTTGGGAGGAGAAACGAATGAAGTACACAAGAAAGATCCTCGCGCTGCTTCTGACCGGTCTGATGGCAGCGCTTTGTGTTGTCCCGACCTTCGCAGTGTCGGCGCGATACAACACGTACTCCGTCATCGGAGACAGCATCGCGGCCGGCTACATGCTGCCCGGCTACAAGTTCGGCGGCAAGAAAAAGGCGGCCTGGCATCTCCAGGAGGGGAGCTACCCCTGGTACATCGCCAGAGCAGTGGGGGCAAAACGGACTTACCAGATGGCCCATGGCGGCTACCGCACCTCCGATGTCCGCCTCATCCTCGATGACACGTACGAAGGCGACTTCATCAACGGCAGACGCCTGCCCTCCGTCGGCAAGACGAGGGAAGTGGACTGGACGGCCATGAACAAGCTTCGGAAAGAGTTCCGCGCGAACATCGCGAAGTCGGACCTCATCACCATCAACATCGGCTCCAATGACGCCACCCAGGCCTTCGCGGTCCTGCTCGAACTGGTGGAGGACGATGTCTCCATCTTGCAGGCACAGGCCCAGATGGGTCTCGACCCCCTCGAGAACCTTGGCTATACACTGGCCCACGTCATCCAGCTGACTACCAACAGCATCACGGCGGCCCGGCTCGTCAAACTCGAGGCGGATGCCTTCACCGGTTTCTCCGAGAACTTCGACACCATCATCCGGGAGATCCGCAGGCTGAACTCCCACGCGAAACTCGTCGTCATGGGTGTCTACAACCCGGTGGAAGTCGCGTCTATCGACACGATGCTCACGAACATCCAGTACGGACAGATCGTGACCCCGGTCTTCGACATCTTCAACAATTACATGCAGTTCCAGAGTCCCATGACGAAGGAATACACCTACGTGGACATGGTCAACATCGAGACGTACCTCGGCATCGGGGAACTCAACGCGAACCCCGAGCTTCTGATGGACGCCCACCCGACTGCGAGAGGGCACCGACAGATGGCCGACCAGGTCCTGGCGGTCCTGTAAGGAGGGTACGCGATGAAACATCTCAGAACCAGACTGGCTGCCGTCCTTCTGACGGCCCTCATGGTCGTCGTCTGCGTGGTCCCGTCCTTTGCCGTGTCCCGGACCTACCGGAACTATGCGGTCCTCGGCGACAGCATCCCGACCGGCTACATGCTGCCCGGCTACAAGTTCGCCGGCAAGAAGACCGCGCTCTGGCCCGTCGTCCCGGGTAGCTACCCGGAGTATGTGAAGAAGGGCGTCCGCGCCACGAACATCTATATGATGGCCCACAGCGGTTACCGCACCGCGGACATCCGCCGCGTGCTGGATCCGTCTTATAAAGGCGACTATTTCAACGGCCGCCGGCTCCCGACCTACCCGGACTCCATGGAGGTCAACGAAGCACAGCTGAGACAGCTGCGCAGCCAGGTCGTGAACTACATCGCGAAGTCCGACCTCATCACGCTGAACATCGGCGGTAACGATGTCTTCCAGTTCCTGCTGATCCTGCGGGACATGATCAACGAGGACCTCATCGCCATCGAGGACCTGCAGAACCTGCCGGCGCTCCCGCTGGACGCCACCCTTCGTGATGTTCGCCAGCTGGCGGGGAACAGCGAGACCCTGTACCGGATCCTCGAGATGGAGCTGACTTCCATCCAGGACTTCCACACCCATTTCGACGCGGTCGTCCGCCGCATCCATGAGATCAACCCGAGAGCGAAACTGGTGGTCCTCGGCGTCTACAACCCGATCGACGTCCTCCGGTTCGGTCCCGTCTCCGCCAACGTCCTGGTGGAGCCGGTCGTCGAGAGCTTCAACGCCTATTACCGCACCGGCTGCAAGTACCGCAACTACTACCAGTTCGTGCCGCTCAGGGACATCGACACCTATGTCGGCACCGGTCAGCTCTTCGTGAACCCGGAACAGCCCGTCGACATCCACCCGACGAAGAACGGCCACCGGCAGATCGCCCAGCAGATCCTGGCCGCCCTGTAAACAAAGCGATATAACAGAAAAGAGCCGAAGTCGTAATGACTTCGGCTCTTCGTGTCGTAAAAGAAACTGTGCCGCGAAAGGGGAGTTATGCGGCGTCTGCCAGGTCTTTGGAGAGTTCTGCGTACTCCGGTGCATGCAGGAAATCGGTGACAGTGACGATGTAGGCATGCGGGACTCTGGCCTGGATCCGGTCTTTCAGGTTCTCATGACAGACGACGATCTGTGCGTCTTTCGGGATCCACTCGAGCTGGATGTGCTGGATCTTGATGTCATAGAGGCCATTCTTGACGAGCTGGCCTTTCAGCGCTTCTGCACCGGCAACGCTCGTTACCATACCTTCGGTGCAAACAAAAAAGATGGAATCGGTTTTCGGCAGTTTACTCATAAGATTACCTCCTTTGCAAATTGCCTTTAATAGAACAAGTCCCTGTTGACTTGTTGCGCACAGTTTACTCCTTTTTCGGCGATTTGCAAGGGGTTTTCGGCATTTCTGTAGGCTTATCCAAAAAAGTGAGCAATTGCTCACGGTTTCTGTATGCTATTTGTGCAACCTGCTGAATCATAACATGCAGTTTGCGACAAAATGCACAAAAACTTAATAAGGGTTGTCAGAGTGTAAAAAAACAGGGTAAGATGAAAGTGGCGCATATCAAATGATTTTGAAGGGAGATCTCCATTATGACGAACGCAGAGAAAATCAATGCCTTTTTAGACAAAGCCGGGGTCTGGTTCTTCCTGACTACGAACGGCGAACGCCCGAAGGGAAGACCCTTCAGTTTCCATCTGCTCAAAGACGGGATCCTGTACTTTGGGACCGGTACGGAAAAGAGCACGTACAAAGAATTCACCGCCAACCCGCAGGTCGAGGTCCTCGCGGTCTCGGAGGGACAGTTCCTCCGCTATGACGGCACGGTCGTCCTCGATGACGACGCGGCCCTCGCGGCAGACATCCTGGCGGAGGACCCTGCCATCGCGACCTTCATCAACGCGGACGCGGGCTCGCAGTTCCAGCTGTTCCACCTCGAGAACGGCCATGCGGTCCTCGGTTCCATGAAAGGACATACCGAGGAGTTCGACGTCTGATCTCAGACATAACGATCAAAAAACAGGTGACTCGGCAGAGTCACCTGTTTCTTTTTGTGTCGGTTGGAGCCTCAAAAGAGTTCCCGGTAGATGTCGCCTTTCTTGAGACCGGTGGTCTTCGCTGCCTCCTTGGCGGCGTCATTTTTGGAAGAGCCGGAGGCGATGAGGTCCTGTGCCATGGCGACCGCGTCTTCCAGAGTGAACACTTTGTCCTCTTTCGGGGCGCCCTCCAGGATGAGGACGAGTTCCCCTTTGAGGTCGTTCTTCGGGTAAGCGGCGACCGCTTCGGAGAGGGTCATGCGCAGGACTTCCTCATGGACTTTCGTGATCTCCCGGCAGATGCAGAGTTTCCGGTCGCCGAGCGTCTCCAGAAGGTCCTTCAGGGTGGCGGACAGCTTGTGGGGCGCCTCGTACAGGATGAGCGTGCAGGGCTGGGTCTTCAGGAACTCGAGCTGGGCGCGCCGTTTCTTCTTGTCGACTTCCAGGAAGCCTTCGAAGGTGAAGCGGCGGGAGTCCATGCCGGACAGCGCGAGGGCCGTCGCAAAGGCTGTGGGTCCGGGGACGGAGTGGACCGGGACCCCGTGCTCGAGGCACAGGTCGACGAGGTCCTGTCCCGGGTCGGAGATGGCGGGCATGCCGGCATCGGTGACCAGCGCGCAGTTTTCGCCGTTCAGGATGCGGGCGAGGAGCTCGGGACCCTTCTGGTTCTTATTGTGCTCATGGTAGCTCACCATGGGCGTTTTGATGTCGAAGTGGTTCAGCAGTTTCAGGGTGACCCGGGTGTCCTCCGCTGCGATGAAGTCGGCGGACTCCAGCGCCTCGACAGCTCGGGGCGAGAAGTCGGACAGGTTTCCGATGGGGGTCCCGGTCACGAACAGCGTTCCACAGGTGTGTTCAGTCATTTCGGTACTCTCCGATGATTCTCAATGATTCGTCCGAGTCGGACCCGTCCTCCTTCTGCATGAGAAGGGGAGGCAGGACGCTCAGGAAGGGTCTTCCGCCTTTTCGGCCCTCCAGCAGGAAGAGCCAGGGCGATGTGCCGGCATTCTTCTGGACGAACCGTAACCGCTTCGGCTCGATGGAATGGGCCCGAAAGGCCTCCAGAATGTCCGGGAGCCGCTCCGGCCGGTGACAGACGACAAAGTTCCCGCCGAAGTTCAAAAGCCGTTCTGCGGCCGCTGCGGCGTCGTCCATGGTACAGGTCGTTTCGTGTCGGGCGATCTGCTCCGCGGTCGTCTCCGACAGGATGCCGGTGTCCACCGGTTTGTAGGGCGGGTTCATGGTGACCGTTTTGAAGGTGCCGAGGGGCAGACCCAGCGGGGAGAGGTCCCGCAGATCGCCACAGAGGGCATGGACGTTGTCCATGGGGACGCCCTGGTCCTCGCAGAGTTCGATGCTCCGGCAAAACTGGTCACAGCCCTTTTCCTGCAGCTCGAGGCCCCAGATGTCGGCCGTCACTCCGTTCCGTTTCCAGAGAAGGGGGATGATGCCGCAGCCGGTGCCGAGGTCGATGCAGGGGGCGTTCCGCTTCGGGTCGGCAAAGTCTGCGAGCAGCAGCGCGTCGGTGCCGAAGCCGTGGTCGGGGGAGATGAGGACCGAGAGTCCGCTGCCGAGGGTCTCGACGCGTTCGTCGTCCCGCAGGGTCACCATACTGTCCTCACTCCTTTCCGGAAAAGTTTTTCCTATTGTAACATGTTTTCGGGCATAAAGAAATTCCCGGAACAGCTTCCCATGGCTGCTCCGGGAATGTTTCTTTTACTGTCGTGTGGTGATGGTCAACTTATTCGTTGACGATAGCACCCATCGGGCAGGTAGCTTCGCAGGAACCGCACTCGATGCAGACATCCTGGTCGATGCTGTAGATATCGCCTTCAGAGATAGCATCGACGGGGCAACCGTCTTTGCAGGATCCACAAGCTACACATTCATCAGTAATTCTGTATGCCATAATAATATGCCTCCTAAAAATGTTTGTTTGGATTCTTGTTCCTATTTCATGATAGCAAAGTTTTTGGAGATTTCAAGAGTTTTTCGTCATTTTTTAGGGAGCGAAAATCCGCATAGATTAGCCGATTTTTGAGAACTTTCTCGTTAGCAGAGGCTAACTTTTCACATTCCGTTGTGCAACCTGACGAAGTTAGCGGAAAGCAACTTTCAGTAGCTACGCGCCTCGTGGCACATTCTGCGCAAAAGTGTGACAAACCGCTGCGTCGGGCAGGCGGAGCCCCTTGAGTGGCAGGTTGTTCGGACTTCGTTCAAAAAAAGACGAAAAAACACCTGAAAACGTTGCGGCTTTGCATCATTTTCAGGTATCAGTTTAGTTTCGCTCTGTGACTTGTATGTGACCCGTCAGGGACCTCAGCCCAGTGCTCCTTCGATGGCGGCGAGGAATTCGTCATATTCCTCGAAGGCGGGGAGGTCCGGGTTGTCCTTCTTGATCTGCTCGGTGGAGCGGAACAGGAAGCCGGCCTTGGAGGCGCGGATCATGGCGAGGTCGTTGTGGCTGTCGCCGGCGGCGATGGTCTCGAAGCCGCAGGACTGCAGCGCCTTGACGGTGGTGAGCTTGGAGTTCTCACAGCGCATCTTGTAGCCGGTGATCTCACCGTCCTCCGCGACGACGAGCTCGTTGCAGAAGAGGGACGGGTAGCCGAGTTTCGCGATCAGCGGACCGGCGAACTGGGTGAAGGTGTCCGACAGGATGACGACCTGGGTCTCTTTGCGAAGCGTGTCGAGGAACTCTTTGGCGCCTTCGAGGGGCTCGATGGTGGAGATGACCTCCTGGACCTCTTTGAGTCCGAGTCCGTGCTGCTTCAAAAGGTCGATGCGGTATTTCATGAGCTTGTCGTAGTCCGGCTCATCGCGGGTGGTGCGCTTGAATTCGGGGATGCCGGTGGCCTCCGCGAACGCGATCCAGATCTCCGGGACGACGACGCCCTCCATGTCTAAACAGACAACATCCATGTCGTGATAACTCCTTTAATAAAAACTGTAAGAATGGTACTAAAAAGCCAGTTCTGAGTCAAGGTGCCAGAGGGAATTTGGGCAAAAAGTTTTGGATTTTCGTTTGGGGTCCCAATTGCCCCTTTTACAAAGCAATTGCGGGGTTCGGCTGGCAAACGAAAAGACGAAAGCTTTTTGCCCCTTATTGTTCAAAATCCTTCAGGATCTTCTCAGTTGCTTCTTCCAGTGTGCCGTCGTTCTCGATGGTGACGTCGGCGAACCGCTCGTACATCGGGGCGCGGGTCTGTTCCATCGCCTTCAGCGTGTCGAGGTCCTTCGACAGCGGCCGCCCGTCCATGGGCAGGAGAGAAAGGTCCCGCTTCAAACAGTAGATACGGCCGTTCTGGTGGAGGGGCAGGTAATTGCGCTCCTTCGTGACCGCACCGCCGCCGAGGGACAGGATGACGCCGTTCTTGGCACCTGCTTTGGCGATGCACGCCGACTCGATGTCGCGGAACACGTCTTCGCCGTCCTCCGCGAAGATCTGCGGGATCGGCTTCCCGGCTGCCTCTTCGATGGCGCCGTCCAGTTCGACGACGTCTCGGCCGGTCTTCTCCGCGAGGAGTTTCGCGACCGACGACTTCCCGCTGCCGGGCATGCCGATGAGCACGAGGTTCGTGGCGTTGCGGGTGAGCTCTGCCGTCAGGCGTTCGATGACAGCGTCATCGACCTTCGTGTCGAAGAAGAACTCGTGGGCGCGGACCGCCTGGGCGACGAGCATCCCGAGGCCGTTGGCGTGGGGGATGCCGAGCGCCTCCGCCTGCAGCAGCAGGCCGGTACGCAGGGGATTGTAGACGATATCGACCACGCCGGACAGCTGTTCGAACAGCGACAGGTCCGTGATCGACGAGAGATTGTCGGGGTACATGCCGACCGGTGTCGTGTTGACGATGACCTCGGCATCGCAGTGGTCCGGGAGGTCGTCGTAGGAGAGGAGAGGCGCATCGCCACCGCGTCTGCTGACGACGAAGACTTCTCCGGCTTCCTTCCGGCGCAGGGCCTCGAGGACTGCTTTGCAGGCGCCGCCGTTGCCGAAGACCAGGACCTTTTTGCCGGAGACGTCGATGTGGTTCGACTCCAACAGGTAGAGGAACCCGAGGACATCGGTGTTCTCGGCGATCAGCTTCCCGTCCCGGCGGTACAGCGTGTTGGCCGCTCCGATTGCTTCCACCGCCGGAGAGAGTTCGTCCGCGAAGGGGAGGACCGTCTGCTTGTAGGGGATGGTCACATTGAGCCCCTGCACAGCATCCTGCCGGACGAAGGCTTCGAGTTCCTGCGGCGCCAGTTCATAAAGCGCGTAAGCTTCATCGCCGAGGGCGTGGTGCAGGAACGGGGAAAAGCTGTGGCCGAGATGTTCCCCCAGAAGGCCGTAGATGGCGTTGCGAACGTCCATGTCAGCTGACCTCCGGGTAGTTTCCAAGGTATTTGAAGCTGTCGCAGGTCCGCTCGAGGTAGGCGAGCATGGCGAGAACGCCGTCGTCCCAGACGGAGGCGTGGATGTCCATGTAGAACGCGAACTCGAAGTCGGAACCGACCAGCGGCGCACTCTCCAGTTTGACCATGTTGAGGTCGAGGGCGGACACCATGGAGATGATGTCGTAGAGGGCACCGGGTCTGTGCTCGGTCGTGAAGATGACCGAGATGCGGTTGGCGCCGGGGTAGACGGCCGGTTTCGTCCGGATGGAGACGAAACGCGTGTAGTTGTTGGCGCTGTCCATGATGTTGTCCCGGACGGTCTTCAGGTTGTAGAGCTGTCCCGCTTCGTGGGAGGCGATGGCGGCGACGTCGTTGCGGTCGGAGTTCGCGACCATCTTGGCGGCGGCCGCGGTGTTCGTGACCGGGATGATCTTCACGCTGTCGGGAAGGCTCTTGAGGAACTGCTCGCACTGGCCGATGGCCTGTTCGTGGGAGTAGATCTCCTTGATCTGCGAGAGTTTCGTGCCGGGGTTCGCCAGCAGTTCATGCCGGACGTTGATCCGGATGCTGCGGGTGATGTACACGTCCCGTTCCTGCAGGAGCTTGTAGACGTCCTTGACGGAACCGTAGGAGGAGTTCTCCACCGGGACGATGCCGTACTGACAGAGGCCGTTCTCGAGGGCATCGAAGACGGCTTCGAAGTTCTTCATGAACATGACGGTGCCCCGGGGGAACATGGTGTCCGCCGCCTGCTGGGCATAGGCCCCTTCGACACCGGAGACGCCGATGATGCCGTTCTGGGGGAACGTGGCGTCCGCGGGGAGGCGGGACCCCTTGATCATGTCGATGAGCGGCGTGTGCCGGGCCGTCAGGCTGTTCTGATAGGCGCGGGACAGTTCTATGAGGTTCGAGAAGAAGCGGTGGGCATAGAGTTCCATGTCCCCGGACTTCGCCTCGACTTCCGCGAGGATCTCCCGTTCCCGGTCCTTGTGCATGATGGGCAGGTCGTGTTCTTTCTTATAGGTCGCGATGTCGCCGGACACCTGCATGCGGCGCAGGAAGAGGTCCAGCATCTCGTCGTTGATCCCGTTGATCTCCTCGCGCAGGGCGGCGAGGTCTTTTTTGTTGTCAGTGCTCATGGGAGTCACCCGTTTCTATAGATTGTTCTTACAGTTTGTTCTCGCCCAGCAGGAGGTCTGTGAGGGCGATGGCCGCGACGGCTTCCACGACCGGGACCGCCCGTACGGCGATGCAGGGGTCATGGCGCCCGTGGATGACGAGTTCGGTCTCTTCCATCGTGGAGAGGTCGACCGTTTTCTGGGCTTTGGCGATGGACGGCGTCGGCTTGATGGCCACCCGGAACAGAAGGGGCATACCGTTCGAGATGCCGCCCTGGATGCCGCCGGAGCGGTTCGTTTCGGTTTTGACCGTACCGTCTTCGGCGATGAACGCGTCGTTGTTCTGAGAACCGCGCAGTTCCGCGGCGGTGAAGCCGTTGCCGAACTCGACGCCCTTGACGGCGGGGATGCCGAAGAGGGCTTTCGCCAGTTCACTTTCGATGCCGTCGAACATCGGTCCGCCCACGCCGGCCGGGAAGCCGGTGACAGCGCACTCGACGATGCCGCCGACGGAGTCAGAGTCGAGCTTCGCGTTCGTGATCTCATCGATCATCCGGAGGCTCGCGGAGGGGTCGACGGTGGCCGGGTTCCGGCTCCGGACGTCCTCGAAGAGGGCTTTGTCCGGGTGCAGCGGGAAGGGCTCGTCGAGGACTTCACCGACCCGTTCGAGGTGGGCACCGATGAGGATGCCCCGGCGCTCGAGCATCTGCAGGCAGATACCGCCGGCGATGCAGAGCGGTGCCGTGAGACGGCCGGAGAAGTGTCCGCCGCCCCGCATGTCCCTCGCGTCTCCGTATTTTAAGAACGCGGTGTAGTCCGCGTGGGAGGGACGGGGCTTGTTCAGAAGCTCGGAGTAGTCCGAGGAATGCTGGTCTTTGTTTTGGATGACAGCGGTCAGGGGGAACCCGCAGGTCGTGAGGGTCCCGTCCTTGTCTTCCGTGACACCGGAGAGGAACTCGGGACAGTCCGTCTCGTTGCGGGCGGTCGTGAGTTCGCTGGTGCCGGGACGACGGCGGTCCAGAAATGCCTGGAGTTCGTCCACGTCGATCCGCTCGCCGGAGGGCAGTCCGTCGACGGTGACGCCGATGGCTTTCCCGTGGGACTGGCCGAAGACCGAGACATTCAGAGTGGTGCCGATGTTAGATGACATGTACGATTCCTCCTAACGAGTTGTATTCGTCGAAAAAGGACGGGTAGGATTTCCGGACGGCTTCCGCGCCGGTGATGGTCACATCGCCGGTGCAGCGAAGGGCCGCGACGGCGGCTGCCATGACGATCCGGTGGTCGCCGCAGGCATCGACCGTGCCGCCGGTGAGACCGCCGGTCTCATCCGCGCCGTAGACGATGACGCCGTCTCCGTCTTCCTCTGCTCTGCCGCCGAGGGCCTCCAGCATGGCGATGATGGAGGCGATGCGGTCGCTTTCCTTGAACCGGAGCCGTTCACAGCCGATGAAACTCGTGCGGCCCTTCGCAAAGGCTGCGAGCACCGCGAGCACCGGGAAGGCGTCCGGGATGTTGGTGACGTCGAGGTCACAGGCCCGCAGTTCCTCTGCCGGGGTGACCGTGTAGGTGTAAGTGCCGTCCGCGTCCGGGACTTTCGTGATGGGAGCGCCCATCCGGTTGTTGAGGATGCCGACGATGGATTTGTCGCCCTGGGGCGAGTCCGGAGTGAGTCCGGCGATGGAAAGAGGCGTGCCCCCGAGGGCGCCGGCCGCAAAGAAGTAACCGGCGTTGGACCAGTCGCCGTCGGCGACGATGGTGCCGGGACTGTGGAAGGTCTGTCCGCCGGGGATGAGATAGCCCCGGGGCAGGATGCTCGTGCGGATGCCGAACCGGCTCAGCGCGTGGAGCGTGATGTTCACGTAAGACGCCGACTGGAGGGGGGACGTGAGACGGATCTCGGAGTCCCCGGAGAGGGCCGGCAGTGCCAGCAGGAGTCCCGTGATGTACTGGGAGCTCACGTTGCCCGGCAGTTCGAACGCGCCGCTCTGCAGGCGGCCGTTGAAGGAGAAGGGGAGTTTGTCCGAAGAGACCGAGATGCCCCGTGCCTTCAGCACGTTCAGGAGGTCTTCGACGGGCCGCTCCGGGAGCCGGCCGGAACCGGTGAAGGAGGGCTCATCGCAGCGGGCCGCCGCCACCGGCAGCAGGAAGCGCAGGGTCGAACCGCTTTCCCGGCAGTCGAAGATCGGAGCCTTCGGACTGACGTCTGAGGGTGTGACCGTGAATCGCCCGTCCTCTTTTCGGACATCGGCACCGAGGGCCTTGATGACGAAGGCCGTCGTCAGGATGTCGTCGGAGAGGGGCGACGTGCTGTTCATTTCGATGGTGACGGGACCGTCCGCCTGGGCTGCGCAGAACAGGAGGCGGTGGACATCGCTTTTAGAGGCGATGGCGTGGACGGTGCCTGACAGGCTCGCGGGACTGAGTCGGACGTTCAAACGGACGTCTCCTTTCCGAGTTCGATGATGTGTTCCAGCTCTTCGACCGGAACGGTGTGGGTCATGCATTTCCCGAGCCGTTCGGGAATGATGAGGGCGATGTTCCCGCCCATGCGTTTTTTATCGGACAGCGCGCCGTCCAGCAGTGTCTTCGTGGAAAAGTCACAGGAGACGGGGAGGCTGTTCTTTTCGCAGATGGCGATGAGCTTCTCAGTGGTGCCGGCCTCGGTGATGCCGAGAGCCTCGCCGGCCCGGCTGATCATGACCATGCCGATGGCGACACAGTGGCCGTGCATGAGACGGTATTTCGCACTCCGCTCGATGGCGTGGCCGATGGTGTGGCCGAGGTTCAGGTAACGGCGGACGCCGGTGTCGAACTCATCGTTCGCGACATAGTTCGCCTTGATCTGTACGCTTTCGGCGACCACTTCCGTGATGTTTGCCTTCACAGCCTCTGTGCCCTCCGAGAAGACCTCGAGGAGGCGGGGACTTTCGAGCACACCGTACTTGATGCACTCGGCACAGCCGTCATGGAAGACGACGTCCGGCAGGGTCTCGAAGGCGTCGATGTCGCAGATGACCCGCAGGGGCTGCTTGAATGCGCCGACGAGGTTCTTGCCGGCGGGGATATCCACGGCGGTCTTGCCGCCGACGGAGGAGTCCACGGCTGCCAGCAGGGAGGTGGGCATCTGGATGTAATCGATGCCCCGCAGGAAGGACGCCGCCGCAAAGCCGGTCAGGTCTCCGGTGACGCCTCCGCCGAGGGCGACGAAGAGGTCGGTGCGGGTCAGACGTTTGCTCGCGCAGAAGTTCAGGACTGCGCCCATGACGTCGAGGGTCTTGGAGGATTCCCCGGCCGGGAAGACGAACTGTACGGTCTCGAAGCCTTCCGCCTCGAGGGACTCCCGTACGGTCTTCATGTACAGGGGAGCCACATTGCTGTCGGAGACGATGGCGACTTTACAGGGCTCGTGGACTTCCTTTACCAGTTTTCCGGTATCGTTCATCAGGCCGCTCCCGATGAGAACGTCGTAGTCCCGGGAGGCCGTTACGTGTATGGTCTTGGTGCTCATGGCGGGTCACTCTTTCTAATCAGTTTCTCAGCAGTTCTCGATGGGCTCGGTGACCTTGAGGTCGCGGCCCTCTTCGAAGAGTTTTTTCAGTTGTTCGGGGTCATCGGCTTTCAGCGCGTCGAGGTACCCGGTGAGGTTGTCGACCAGCTCCTGGAGCTCGCCGATCATGTTGTCCCGGTTCACCATGAAGAGCTGGGTCCACATCTCGGGGTCCAGCCGGGCGACACGGGTCATGTCCTTGTAGGAGCCTGCCGTGAAGCCCATCCGCTGACGGGAGGTGGGGGACTTGATGTACGCGCTCGAGGCGGCATGGGCCAGCTGCGACGTGTACGCGATGATCCGGTCGTGTTCTTCGGGCGTCGAGAAGACGACTTCTCCAAAGCCCAGCGACAGGTAGAACGCTTTCAGGGTGTCGAGGTCGTCGATGTCCGCGGTGTCGTCGGGGCAGAGGATCATGGAAGCGTCCTTGTAGAGTTCCGCATCCGAGTTTTTGAAGCCGGAGACCTCTTTGCCCGCCATGGGGTGGCCGCCCACATAGAGGAACCCTTTCTCTCTGGCGATGGGCGACACGTTATCATAAATATAACGCTTTACGCCGCAAAGGTCTACTAAGATGGTCTCTTTCGGGATGTCATCGGCGTGGTCTTTTACCCACTGGACGAGGGCTTTCGGGAAGATGGCGATCATCAGAAGGTCGCACTCTTTCAGGGTCTCCTTCGTGAGGGGACCGTCGATGGCGCCGGAGAGCTCCGCGAGGGACATGGCGTCCTGGCTCAGGTCATAGCCGTAGACCTTCGCGATGGTGTGCTTGCGCACGGAGCGGGCCATGGAGCCTCCGATGAGGCCGAGGCCGACGATGCCGACGGTACGGATGGTTTTCATAGTGCGTTCCTTCTTTACTGTGGTTTGACGGTGTTACGGATGGTCTTCAGGGTCTCCGCCAGGTCGGCGAATGCCGCGGGGGAGATCTGCTGTTTGGCGTCGGACAGCGCGTGGGTCGGGTCCGGATGGACTTCGATCATGAGGCCGTCGGCACCGGCTGCCACGGAGGCCGCCGCGAGGGGCGCGACGAGGGCCGCGCGTCCGGAGGCGTGACAGGGGTCTGCGACCACCGGCAGGTGGGACAGGCTTTTGAGGACCGGGATCGTCGAGATGTCGAAGGTGTTGGTCGTGTAGGTCTCGAAGGTCCGGATGCCTCGTTCACAGAGGATGACGTTCGTGTTGCCCTGAGACATGACGTACTCGGCACTCATGAGGAGTTCCTCATAGGTGGCGGAGAGGCCGCGCTTCAGGAGGATCGGCTTGTCGGACTTACCGAGTTCCTTCAGAAGGTCGAAGTTCTTCATGTTCCGGGCACCGACCTGGATGATGTCGACGTCTTTGAAGTAGTCGAGCTGGGAGATGCGCATGATCTCCGAGATGACCGGCATGCCGGTGGCGATGCCTGCCTTGACGAGGGCATCGAGGCCTTCTTTCCCGAGGCCCTGGAAGGAGTAGGGGGAGGACCGGCCGATGAACGCGCCGCCGCGGAGGATGGTGGCACCCGCCGCTTTGACCGCCTGGGCGATCTGAAGCATCTGCTCGTCATTCTCCACCGCTCCGGGACCGGCGATGAGGGCCAGTTCTCCGTTGCCGATGGTGGTGCCCTTCACCGTAATGACGGTGTCGTCCGGGTGGAACTTCCGGTTCGCTTTTTTATAGGGCTCCTGGATCCGCCGCACCGATTCGACGATGTCGAGGGCCCCGATGAGGTCCATGTCGATGCGCGATGTATCGCCGATGAGTCCGAGGATGTGGTTGGACTCCCCGAGGGACTGGGTGACCTGGATGTTCTTGGTCTCCAGCCAGTGGATGAGGCTTTGCAGCTGTGCTTCGTCCGGGTTGTTTTTCAGAATGACGACCATGGTTCTTTGCTCCTTTAAAGTGCTGAAAAATTCTTCAATAAGAAAGGCCCGCAGCAACCGCCGCAGGCCTGATACTGTACAAAATTCAGAGAAACGCGATTTTGTGTTCAGCCGCACCGGTCGAAAGCCTTACCAAAATAATAGGTAAAGCCGTAAAAGCGGTATTCAGCTGTGAGAAGAACGTTTTTCATGACGGTTGCTCCTCGGATCGGTTTCGCTTTATAAAAAAGATTGCAAAAATATTATCACAAAGCCCTCCGTCTGTCAACGAAGGGCAATGTTTCGAAATGGTTTCCGCTTAGTGATGGTGACCGCAACAGCCGTCTTCCCCGTGACCGTGATGGTGCTCGTGGTGGGGGCAGGTGGCGTCCATGTCGTACTGCAGGTTGCCGGCAAGGTACGCGGCGACCTGTTCGTCGGCATTGCCGGAGACACCGGGGAAGTACCGGATGCCGGCCTTGTCGAGCAGGTCTCTGGCGTGGCCGCCCATGCCGCCGGACAGCAGAAGGTCGGCGCCGTAGTAGGACAGAAGTCCGATGAGCGCCGTGTGGGAATACCCTTCGGTGCCCTTGACCTCGGACGCGGTGATCTCTTTCGTGTCATCGTCGACTTCATAGAGTTTGAAGAACTGAGTCTCTCCGAAGTGGCCGAAGACCTCTCCGGTCTTGTCGTCATAACAGACAGCGATGCGCATAGTGACGTCCTCCCTGGATCGTTTTCTTTGTTCCTGCTCATTATAGCAGTTTTGGGAAAAACGTGCTATAGTGAGAGAAGATTTGTAAACGAGAGGAACGGGGGGTGAAGACCATGGTCGACCGGTATACGGACCTCGCAAAGTATTTCGTCCACAACGTGACGGCTCTGCGGGACGCCTACGGGAGAGAAGAAGGCATGCTCTACCCGGTCTGTGCCGCCATCCTCCTCGAACGGGAACGTCCGATCACGGCGGAGGAACTGAAAGGCCTCCGGGACCACATCCGCATGGATGACGACTTCACCGGAGACTTCAAAGGACCTGCGGTCGTCCCGGTCGCCTGTATGCTGGCGGCATCGCCCGTGCCGGAGGAACTGACGCTCCTGGCGCCGGACCTCTACCGTCAGATGACGGAGAAAGTCCCCCGCAGCGCCTTCCTCGCCATGACCGTCCTCGGTGTCGTGGACGTCATCCCGAAGACCGAGTGGAAACGGTATATCGACAAGACCGCGCGCATCTACGACCTGATGGAGCAGCGGGGCCTGCTCGACCACGATGGAGAGGCCCTGGTGGCAGCGCTGCTGGCCATGACGGACAAACCGCCGGAGCGGGCCGTGTTCGAACTCGAGGAACTGGGCGGACGGCTCAAGCCGCTGTTCCCGCTGCGCTCTTCCGCGAGGGCCGTCGGTGTCACGTTGTCCATCGCCGGAGACTCCAACGACCAGAACATGCGGCACATCGAACGGTTCACGTCGGCGCTGCACACGGCCGGAATGAAACTGGGCGGGAACCACTCGATGGGACTGCTCGGTGCCCTGAGCTTTTCGAAGTACGACACGAAACGGTTCCTCGAACGGATGCGGGAAGCGGATATGGCGCTCGCACAGCAGACCGGGTACCACGGCCTCTTCGCGGTCGCCCGGAAGCGCCGGCTCATCCATGCCGCCATCCTCGTGGCCTGCCGCGTCCGAAAGAGAGACCATAAAAACACGAATTTCGACATCGCTTACCGGGCGGCTCTGCTCATCATCCTGGCAGATGCCCTCTCGGCATATTGAAACTTTTCTTGGGAGAACAACTATGGATAGCAGGATCAACGATTGTACGATGAGACACAACATGGGCTTCAACTGCGCCCAGTCCGTGGCCTGCACCTATGCGGACCTCGTGGGCTGTGACGAGCAGACCATGTTCAAGATGACCGAAGGCCTCGGCCTCGGCATGGGCGGCATGCAGGGCACCTGCGGCGCGCTGTCCGGAGCCTGTGTGCTGGCGGGCATGAAGAATTCCGGCGGAGACCTTCAGAACCCGGTGACCAAGGGCCAGACCTATCAGCTGTCCCGGGAGATCGTCGCGCGCTTCCAGCAGAGAGCCGGCGCCACCATCTGCAAGGACCTCAAGGGCGTCGAGACCGGCGTCATGCTCCACTCCTGTCCCGACTGCATCACCGATGCGGCCGCCATCGTGGAGGAAGTCCTGTTCCCGGACGTCTTTGGGAAATAAACGCGCGTATATAAAAACAAACTATAATCGCCCCTGTTCCTTGCGGAGCAGAGGCGATTTTTGTGTTTCAGGGTGGTCAGATCTGTTTGGTCTTCTGAAGGAACTTCTTCGTGGTCTCCCAGGTGCGGTCCGCCTGGTTCTGCAGGAAGCAGTGGGCGCCGGAAAGGAAGACGTGTTTGTACGTCTGCGCGGGCATCTTTTTCCACATTTTGAATGCGACGTTCGGCATGACGAAGAGGTCTCTGCCGCCGAAGATGAGCTGGGTCGGGACGGTGACCTTCGCCATATCGTTGATGTCGGGCTTGGAGGCGACGGCCGTCATGTAGGCGGCACCGCGGCCCATGTGTTTGACCTGGAGCGCATCGCGGTAGACGCCGGCGGGCATCTCTTTCGTGTACTTCCAGTCGAAGGTCATGAGGTAGCCGACCGCTTTCCAGATGATGTCATAGGGCGTGATGAGCGGCAGGATGAGGTCGAGTAGCGGCCCGACCGGGGCGTTCAGCATGAAGTCCCGCAGGAACTTCGGCGAGTCGGCCATGAGCAGGGGCGCATAGAGCACCAGAGAGTCGATCTCTTTCTCGTCTTTGCCGGCTTCGGCGATGGCCATCTGCATGGCGACGGAGCCGCCCATGGAGTGGCCGAAGAGGATCCAGCCGGTCCCGTCTTCGTCGAAGTCCTTCATCATCTGCGCGAGGATCTCGGTCTGGGGGATGTAGCGGATGCCCTTGTACTCACGGGTCGAGAACCCGAAGTCGGGGAGGTCGACGCGCAGGCAGGAGATGCCTTCCGCGGTCAGTTTCTCGACGAGCTCGTCGTAGAACCGGGTGTTGCAGGCAAAACCGTGGATCATGAAGGCTTTGGCCACCGGGGTCACCGTTTTGGCGGGGTCGATGCGGTAGTGGATCTGGTAGTCTCCCATCTCGTAATAGTCGCTGTTCGGGAACGGGTCCCCGGCGACCCTCTGAAAGGGGAAGGGTTTTGCATGGAATTTCATATCATATCTCTCCTCATTAATAAAAATCAGGTTTCTTTTTCATCATTATACATGAATTGACAAGTGTAAATAAAGAAATTTTGAGGAGAATCACACCCATTATTTGGTTATTCGTACAAATTGTGGTCAATCGCGAATTTAATGTAACTTTTGTAACTGACTCGTGTATAATTTAGCTATAAAATGTTCACGACTTGTTCACGAGTTGAAAGGAGAACCCATATGACTCCCGAGCAATTCATTCCATTCTGGAACGCTCTCAGCGACAAAGACCGCAAGTTCATCGAAGAGAATCTGCAGACAGCGGCAAACCCCGGAAGCGGCTTCTTTTCGAGCAAACGGTTCATGCGAGGCGGCATCGTGTTCCTGCTGCAAGGGAACCTGAGGATCTTCCTGTCCTCCGACGAGGGGAGAGAGATCACCGCGATGACCATGGGCGCTGGAGATAATTTTCTGGTCCACCCGGGCGATGCGACCCACAACCGCAAAGGCCAGCTGCGTTATGAGACTTCGAAGGACTGTGAATACGCCTTCCTTCCGAAAAACGTCATGGCCGAGGTCATGGGACGGTGCCCCGAGGCACTGGACTACGTTCTGGAGAGCGAAGAGCTGCTGATCCGCCGGCTGACGGACAGCCTGTCCTATTCTGCCTTCGTCACGGTTCGCGGCAATCTTGCCCGGACGCTGCTCGAACGAAGCGTACTGAAAGGCACGGTCCGTCTGACCCACGAGGAACTGGCGAACGAACTGGGCACGACCCGGGTCGTCATCAGCAGGGAGCTCAAGAAAATGGAAGAGTTCGGGCTCATCAAACTCGGAAGAGGGGAGATCGATATCCTCTATCGTGAGGGGCTCCGGGAACTCGCCGAATAAGGATCGTCAACGAACAAAGAGAGTAAACAGACCAAGAACATTTTATGGAGGAAAGTACATTATGGATAATGGATTTTACAATGGCCTGGAACGCAAGAACCTGATCTTCAACTGGCATGACATCGAGGAGCAGGGCTTCTATCACAGCAACGGTAACTACGAGTCCGGCTGCACCACCGTTCCGGCCGAAGACATCGAAAACAAACACGCCATCGTCATCGGTTCCGGTATCGCCGGCCTTGCAGCGGCCTGCTTCCTGGTCCGTGACGCCAAGATGCCCGGCAAAAACATCACCGTTTATGAGGCACGTTCCGTCTCCGGCGGTTCCTGCGACGGTATGTTCATCCCCGGCAAAGGTTACGTCATCTCCGGCGGTCGTGAAATGGACGACCACTTCGAGTGCATGTGGGACCTCTTCAAAGATATCCCGTCCTGCGATGACAAGAACGTCTCCATCCTCGACGCTTACAAGCGTCTGAACGAGGCTGACCCGAACTTCTCCAACTGCCGTGTTTCCTACAACCGCGGCCAGAACGCTGCCCCGGACAAGAAGTTCAACATGTCCGACAAGGCTCAGATGGAAGTCCTGAAAGTCATGCTCATGAAGGACGAAGACCTCTATGGCAAATCCATCGACCAGTTCTTCACCGATGAGACCTTCAACTCCAACTTCTGGTATTACTTCAAGACCATGTTCGCATTCAAGAACGAGCATTCCGCCCTTGAAGTCAAACTGTACCTGCAGAGATTCATCCACCATCTGGAAGGTTTCACCGATCTTTCCTCTCTTCGTTTCTGCAAATACAACAACTATGACTCCATCATCCTTCCCATGGAAAACTGGCTGAAGGACCACGGCGTCAACTTCGTTTACCATGCTATGGTCACGAACGTCCTCTTCACCAAAGAAGGCAACAAGAAGACCGCGACCAAGGTCGAAGTCACCATCGAAGGCAAGGAGACCTCCGTCGACATCGACGAGAACACCTTCGTCTTCTTCACCAACGGTTCCAACACTGCGAACATCAAACTCGGTGACCATCACACCGCTCCTGACTGGGATACTTCCGTCTATGGTTCCTGGAAGACCTGGCAGAACATCGCCAAACAGGATCCGTCCTTCGGTAACCCCGACGAGCTGCTGGCTGACCCCGAAATCACTCAGTGGGAGTCCGCTACTCTGACCACCATGGACAACGAGATCCTGAAGTACATCACCAACATCACCGGCCGTGATCCGAGAGACGGTAAAGTCGTCACCGGCGGTATCGTCACCATCAAAGACTCCGGCTGGGTCATGTCCTGGACCATCAACCGTCAGAAGCACTTCCTTGACCAGGATACCGAGAAGAACACCATCGTCTGGATCTACGGTCTGTACACCAGCAACGTCGGTAACTATGTCAAGAAACGCATGAGAGACTGCACCGGTGAAGAGATCGCCAAAGAGTGGCTGTATCACATCGGCTGCCCGATCGAGAAGATCGACGAGCTCGCTGCCAAGGGCTGTAACTGCATCCCCTGCATGATGCCCCGTGTCACCACTTACTTCGTCTCCAGAAGCAAGGGCACCTATCCGGAAGTCGTTCCGGCCGGCGTCACCAACTTCGCGTTCCTCGGCAACCATGTCCATGTCGAGCGTGACTGCTCCTTCACGACTGAAAAGTCCATCCGTTCCGCAATGATGGCTGTTTACAAGTTCGCCAAGGTCAACAGAGCGATTCCGGAAGTCTACGGCTCCATCTACGACATCCGCTGGGTCCTCAAGGCATTCGTCGACATGCGTGACGGCAAGCCGCTGAACGATACCAAGATGTTCGAAGTCCCGTCCTTCCTCGAGAAGCCGGTGGCCATGGGCCAGAAGCTCCTTCTCGACAAGGTCATCCTGCCCGCAGTCGACAAGACCGACATCGGCGTCCTGCTTCGTCGTCTGAAAGTCTTCGACTTCTCCGGCGTGAAGACTAAATAAACTTTTACATCAGTAAAGATTTGCCGCCTTCCCCGGAAGGCGGCTTTCTGTTACAATAGGAGACGTGAAGCGAATTGTTCGAACGTCTTATGTAAGGAGGACAACGAAATGAACAAGTATCCTACCGTATTCGTCCACGGCTTCATCGGCTGGGGCGAAGAAGACGGGCTCACCAGCAAACTCGGCATCGACTACTTCGGCCTGAAGCACGGCGTCCAGGACTACCTTCGGAAGGAAGGTTTCGAGGTCTACACGCCTGCTGTCGGCCCCTTCAACAGTCTCTGGGACCGTTGCTGTGTCCTCTATGCACAGCTGTACGGCGGCCGGGTCGACTACGGCAAAGTCCACAGTGAAAAGTACGGCCATGAGCGTTACGGCCGCACCTATCCCGGCATTCTGAAGGACCTCGGCACCCCCGGCGACCACGAGAAGATCAACCTCGTCGGCCACAGCTTCGGCGGCCCGACCGTCCGTCTTTTCGACTACCTGATGGCTTACGGCTCGGAAGAAGAGCGCAACGGCACTCCGGCAGATGAACTCTCCGGTCTTTTCAAAGGCGGGAAGGGCGACTGCATCCATACGGTCACCACGCTGTCCGGTGTCAACAACGGTACCACGTACGCGTCCTGGCACGGCATCCTCGTCAACAAGTTCCTCTGCTACTACGTCATGTATTTCGTCACCCTCCTCGGCAACAGCTGGGTCGGCAAGTACTATGACCCGATGATGGAACAGTGGGGCGTCATGAAGAACCCCGAAAAGGTGAAACTCCGCCGCTTCCGTCTTCCGACATATGAGTGGCTGAAGATGTACCGCTTTGCCCAGAACCGTTTCGATAACAGCGCCTTCGAACTGGGCATCTACGTCATGGAAGAACTCAATAAGGATATCCACGCTCATGAGGGCACCTACTACTTTGCCCACAGAGCCTGCCGCTCCCACAAAGGCCTCTTCGGCCTTCAGACCCCGGACAAGGAGATGTCCCTGTTCTGCAAGGATGCCGGCTATGTGACGAGCCACATCATCACGCCGAAGATGCGCCGCCACGGCATCAACAAGGACTGGCTCCCGACCGACGGCTATGTCAACACCATCTCGACCGGCGCTCCTCTGACCGAGGAAGCTACCGAGTGGAAGGACGGCATGACCGCAACGCCCGGCCACTGGTACAACATGCCGGTCATGAAGTTCGACCATGTCTCCTGGAACGGCCTCAAAGAGACGAAGGAAGACACCCGCAAGCTCTACAAAGACCTTCTGACGAAGTTCGCGAACCTGCCGTAAATCGCCGAAACAAACCGAAGAAAACAACGCGAGTCCCGGAATCATTGATTCCGGGACTCTTTTGACAGAATCACCGATGTGTCAAAAATCATACAGGAATTTTGTAGAACCTGTACACGTGTCTCTTATTGCTGTTGTTCGAATATTTTGATACAATATAGAAGGAGAAGATTGTTCGAACAAATGAAAGGAGTATGCTCATGTTTGGAAAACCGAAATGGCAACTGCAGGAGGTCCCTCCGAAGGGCAAAAAGCAGAAAAAACAGGCTGCCAAAGCTCAGGCAAAAGCATTGAAAGGCGCAAAACTCGAAGCCGACCCGAAATTGAAAAAAGCGAAGAACGGGGTCCCGCTCTCGAAACTTCGTTATCCCATCGCCACACCGGAGAAGCTGGTCGACGACAAGGGCCGTGTGGCTGTCGGGACCTTCGACAAGGAATTCCCGATCATCAACCTGCTCGACGCGAAAGACGTCGGCGTCCCGAAGTTCCTGAACGGCGTGAAAGTGACCCTCTGGGAAGCGCTGGAAGTCAACTTCGATGACATCTCGTTCCTGACCGCCATGTCCGTTATGGGCGGCGCCGTCACCATCGCTCTGACGCTCGTCTATGACAAGAAGACCGGTGAGATGACGTCCTTCATGGCGCCGATGCTCGCAAAGAACGGCTACATGTCAGAAAACCTGCTGGACGGCAGCGCGACGGTGGCGAAGAGCAAACTGAACAGCGTCACCTTTGAGAACTGCCAGAACCAGGGCAAGGCCCATGTCTTCGGACAGGGAAGAGGCCTCAAAAACAAGGTCTCCTATGACCTGCAGCTGACCCGCTGGTCCGACCCGGCCGTCGGCTCCATGCCCTTTGGCGGCAACATCAGCCTCTACTCGCAGAAAGACATCTTCACGGTCGAAGGCTCGGTCATCTTTAATGGAAAAGAGTACAAGGCGAACGACGCCACCATGGCGATCATCGACGACCACCGCGGCTATTACCCGAAGAAAGCTCACTATGACTGGATCACGAACATGGGGTACTGCACCGTGAACGACAAGCCTGTGAAGTTCGGCTTCAACCTGACCCGCAACCAGTCGATCGACCAGGACGACTACAACGAGAACATCCTGTGGCTCGGCGAGAAGAACGACCGTCTGCCGCCGGTCTACTTCAAACACTATGACTATGACCACTGGCGCATCTATGACGAGTACGGCACCATCGACCTCGACTATCAGGTCCGTGACCGCAACCTCGTCAAGTTCAACCTCGGTGTCGCCTGCTCTGACTACTCGATCACCTTTGGCGACCTCAAAGGCTTCATCATCGGTGAGGACGGAACGAAGTACGAGATCGACGATGTCGGCATCGGCGAAGACCGCAGCATGAAACTCCTGTAAAGACACAAAACAAATCGCCCCCGGGCTCGAAGCTCGAGGGCGATTACTTTATGTTTGCATCTATGACTCTATAGAGTTATAATCTATAGGGAAGCATATAACTCTATGGAGTCACAGGAGGATAGAATGCAGCTGTATCATGGTTCGGAAACGATTATAGAAAGACCGGAATATGGGAAAGGGAACCCTTATAACGATTATGGTCTCGGCTTTTATTGCACGGAGCATGTTGAGCTGGCCAAAGAGTGGGCCTGTAAGGATGCTTCCGGCGGATATGTGAACTCCTACGAGTTGGATACTGCAGGTTTGAAGATACTCTCTCTGAGCGACTATACGATCCTTCACTGGCTGGCACTTTTGGTCCATTATCGTAAATTCCGAATGACCGGAGCTCTGATGACAGAGGGCAGAGATTGGCTGGAGGAGCGTTACCTCCTGGACGTTAGTCCCTATGATTTAATTACAGGGTATCGGGCTGATGACTCTTATTTTCGCTTTGCCAGAGCCTTTTTGCAAAACAGTCTCTCGCTGGAGGCGCTGGAACGTGCGATGTATTTGGGCGATTTAGGAATACAGGTCGTTTTGAAAAGCGAAACAGTGTCCCATCAGCTTCAGTTTCAGTCTGCAGATCCTGTGGAAGGCCCCCTTTATTATCAACGCAGGCTAAATCGCGATCAGACTGCCAGAGAACAGTTTGATGTCATTCAAAGAGAGCAGGAACATAAAGGCATCTATCTGATCGACTTGTTACGCGGGGAGGTGACCCTGAAATGAACCGTCTCTATGATAAGAAATACCTTGAAATTGCCCAGGACAGTCTTGGCGAAGCAGTGGACTATGCGGTCAATGCAATTGGCATGGAAGGCGATTTCTTTTTAAAACAAATGATTCGAAGCGGGTACGCGGAACTGTTTGAACAGGGCGATCCACGGGTCCTGTTCGGTATGTCCGGAAGTGAATTAGTTGACCATATCCTGATGGAGTGCGGACTGGATCTTCCGTCGCAAAGTCCCCTGGACTCGGAGTCTTACAGTTCCTGGTACTGGGCCGGCTGGATCCTCGCGTACTATCAGTGGGAAAGCGGGCTTCCGTTTTCCCGGATCCGGGAGTTTCTTCCGCTGGAGGATATCGTCATGATGTATCATCCGCTCCATGAAGCACCGGAGAATAAGTTTGTGGAAACGGCAGAAAACCTGCGCAGAACAACGTTTCGTCGTGGTGCGCGACTCAAACGGCTTCGGGAAGACTCCGGGTTCTCACAGCGGCAGCTTTCGGAACGCTCCGGTGTCGGGCTCAGGGCCATCCAGCAGTATGAGCAGGGTGCCAAACGAATCGAACAGGCCTCTGCCGGAACGCTCTATGCGCTCTCCAGAACGCTGCATTGTCACATGGAAGACTTGCTGGATCTCCCGATGGAATCATCAGACCTGTAAACAAATCGCCCCCGGGCTCATGCTCGAGGGCGATTATTATTTGTCAGAGTTACTGCTGTTTTTCCGCGCGTTTGTGGCCGCCCCAGATGGCGACGAACATGATGAACGCGAGGAAGAGGAGGGCGAAGGCCATCCAGCCGAAGAAGCGGGCATCGAACCCGACTTCCGGTTTGAACATGTCCCAATAGCCCTTGAGGTACACCGCGATGATGACGAGGGGCAGGATCCAGGTCATGTAGAACTTCGCCACGCCATTGGAAGGCATTTTGAGGCCCTTGCCGGCATTGACTTCGGCGATGAAGTTCTCGAAGCCCCAGCCGTTCTTGCTGGTGCAGAAGAGGACGAAGGCCAGAGAGCCGAGCGGCAGGAGGTTGTTCGAGACAATGAAGTCTTCGAAGTCGAGGACCGAAGAGCCCTCACCGAGGAGCTGGATCTTGGACCAGAGGTTGAAACCGAAGACGCAGGGCATGCTGAGCAGCGTGATGGCGATGCCGCTGATGACGGTGCTCTTTTTCCGGTTCCAGTCGAAGCGGTCCATGAAGAAGGCGATGATGCCCTCGAAGACAGCGACGACGGTGGACATGGCGGCGAAGGTCAGGAAGATGAAGAAGACCGCGCCCCACCAGCGTCCGCCGGGCATCTGGGTGAAGAGGTTCGGGATGGTGATGAAGATGAGGCTCGGGCCCGCGCCGGGTTCGACGCCGTACGCGAAGCAGGAGGGGATGATGATGAAACCGGCGGTCAGGGCGACGAAGGTGTCGAGCCCGGTGATGACCATGGATTCACCCATCAGGCTCCGTTCCTTGCCGATGTAGGAACCGAAGATGAGCATGGAACCGACACCGATGGACAGTGTGAAGAAGGCGTGGCTCATCGCGTTGAAAACGACTTCGCCGATGCCGTGGTCCTGGATGTTCTCGAGGTTCGGGACGAGGTAGTAGCGGACGCCCGCGTCGGCGCCGTCAAGGAAGACGGAATGGACCGCCAGGATGACCATGAGGGCCAGCAGCGCGACCATGAGGTATTTCGTGACGCGCTCGATGCCTTTCTGGATGCCGAAGTAGCAGACCGTGAAGCCGAGCAGGCAGACGAGGACGGTCCAGAAGGTCAGTTCCAGCGGGTTGCCGAGCATCTCGCTGAAGCCTCCGGTGACTTCCTCGGGCGATTTACCGACGAACGTGCCGGCAATGTGTTTGAGACCGTAGTTCATCATCCAGCCGGCAACGGTGGTGTAATACATCATGAGCAGGGAACAGCCGATGATCGAGAACCAGCTGTACCAGTGCCATCTCGTGCCCTTTGGCTCGAGGACGTCATAGGCGCGGGCGGCACTTCTCTGGGAGCCGCGGCCGATGGCGAACTCGGTGGTCAGGATCGGGATGCCGAGGATGACCAGGAACACGAGGTAGATGAGCATGAAGATGGCGCCGCCGTACTGCCCGCAGATGTACGGGAACTTCCAGACGTTGCCGATACCGATGGCGCAGCCGGCGGAGACGAGGATGTACCCCAGTCGGGAGCCGAACTGCTCACGGGTCTGATTGTCCATAAGACATTCTCCTTGTTTCTCAATTTCTCAAAATCGTAAAGATTAGTTTAACAGTTTAAAGGGAAAAATACAAGATACTATTAAAAGAGCACCGCTTTGCAGCGGTGCTTTTTATATCATTCTGCTGGTAGCAGAGGTTTTTTATTTTGCGAAATCGACCCAGGTGTTGTCGTCGACTTCGAGCATCAGGCTGTCGCCTTCGATGGTGAACTCGTAGTCTTCATCGTCGCCAAAGGTGGTGAGCTCGATGGAACCCCACTGGAAGTCTTTCTTGTTGCCCTTCGCGTCGGTCAGGACACCGGAGTGGTCCTTGTTGAGGACGATGGACTTGTAGGCCTTGTTGTCTTTGGCCGCTTTGTAGGTGCCGGCATAGTACTCGAACATCTTCTGGTCTTTGAAACCGTCTTTGTACTGGATGCCGTTGATGAGTTCGGAGATGGCGTCGCTGACGGGGATGTCGATCTCATCTTTGCCGCTCGTGTGAGAGGTGATGGTGAAGAGAAGGACGCCGCCGTTGTATTCGCCGGCGATGGCAGTCTGGCCAAGACGGGAGCCGTCTTCATCGGCCGGGAGTTCTCTCCAGAAACCCCACTTGTCCGTGGTGCCGGGGAAGATGCCTTCGGAGCGCTCGATGTCATCCTGGTCGTTGGTCCAGGTGGAAGTCAGGTCATAAAGGACTTCTTCGGGCTGCTTGTCTTTGAGGTAGCGGATCTCGACCGAGTTGGTGCCGGCGGACTCACCGATGTAGGTGAACTGGGCGGCGTGGTCGTCGATCTCCATGGATTCCATGGTCTTTGCGTCATAGGTGACTCTCCAGCCGTCGGGGCTGACATACTCCATGGCGTCGTTGTCGGTCGCTGTCTCGAACTGGTCGGACTCGGTGGCCTTCGTGGTTTTTGCGGTGTCCGCTGCGTTCTTGTTGTTGCAGGCCGCAAAGGCGAGCATCATGGTGAGCGCGATGAGGACTGCGATGATGGATCTGAGCGATTTTTTCATTGTGGGTTCCCTCCTGTTGAATGAGTATCCAATAAAGCTTGTGCGTACTAAGCATCTTAGTACGGCTATACCATACCACGGATAAATCCGGCTGTCAACACCATTTTACAACTTTTTTCAAAAATCTTGATGCATCAAAAGTAGAATCTTGAACCGGGCTATCTTTTCTGCTATAGTATACGCGAATAAATCATACTGGTTCAGATAATTTAAACGGCAACGGCGTCGCTTGAATAGCGATGCTTTTCTCTTTAGAGGAGGTTTCCCTATGTGTGGAATCGTAGGATATGTTGGAAAAGATCAGGCAGCTCCGATCCTTCTGGAAGGACTGACCAAACTCGAATACAGAGGTTATGACTCGGCCGGCATCGCCGTTCGCGATGGAAAGAATGCGCCTGTCACCGTCAAGGAGAAGGGGCGGATCGCCGATCTCAAAGACAAGATCGGACCCGTCGAATCCATCGTCGGCACCTGCGGCATCGGGCACACCCGCTGGGCGACCCATGGCGCTCCGTCGGAGACCAATGCTCATCCGCATCACTCGGATGACGATGCGGTCATCGGCGTGCACAACGGCATCATCGAGAATTATGAAGAGATCCGCGACAAGCTGAAGAGAAACGGATACCGATTCTACTCCCAGACCGATACCGAATGTATCATCAAACTGGTCGACTACTATTATAAAAAGTATGGAGAAGGCCCCCTGCGCGCCATCTCCCGCGCCATCCTGCGTGTGCGCGGTTCCTATGCGCTCTGCCTCATGTTTGCGGACTACCCCGGTGAGATCTTCTGCGCGCGCAACGGAAGCCCGATGATCATCGGCAAAAACGGTAAAGATGCGTTTATTGCCTCCGATGTCCCGGCCATCCTGAACCATACGAGAAAAGTCTATTACATCGATAATATGGAGATGGCCCGTCTCAAAGAGGGCAGCATCGAGTTCTACAACATCGACTGTGAGCCGCTGGTCAAGACCCTGACCGAGATCACCTGGGACGCCGAGGCGGCGGAACGCGGCGGTTTCGAACATTTCATGATGAAGGAGATCCACGAACAGCCGAAAGCAGTCGAAGATACCATCCATTCCGTCACAGACGACAAGGACAAGATCGACTTGTCGTCGACCGGTCTTACCGCAGAAGACATCAAGGCCATCGACAACATCCTTATCATCGGCTGCGGCTCCGCTTACCATGTCGGTATGGTGGCTCAGTATGTATTCGAAGACATGACCGGCATCCCGGTCCGTGTCGAAGTCGCTTCCGAATTCCGGTATCGCAGAAGTCCGATCGCACCGAACACTCTGGCCATCATCATCAGCCAGTCCGGTGAGACGGCGGACAGCCTGGAAGCCCTTCGCAAGTGTAAAGCGGCGGGCGTGAAGACCCTGGCGATCGTCAATGTCATTGGCAGCTCGATCGCCCGTGAAGCCGATTATGTGTTCTATACACTGGCCGGCCCGGAGATCGCTGTTGCCACCACCAAGGCATACTCCACGCAGCTGGTCGCCAACGACCTGCTTGCCATCGAGTTTGCCCGGGTGAGAGGGAACCTGACGAAGAAACAGGCGGCTGCTCTTGTCAAGGAATTGAAGACGCTGCCGGACAAGATCCAGCGCATCCTCGACGACAAGGAACGCATCCAGTGGTTTGCTTCCAAGTTTGCGAACGCCAACGACATCTTCTTCATCGGCCGGGGCCTGGACTTCGCGACCTGCATGGAAGGTTCTCTGAAGATGAAGGAGACCTCCTATGTCCATTCCGAAGCATACGCCGCCGGCGAACTGAAACACGGCACCATCTCGCTCATCGAGGACGGCATCCTGGTCATCGGTGTCTGCACGCAGTCGGAGGTCATCGAAAAGACGATTTCCAATATGGTCGAAGTCAAATCCCGCGGCGGTTATCTGATGGGCCTCACCACTGCCGGCAACTATAATATGGAAGACATCGCGAACTTCTGTGTCTTCATCCCGAAGACCGACGAACACTTCACGACCTCCCTCGCGGTCATCCCGCTGCAGCTGATGGGCTACTATGTATCCCTGGCCCGTGGCGTCGATGTCGACAAACCGAGGAACCTCGCAAAGTCCGTTACAGTCGAATAAGAACAGGGGAGACCCTGAGCGAAAAGCATCATCTTCGGATGGTGCTTTTTTTTTGTGCCCTTGAATTGTTATTTCAACAACCAGAAGAACAAAATAGTTGTGTTTTCGTCAAAATAACTAAGAAAAAGGTTTAAAAATTGTCAAAATAACAGTTGCAATCCATCTTATAAGCTGTTAAAATGAAAGCGAAATAAGGGATACATGCTTTTGAAACAAAAGGTATATCGCCCTGAAATCCAAATGGATCGCCTCAAAATGCTTTTAAAATGAAAAAGGAGAGCGTATTATGAAAGCAAGAGCAGCCCGGTTACATGCCGCCAACGACGTCCGCATCGACGAATTCGAACTTCCGCCCATCAAAGACGATGAGATCTTAGTCAAGATCGTCTGCGACAGCATCTGCATGTCCACCTATAAGATGGCCAAGCTCGGTGTCGAACACAAGCGCGTCCATGCCGACGTCGCGGAGCACCCGGCCATCCTCGGCCACGAACTGGCAGGGGACATCGTCGAAGTCGGTGCCAAATATAAAGATAAGTATAAACCCGGAATGAAGTTCACTCATCAGCCGGCCCTCAACTACAAGGGCAGCATGGACAGCCCCGGATATTCCTATGAGTTCTGTGGCGGAGACACGACCTACTGCATCATGCCGATGGAAGTCTTCGAGTGCAACTGCTTCCTCGAGTACAAAGGCGAAGCCTACTATGACGCCGCTCTGGCGGAGCCGCTGTCCTGCTCGATCGGAGCCGTCAACGCGATGTACCACACCAAGATGGGGGACTACAACCATCTGATGGGCATCAAACAGGGTGGTAAACTCGCCATCGTTGCCGGCGGTGGCCCCATGGGTCTCGGCGCTGTCACCTACATCCTGAATCGCGATGTGACGCCCGGCATGCTCGTCGTCACCGACATCGATCAGAGCAGACTCGACCGCGCCGCGGAACTGTTCCCCCCGGAAGAGTATGCTGAAAAAGGCATCGATGTACGCTTCATCAACACGAAGGACATGGCCGACCCGGCTGCGGAACTCCGCGAGATCTCCGGCGGCACCGGTTTTGACGACGTTCTCTGTTATGCTCCCATTCCTGCTGTCTATGAGCAGGCGGTCGACATCCTGGGCAGAGACGGCTGTCTCAACTTCTTCGCAGGCCCCACCGACACCAGACTCAAGGGCCTCACGAACATGTACGACATCCATTACAATTCGACCCACATCATGGGCACCACCGGCGGAAACACCAACGACATGCTCGAGTCCCTCAAGCTGACGGAGGAAGGCCGCATTTACCCCGGCGTCATGGTCACGCATATCGGCGGCCTCGACTGTGTCCCGGAGACCACGATGAACCTGCCGAACATCCCCGGCGGCAAGAAGCTCATCTACACCCACACGAACATGCCTCTGACCGCTCTTACCGAGCTCAGAGCACGTGCCGAGGAACTGAACGATGACCGCTATGCGGCACTCGCCGACCTGGTCGACGCTCACAACGGCCTCTGGAACCTCGAAGCAGAACGCTACGTCCTCGAGCACTTCGTCATCGATCAATAACGGAAAACCCCTCTCTGTCGAGAGAACGCGTTTTCCGGTGACAGAGAGGATAAAAACGATGGATACAATGGAACAAAGACGCAATCGAATCGTCGACTTCATCAACACACGCGCTTCGATCACCTTCGCGGAATTGAAGGAGGCTTTTCCGGATGTATCGGACATGACACTTCGGACAGACCTCAAGGTCCTCGATAAAGAGGCGAAAATCGTTCGGGTGCACGGCGGTGCCAAAGCTGTCACGGCCGTTCTGGGAAATGATGACCGTCTCTCCCTGCGGGAAGTGCGAAACATCGGGGAAAAGGAACTTGTCGTTTCCAAAGCCCTTTCGCTCATCCGGCCGGATACGACCATCTTCCTCGACTCCGGGTCCACGACGACGATGCTCGCGAGAGCATTGCCGGACCAGCCGATGATGATCTTTACTGCCAGCCTGACGGTGGCGATGGAACTCTCCCGCCTCGAACATCCCGACGTATTCGTCATCGGCGGCACACTCAACCGCAACAGCCGCAGTATGTACGGACAAACGTCGGTCGAACAGCTCGGGCGAGTTCGCTTCGACCAGGCGTTCCTCGGAGTCACCGGTTACGATGACCGTGGCTTCAACTGCGGACACGCGGAAGAGAACGCGCTCAAACGATACGTGGTCACTCACACGAACGAAAGCATCCTTCTGATGGATTCTTCCAAAGTGGGGAAGAGCAGTACGTTTACGTTTGCGGAGCCCTCTCAGGTGGATGTTGTCGTCTCCGACGACAACACTCCCGAGTCGTTCCGCGGCATGTGTGAGGAGGAAGCGATCAGGCTTCTGTGACGTACATCGCCAACGGTTCCCTTGTCTCCGAACTGGCATAGAAAACAGGTTTTGTGAAAGGAGACGGAGACCTATGAAAAACGGACTCCAAAAGTTCGGTAAATTCCTCTCTGCGATGGTCATGCCTAACATCGGTGCATTCATCGCCTGGGGTTTTATTACCGCACTGTTCATTGCAGACGGCTGGCTCCCGAATGAGAGACTGGCCACCATCCAGCCCTACATGCTGTATTACCTGATCCCGGTGCTGATCGCCGGTCAGGGCGGCTACATGGTCGGCGGAGACCGCGGCCGTGTTATGGGTGCCATTGCTGTTGCAGGTACGATCGCCGGTGTCGGCGGTACCGAAGGACAGCCGATGCTCCTCGGCGCTATGGTCATGGGACCTCTCGCCGGCTGGTGCATCAAAAAGTTCGATCAGTTCATGGAAACCAGAATGCCCGCCGGCTTCGAGATGCTCATCAATAACTTCTCGGTCGGTATCTTCGGTATGGTACTCGCCATCCTGGGCTTCTACGGCATTGGTCCGGCCATGACCGCCATCCTGGCAGTCCTGTCCGCCGGCGTCGATGTCCTTGTCAACCACGGCCTGCTGCCGCTGGTCGCCATCTTCATCGAGCCCGCCAAGGTCCTGTTCCTGAACAATGCGATCAACCACGGCATCTTTACCCCGATCGGGACCGAGCAGGCCCTCGAGACCGGACGCTCCATCATGTACATGCTGGAAGCTGACCCGGGCCCCGGCCTTGGTGTCCTCCTTGCTTACTGGGCATTCGCCAAAGACAAGGCCACCAAACAGTCCGCTCCCGGCGCGGTCATCATCCACTTCTTCGGCGGTATCCATGAGATCTACTTCCCGTATGTCCTCATGAACCCCATCGTCATCATCGCTCCCATTGTCGGTAACATGGTCGCCATCTTCTGGTTCAGCATCATGAAGTGTGGTCTGGTTTCCCCGGCCGCTCCCGGCTCCATCATCGCGTTCCTGTCGATGACCCCGAAAGACAAGATGTGGCAGACCATCGTCGGTGTCCTTCTGGCGACTGTCGTCTCGTTCCTCATCGCCGCTCCCATCATCAAATTCACCGACAAGGGCAAGAACCTCGAAGAGGCTCAGGACCAGGTCGCGGCCAACAAGGCTAAGGCCAAGGGTACTGCTCTTGCCGCAGGCGCCGGCATTGCCGACCCGTCCCTCGTCAAGAAGATCATCTTCGCCTGCGACGCCGGTATGGGTTCCTCCGCCATGGGCGCTACCAAGTTCCGCAACCGCATCAAAGAACTTCGTCCCGACATCACCGTCACCAACACCTCTGTCGATAACATCCCCGCGGACTGCGACATCGCTGTCGTTCAGGAAATGCTGATCGACCGTGCCAAGAAGTCTGCTCCTCAGGCCGAGATCGTCTCCATCGGCAACTTCCTCGCGGACCCCGCTCTGGACGTCCTCTTCGAGAAGATCACCTCTGATCCGGTCTCCGCAGTTACCGAGTCCATCGCCATGGACGCTGCCGCGGAAGAAGCTGCTGACGCTCCGGCAGAAGCCAAACCGGCGGTCATGCATGCCAGCGGCATCAAAGTCGGCCAGACCCCGGTCTCCAAGGAAGAGGCCATCCGCGCTGCCGGTGAACTCCTCGTCGCCGAAGGCTGCGTCGAGCCGCCCTATGTGGACGCCATGCTCGACCGGGAAAAGGTCTTCACGACTTACATGGGCATGGGTATTGCCATCCCGCACGGCACCTCCGAAGCGAAAGCCCAGGTCAAAAAGACCGGTATCACGCTGGTCCAGTACCCCGAAGGCGTCGACTTTGGCGATGAAAAGGCCAACCTCGTATTCGGTATCGCCGGTGTCGGTGACGAACACCTCGACATGATCCAGAAGATCGTCCAGGCCCTCGAGAACCCCGAAGAACTCGAGAAGATGAAGACGACCGACGACGTCAACTGGATCCTCGAAAAGCTTTCCTAAACAGATACCCTTCGATTCTCTCAAGATCCCGTAAATAGAAACCGCCTGCCTCAGAGTACTCTGTGGCAGGCGGTTTTTCGTTTTGTTTATTCGTCTTTCAGCGGGACGTTGTAGACGATGAATTTGTTGTTGTGCAGGATCTTTAAGAACTGGGCGAGCCGGGCGACGGGTTTCTCCTCATCGGGGAAGGCCGCCTTGAACTCTTTGGAGAGGTCGTATACGGTCTTGTGTCCGTCCATCGCCAGCCAGACCCAGCTGCCGATGGCATCGAGATCGATGCGGCTGACTTCCGGCTTCTTGAACAGTACCGTGGCGATCTTGTGGTAGGGTCCCGTCCACTTGACGAGGATGGTCACCTTGCCGTCTTTGCCGACTTCGTACTGGTAGTTTTTGTTCCGGCGGGGAACAAAGTCCATGAAGTTCTTCTGCTTACTCATCGGAAGCGTCCTCGGCGTTGTCGGAATCGTACTGGACGTCAGACTTTTTGACGATATACTTGAGGTTCTTTTTGCCGAAGCAGGTGTAGAGCAGTGTGCCGAGCATCAGGACCCACATGACGAGGGAACCGATCTGACCGATGCTGAACTTCGAAGAGAGGTCGATGTCGAGGTGAGCGACCGCAAAGACAGCCAGCAGGATACCCATGAGACCTTCGCCGGCGATGAGGCCGGAGGTGTAAAGGGTACCGCGCTCGACGGCTTCCTTGTTGAACTTCTCGTTGTCCTTCGTTCTCTTCTCGACGAACCAGCGGATGACACCGCCGCACATGATGCCGGCAGAGAGGGAGAAGGGCAGGTACATACCGACGGCGACCGGCATGACCGGGACACCGAGGATCTCGATGACGATGGCGACGAAGACGCCGATGAAGATGAGACCCCAGGGAAGCTGGGCGTTCATGATGCCTTCGACGATCATCTTCATCATCATGCCCTGCGGCGCGGGGATCTCGGAACCACCGAAGCCCCATGCCTTGTTGAGCAGGTCGAGGACATAGCCGATGGAGATGGCAGATGCGACGACACCGATCATCTCACCGATCTGCTGTTTCTTCGGGGTGGCACCGACGAGGAAACCGGTCTTGAGGTCCTGTGATGTATCGCCCGCGATGGCAGCGACGACACAGATGATACCGCCGATGGCGATGGCGCCGACCATGCCCTTGGTGCCGGTGGTGCCGGTGACCTTCAGAAGGACGGTGGTGGCGAGCAGGGTGGCGATGGCCATGCCGGAGACCGGGTTGTTAGAGGACCCGATGAGGCCGACCATACGGGACGAAACGGCTGCAAAGAAGAAGCCGAAAATAACGACGAGCAGGGCTCCGAGGGGGTTGACCGGGAAGGTCGGGAGGAGCCAGATGAGAAGGACGAGCAGGATGACGAGACCGATGACGAGAGGCATCGGGAGGTCCTGCTGCGTACGGGGAAGGGTCGTGACTTTCTGGTCACCCTTCTTGCCGAAGGTGGCCATGGTGGCCTTGAAGGTGCGGACGATCATCGGGAAGCTCTTGATGAGCGAGATGACACCGCCCGTGGCGACCGCGCCGGCACCGATGTACCGGACATAAGTGCCCCACAGGGAGCCGGGGTCCAGGGTGCCGATGACTTCCGTGCCCGGGAAGACCGTGGCGTCCGCACCGAACAGCGCGATGACGGGCATGAGGACGAACCAGCTGAGGGTACCGCCCGCGAACATGTAGCTCGAGATCTTCGGGCCGCAGATGTAGCCGACACCGGCGAGGGCCGGGAGGACCTGCATGCCGAGGGACGAACCCTTGAAGAACTTGATGTCGTGTCCGACTTCGGAGGGCCAGAACTTGAAGCCGTCGGTCAGGAGCTTGTAAAGCGCTGCGATGCCGAGACCGCTGAAGACCGCACCGGCCTTCGAACCGCCTTCTTCACCGGCCATCAGGACTTCGGAACAGGCCTGACCTTCCGGGAAGGGAAGGACACCGTGTTCTTCGACGATGAGGGCCTGACGCAGCGGGATCATGAACAGGATGCCCAGGACGCCGCCGACGAGGCAGATGAGGGTGATGGTCAGCATGCTGGGTGCTTCGATCTTGCCTTCCTCGGCCCACAGGAACAGGGCGGGGAGGGTGAAGATGGCACCGGCGGCCAGGGACTCACCGGCGGAACCGATGGTCTGGACCATGTTGTTTTCGAGAATGGAGTCTTTTCTCAGGATGAACCGGATGACACCCATCGAGAGGACGGCGGCGGGGATGGACGCGGAAATGGTCATACCGACGCGGAGTCCGAGGTAGGCATTGGCGGCGCCGAAGACGACGGCCAGCAGGATGCCGAGGATGATGGAGGTCACGGTGATCTCGGGGACGACTTTGTCAGCCGGGACGAACGGCTTGTAGGAAGCCCCTTTGTTTTCAGTCATTGTGTTTCCTCTTTTCTTGTATTCTCACTCGCAAAAGTGTGGGCGATGTACCCTTACTTCGCAAGGCGTTCCAGAACGTCCACGACGAGCTTGTAGAACTTGTCGCAGGACGAAAGGTCCATTTTTTCATCGGGCGTGTGTACGCCGCGCATGGTCGGCCCGATGGAGACCGGGTCGAGACCGGGAAGGTTCGCGTAGAACAGGCCGCATTCGAGGCCCGCGTGGATGCCTTCCACTTTGAGCTCCTCGCCGAACAGGGCGCGGTAACTCTCTTTCATGGTGTCGCAAAGGACAGAGTTCTCGACTTTTTCCCAGCCGGGGTAAGCGCCGGAGATTTCGGTCTCGAAGCCGAAGGTTTTCGCGGTGAGGTCGAGCTCTGCCGTGATGGCGTCCATCAGGGAGTCGACCGAACTGCGGGGCGCGAAACCCAGGACCGCTTTGTCGCCATCGACATTGACGATGCCGAGGTTCAGAGAACTGATGACGAAGTTGTCCATCAGCGGGTCTCTCGTCTGGACACCGTTCGGGGACAGGACGATGGCGGAGACGACCGCTTCCGTGTCCTCGCGGGACATGACGGAGACGTCGTTCGCTGCGGCCCGTGTGACAGTGACGTCGATGCCGGGCTCGAGTGCGTGGATCTCATGGGTGAATGCATCGCCCATTGCCTTCAGCTTGTCTTCCGCGGCAGCGGCTTTTTCGGCTGTCGGGAACCAGAGGACCGCTTCCGCTTCTCTCGGAATGGCGTTGCCCTTGGTGCCGCCAACGAAGGAGACGAGACGGGCATCTTTGTCCTTGAGGACAGCCAGGACCGCACGGGCGATGAGCTTGTCCGCGTTCGTACGGCCGAAGTCGATGTCGGTGCCGGAGTGGCCGCCGAGAAGGCCTTTGACGTCGATGGTGACGGTCTCACCGGAGAGCGTCTCTCGGGTGAGGGCGCGGGTCATCGTGTAGTCCATGCCGCCGGCACAGCTGACGGTGGCGATGCCTTCATCCTCAGAGTCGAGGTTCAGCATCAGACGGCCGTCGAGTTTTGAATAATCGAGTACATTGGCGCCCAGCAGGCCGACTTCCTCATCGGTGGTGAAGACACACTCGAGGGGCGGATAGGTCAGCGTATCGTCATCGAGCAGCGTCATCATGGTGGCGTCGGCGATGCCGTCGTCGCCGCCGAGGGTGGTGCCGTTCGCGGTGAGCCAGCCGTCTTCGGTGACATACATGTCGATGCCCTGTGTTTCGAAGTCGTGGTCACAGCCGTGGACTTTCTCGCAGACCATGTCCATGTGTCCCTGCAGGATGACGGGAGCTTTGCCTTCGCCGCCGTTCTGGCCGGGCTTCTTGATGATGACGTTCAGCGCCTCGTCCTGGTACACTTCCAGGCCGCGGTCCTTCGCGAACTTCACGAGGAAGTCGCTGACCTTCTCGTTGTGGAACGAGCCGCGAGGGACTGCACTGAAGTCTTCGAAGTTCCGGAACAGCGCTGCCGGTTCGTAACCGGTGATCTTGTATTCCATAAAAAATCTCCTGACTATGTCGAAAGACCGGCAAAGGGCGCATAAAACGCTCTTCTGACCAGTCTCGACAGAATAGACTTTATCCAGTTTACTACTTTTAAAATTGATTATCTATATAATCCTTAAAATTGTTAGCACATTATCATGCTACATCGTTGAAGCCGCTTCGCTCGTCCCACTCGGCAAACTTCGCGTTCAGCGTTTTGCTGTTCAGGATGGGCTTCGAGAGTCCCAGACGGAGCTGTTCCACCACCATGCAGAGCGCATAGATGATGGGGGGCAGGACCAGGAGTCCGACGAGCATGAGCGGGGAGTCCACATACCGTTCCGTGTGGACCACACCGTTCCAAAGCGCTCCCGTGATGGACGGGTGTGTGTGGATGAGGAACACCGCGAAGGAATAGGACGCGATCCGGTTGATGAGCCGGCCGGTCTTCGCGGAGCGGATGGTCACCCGGTGGAACAGTAAGAACATGGCCACGGAGGCGATGAACACCGTGAGGAAGTTGTAGTTGAAGAAATAATAGTACCCGTTCTTCTCTTCGGTGAGGACGGAGGGGTAGAGGAACTCGTGGTTGACGAGCGCGGTCGTGACCGCGGAGGCACCGAAGTAGATAAGCCCCAGGACCCAGCTCTTCAGGTGCGTGGAGACGCCGTACAGCCGGAAGTAGGCCGCGACGAAGTAGAGTACCGAGAACCAGACGAACGAGTAGCCGCCGCTCTGCAGGAACTGTCCTGCTGCATGCCAGATGACGGTCGGGATGACCGAGAACAGGGAGACGGTCAGGACGATGAGCAGCAGGTGCTGCTGTTTCGTCAGATGCTGCAGGAGGACGTTGTAGAACGGCGCCAGGACCAGCATCAGGATGTAGCAGGTGACGAACCAGTTCTCCTCGTGGACGATGGGGAACAGGTAGAACGTGTAAAACTCGTGCCAGGAGAAGATGTTGTCGCCGTTCTTCAAAAGCACCACGAGGCCGAACAGCAGGTAGATGCCGAACGTGTAGGTGAAGAACTCGAGGAGCAGCCGGAAGATGCGCCCCGTGCGGAACTTCGACGTCGCGAGGAAGTACCCTCCGATGAGCACATAGCAGCTGGTGGCGGCGATGGCAAAGGAATAGAAGGTGCTGGAGACGACGAACCAGACCCCGGTCGACCGGGTCATGACCCCGCCGACTCCGAGGAAGTGCATGGCGATGACCGCCAGCATGGATGTGACGCGCAACAGTTCGATGTTCGCCTGTCTGGGCGCTTTCTGGTTAGCCAAAGTGAGTCTCTCCTTTGAAATGGTTTACGCTTCGATCTGCTCCCGGTCCGCTTCGGGGACATGGGACAGGTCGCCCTCTCTCCAGAAGTCAAAGTCCTCTTCGTTGAGGCCGATGTTCTTCGAAAAGAAGATGGGGTTATTGCCGGCTTTCTTCTGGGCTTCGTAGTCTTTCAGAGCTTTGAAGACCGCGCCGCCGAGGATGACACAGGCGGGGATGTTGATGAGGGTCATGCCGCCCATGGAGATGTCCGCGAGTGCCCAGGCCGCCTTGGAGGGGATGACCGCTCCGGCGAAGACGACGAGGATGCAGAAGATCTTGAAACAGGTCATGAACTTCTTGCCCGGGAGTTTCTTATGGTTCATGTACGCCAGCGCGTTGTCGGTGTAATAGAGGTTACCGAGCAGCGTGGTGAAGGCGAACAGGATCATCGCGATGGTGATGAAAACGGGACCGACACGGCCGAACAGGGACGCGATGGCGTTCTGAACGTAGGGAGCGCCTTCGACGTCAGCGCCGTAATGGACGCCGGTGGAGAGGCACATGAGCGCGGTCGCGGTGCAAAGGAGCATGGTGTCGATGTAGACAGAAAGCGTCTGGGCAAGGCCCTGCTTGACCGGGTGGGAGACCATGGCGGACGCGGAGGCGTTCGGGGCCGAACCGACACCGGCTTCATTCGAGTAGAGACCTCTCTTGACACCGTAGATGAGGCAGGAACCGGACATGCCGCCGAAGATGGCCTTGAAGTTGAAGGCGTCCTCGAAGATGATGGCGAACATGTGCGGAATATTCTTGATGTTGGCGATGATGACGATGAGGGCGATGATGACGTAGAAGATGCCCATGGCCGGAACGACGGAACTCGTGAGCTTGATGATGCGCTTGCCGCCGCCGAAGATGCAGTACCCGACGAGCGCGGCGAGGATGGCACCGATGATGGCCGGAGTGGTCTTCGGGTCATAGAACGAATAGCCGGCAAAGGTCGTCTGCAGGTTGAAGGAGCAGAGGAGCTGGAATCCGAAGGAATAGGTCATCAGCAGGAAGAAGCAGAAGAGGACGGCCGGGATACGGGAATGGAACGCCTTCTCGATGTAGTAGGCGGGTCCACCGTAGGCGTCGCCGTTCTCATCCTTTTTCTTGTGGATCTGCGCAAGGGTACTTTCGGTGAAGGCCGAAGACGCACCGACGATGCACATGAGCCACATCCAGAAGACCGCTCCGGGGCCGCCGAGACAGATCGCGGAGGAGACACCGACGATGTTGCCGGTACCGACGCGGGAGGCGGTGGAGACGATCATGGCCTGGAAGGACGAGATCTTCTGGGGCGGAGTGGGGGGCTCCATGATGAGGCGGCAGGATTCTTTGAACTGCCGGATCTGCACGAAGCGTGTGCGGATGGTGAAATAGAGTCCTCCAAACACCAGGATGATGATGAGGACGGGGTAATACATGACCGAGTCGATCTTGTCGAGGATGTTGACGATCATAGGTTGCCCTGCCTTTCTGTAAGGGAATCCGTTTATAAAACATAAACATTATAACGGAAAAGGCGATTTACTGGCAAGGTTTACCGGTAAATCGCCTGAGTCAGGGTCGTTATTGTTAAGAAGAATGACGGAAATAGGAGTCCGTCAGGACACGCGCGATGACGAGGCCGAGGGGCAGTGCCATGATGATGAACAGGGCTTTGGTGAGCCAGAGCGATGCATCGCCCACGTTGTCGAGACCGAGGTAGTAGATGCCGCGGTACAGGAACAGTCCCGGGACCATGATGACGATGGAGGGGACCGTTACGGAGATGCGGGGATAGCCGACTTCCTTGAAGACCAGAGAGGCGAGGAGGCCTGCGGTGGTGGCGCCGATGAGGGCGGCGATGCCGGCGGGGATGGACGTGAAGTCCAGAAGCTCGAGCCGCAGCGTGTTCGCGACCATGCCGACGAGACCGGCCAGAGCGGCCATTTTCGGCGGGGAGTTGAACATCATGGAGAAGCCGTAGACCCCGATGAAGCTCGCGAGGATGCGCAGGAGCAGGTTCCAGACGGGGGAGATGGACAGTTCCGCGAAACTCGCCGGCTGGAAGTGCAGGAGCAGGGCCATCGCGTAACCGGTCAGGGTGGCGATGACGATTATGAACATGGCGTAGGCCAGCCGTTCGAGGCCGGACCGCATGTCGAGTTTCGCAAGGTCGATGCCGCCGGTGATGAGCGGGAACCCGGGGATGACGAAGAGCATGGCACAGATGTAGCCCGCTTCGTGGATGGACGAGATGTGCAGGAGCATTTCCGCAAGGGTGATGGTCCCGACGTAGGTGAGACAGGCCGCCATGACACTGACGATGATGCAGGCGAAGAGCGTGATCCGTCTGCCGAGCATCTTCGAGCGGATGAACTGGCCGACACCTGCGCCGAGGAAGGCACAGACGATCTCCGGGATGCCGCCGCCGAGCAGGAACGTGAAGGCTCCGCAGGCGAAGGCCGCCGCGAGACCGAGCTTCCAGGCGTTGTAGTTGCCGGGCTTCTTCTCGAGGTCGTCGAGCATGTGGTGGTACTGGCTGATGGACGTCGTTTTACAGGTCTCTTCGAAGTCCGCGACCAGCTTCTCGATGGAATCGAGTTTATCGGTGTTGACGCCGGCCGTCCGCAGAGAGAAGGCCTCCGAGTAGGAGTCACCTTCGTCGAAGCAGGTGAGTTCCAGCGTCAGGAGCCCGATGTCCGCGGCACAGGACATGCCGAGGGAGCGGGACACGATATTGAGGGAACGGCGGACACGCCAGGCACTGGCTCCGACCGACAGGGTCAGGAGGCCGATGCGGGCCGCCAGGGTCGTCTTTTCTTTCAATGTGGCTTCCGTCGCGGGGACATGATCGTCAGAGTCCTCCACCATGTTGTGCCAGGGGATGGCCATGTGGTGGCTCTTCATGACGGTCTCCGACGGAGCGGTTTGAAGGTCTTTTTTCAAAGGAACACTTCCTTTTAAGATGGGGTATGATTTCTTGCGTACTATTAAACCACAAAAGCTTGGTCAATGCACTATGAGAAATCGAAATTAATGCTTGCTTTTCCGCGGAGGTTCTTATATAATAATTCTCGCACTCAACAGAGATGCACCACATTTGACCATACGGAGAGTTGTCCGAGCTGGCCGAAGGAGCACGATTGGAAATCGTGTAAACCGTCAACGCGGTTTCGAGGGTTCGAATCCCTTGCTCTCCGCCATAAAGAAGAACCACCCAAATTTGGGTGGTTCTTCTTTTTTTCTTAGTGAGAGATTCGAACCCTTGCTCTCTTGATCTCCTTTTGTTATATTGAACTTGTCAGATTAATCCATATTTCAAAGGAGGAACCAACATGTTACACGAAGTCAGCTTCAAGTCCTACAATGAAGAACAGCAGGTCCAGGGATGGGTCTATGTTCCGGCCTGTGAGCCGAAGGGCATCATTCAGCTCATCCATGGCTTTGGCGAGCACTCCCGCCGCTATTTCCACATGATCGTCGCGTTCATGGACGCCGGCTACATCGTTGCCGCAGACGACCATGTCGGCCACGGCAAGACCGCCGTCGTCAATGACAGCTGGGGCGACTGGGGCAAAAAAGGTCCCCATACCATGATGGAAGATGAACACAACTTCACCGGCATCGTCAAGGACATGTATCCGGGTCTCCCGTACTTCCTGTTCGGCCACAGCATGGGTTCCTTCATCACCCGTGACTACATCGCCACCTATGGCGATGAACTGGCCGGCGCCACCATGTGCGGCACCTGCGGCGCACTGCCGTCTCTGAAGGACGCCACCGCCTACATCCAGAAACTCGTTGATGACGGGAAAGGCGACGAATCCGACCCCGAAGCCACCAACATGCTGTTCGGCTTCATGTTCGATCGCATCGAGGAAGACGTCAAACTCGGTAACGAGTGGATCTGCCATTCGAAGTACGTCCAGGACGACCATGCGGCGGACCCCTTCGACGCGTTCACCAAACCCACCAACAACCGCTCCATGCTGTATTTCTGCCAGATGATGGACTGCATCCAGGGCACCGAGTGGGCCGAAAAAGTCCCGAAAGACCTGCCTCTTTACAACATCGCCGGTGACCAGGACCCCGTCGGCACCTGGGGCGAAGGCGTCTACCAGACCGCCAACTGGCTCGCGTCCACCGGACATGATGTGACGACGAAACTGTACACCGGTTACCGTCATGAGATCCACAACTACGACGCCATCAAGGCGGACGTGGAGAAGGGCATCGTCGAATTCTTCGATGGGGTGCTTGCGAAGTAAATCGCCAAAAGAAATAAGAACGTTACAGGTTATTCCTGAAACTTCAAAAACAACAAAAGAAACGGCCTTCGGGAGAGTCCCGGAGACCGTTTTTTTTGGTTATGCTTTGGCGATTTACTTCTCGTTGAGCAGCTTCGTGACCTCGTCGACGAACGTGCTGACGTCCTTGAACTGGCGGTAGACAGAAGCGAAGCGGACATAGGCGACTTCGTCGATGTCCTTGAGTTTTTCCATGGCGAGCTCGCCGATCTTCCCGGAGGTGATCTCCTTTTCAAGGGAATTCTGCAGCTGGGCTTCGATGTCGGTGACGGCTTTCTCGACGACTTCGACGGGGACCGGGCGCTTCTCACAGGCGCGCAGCAGGCCGTTGAACAGCTTGACGCGATCGAAACTCTCGCGGGTGCCGTCTTTTTTGACGACGATCAGCGGGACGGTCTCGATGATCTCGTAAGTGGTAAAGCGCTTGCCACACTTCGTGCATTCACGGCGACGACGGATGCGTTCGCCTTCGTCAGTGGGGCGGGAGTCGATAACTTTGCTGTCTTCACAGCCGCAGTACGGGCATTTCATAAGTGTTCACCATCCAAAACTATTGTCAATACAAGATAATGCGTATTTGAAAACTATAGACCTCTATATATTACCATAGTGGGACGAAATTGTCTAACGGAAGTTTTTTGCATGCCTCGGGCGATGTGTGGGACATCCGCAGAAGTCTCATTCTGTAGAAAAAAACGACGAGCAGTGGTGTCAGTTAGCTATAGACAATTCACCCTAATTCTTTTATAATAAGTAAGCAATATGCTGTATCTGTATAGATAACAGAGGGGCAACATTGCATTAGGCTGAAATGAAAACTGAACAGTTGCTTCGAGATGCCTACCTGCCTTCGGAGGATTAGGTCCCCTTCGGAAATGGTGGTCATCCAATGGGTCGTTTTGGAAACGATGCGGCCTTCCGTGCTTGAAAAGAAGTTGCTAACTGGTGGAGACTTCGGGGGACTCACGCCAATTGAATAACTATGTGTTTTAGCAGACTTCGTCAGGGAGTCTGTCTTTTTTTGGCCAAAAATATGTTAGGCAAAAACTTAGAAATGTAAAACTTATTAAAGAAAGGAGAATGGGATATGTCAGATGTTCTGAAGCGCTTACTGTGCCTCGCCCTGGCACTTGTCGTCGTGTTCTCCTTTGCCGGTTGCCGGAAGAGTCCGGTGCTGGAGCAGACAATCTATACGCAGGACGCAGAAACGGACCCGGACAATCAGCAGACTGACAACGATGAAGAACACACGGAAGAGGACACAACCCTTCCTCCGCGGACGACTCAGCAGACGGCGTCCCGTGAGAACAGCCAAACGAGAGTCTCGGCAAAACCGAAAACTAATCCGAACAACAGAAACAACAACTCGAACACCAACACTAACAGCCGCTCCAGCAATCAGTCGAACAGCGCCACCGGAGGGGGCGGGGGAACGCCCAACAGCACCAGCAACACGAACAAAGGTCAGGCCGACGGTCAGGGCGCGAAAGACGATCCGAATGCTAATATCCCCGCTGTTGATGACAGATCGGACTATGATCCCGACAAGACTCCGTCCAATCTGGCAACAGTCGCCGCACCCGGACAGATTGCTTTGTATGTGGAAATGCTTGGCGGTCAGAATCGGCTATTGGCTACTTCCCCAAGTTTCAAATACGATTCCTGGGCGCCCGGTATCTTTGAAGACCTGAACTCGGACCGCGTGATGGGTCTATGGGAAAACGAGGGGACCGATCCCATGTCGGATGCTCAGTTCCGTCAATTACTTCAGGCAAATCCTGAAGGGGTCTTCTATATCTTTGATGCACAGGAGGCACCGCTGCAATCCTTTAATGAAAATCAGTTGAGGGAACTCGTCGCAAATAAGATCTATTTGATCCCGCTTCATCCTTTCAATAGAACCGAAAATATCATTGAGAATGTAAGGATTATTGGCCAGGTCCTTGGCGACCGAACGAAAGATATTTCCGGTGCCAAAAATGCAACCCAGATGGCAGAAGAGTATGTCGACTGGGTCGAAACCGTCAATCGATTTGATCATCCTTTCAGCGGACCGAACAAACTGAATCTCGATGCTAAAGGGAGTTTTTCCCAGAACCCAGAAGTTATGGACCGTTATTCGGATGATGGAATCTATACCGTTCTTATCGAAGGGTGGGACGACGGTGTCAACACGATGAATGGAGAAGGGGCGGCTTACGTGAACGCAGGATGGTCGCAACGATACAGCCCGGTCTCACATTATCTCAGTTTGGGTGGTATTGCCAATACAGCGGTATTGACCACTGACGTAGGGAACAGATATCTTGCTGTCACGCCACCAGCCAATCTTCTACTTGCTTCAAGTGTCCACGATTCTAGGCAACAAAGAAATGGTGATATGAAGGGTTGGAGCAACACGATAACCGGTGGATTTGCCAAAATTGGATCTGATTCCTTCAAGACAGTCATCGCAGCAAATAAGGCGGCAGCCGATAGAATCAACGCCAGTTATAACTCCGGCGGTGCCTGGAGCGTCGGGCAATTATATGAATATCAGGGTGCCAGCGTTACGAATCCTTATGCAATCAATGTGAACGGCACGTATTATTCGACCAACATCGTCAATGATTATCATGTTGTCGTCAATCCGTACGGTGTGGGTTCGTGGACTGAAGGTTCTCCGGAATCTCTGCTGGAAGCCTATTGGGCGGAGGCCTTGGTAGCCAATCAGGCTGATCCTGACAGCGCGTTTGACGCTATTCAATCTATTGTTAGGACTTTTTATAATACTTTTTATAGTCATGATTTGACTCCTGATGAACTGCAGTCGATAAAAGCAGGTATTTAGCATAGAATGTCAAATAATCAAAGGAGGTGCGGGTGTGGCAAAGGTCCGCGTGACAGCAAAGCCAAAGGGCAAAAACAACATAGAACTGCGGCCCTCCGAAAACAGCCAGCTTGGCGACCTCCGACGGGAGCAGGAACGACATCAGAAAGTGCGCAACAGTAATCTGGCAATCCTTGTTGCTGCCATCGTTCTTCTGGTTCTCTATGCTTTCTCCGTTACGCTCTTCGTGCTCCCCGGACAGTCGTCCGGGACGTTGGCCGGCCTTCTCATGGACATGAGGGAGAAGTTCACATATTTCCTGAGATTTATCTCCGGCTCAGGTGGTGGGTTCAGTTCCAATATCGTTCGCTACACCATTATTGTGTTATCAGGGGCGGCTCTTGCTTCTGCCGGGTGTGTTTTTCAAGGAAGTTTCCGAAACATCATCGCTTCCCCCTCTACCATGGGCGTGCAGGCTGGTGCGTCACTCGGAAACACACTTTACACGTTTTTTTTCTCAGAAGTCGTCGCGGGAACCGTTGTTATACAGTCCGACTATGAAGCGACGAGCAACTATGATGTTTGGACTCTAAACAAACAACAGCTTTGTGCTGTTGCAGCGGCGCTGATTTCGGTCTGGATCGTTACGGGAATTGCAACATTGCTTGGAAAGGGAACTTTTTCCGGGGGAAATATCCTTTTTTCCGGTATCATCTTCTCCTCCTTCGTAGGGGCAATCAACACGGTTTTCGAATACTATTTCATGTATTATGATCCAGATAATACCAGGTGGAGAAATCTTCAAGTATTCAGCATGGGTTCTTTTGATAAAGTGATGAACTACCATCATCTGGCGATGATGTCGATTGTGCTGGTTCCCTGTCTTTTACTGCTTCTTTTCATTAGCCCCAAACTAAATGTTATCGTTATGGGCGAGGACGAAGCAGTGACGATGGGTGTCAATGTCCGTCTGTATCGTGCCCTTCTCATCTCGGTTGGTACATTGATGGCAGCGGTCGTCTATGCGTTTGTTGGTGCCATCGGATTCGTCGGGTTTATCGTGCCGCAAATTTGTCGAAGATTTACCGGCCCCGATTTTCGAAAGCTTATCCCGATGTGCATGATTATGGGTGGTGTCCTGCTGATTCTCGTCTATAATCTGGCCCTTCTCTTCGGATTTAGTTTGTATATGAACATGGTTACCAGCGTCATTGGCTGCTCCATGATGGTTTATTCTCTCTTGGCAGGGAAAGGGGGCAGGTCCTATGCCTAGAACCCCTCAGACCGCTATCGAACGACAAGCGAAAGCGTCCCGCGTTGTCAACGAATCAAAGACTCTGCGCCGCGCAAAGCCCACCCAAGCTTTTTTACACAGCCGAAAGTGGAAGCGAATTCGCAACTTCCTGCTCTTGATACTTGCGCTGGAACTATTCCTGCTCAGTCTGAACTTCCGCACTAGGAACAATGCTTTTATTCCTACAGAGACGTGGATGAACTTGAAAGCGATGTTTATCATCCCATTCCGTTCATTGTTCGATAATTCTTTTGATGCGGACGCAGTTCGGGACAGTCTCCCATATTATTCAGAGACCGTTGGCAGATTCAAACTGTCTCTCATTGCCTTCCTGTCCGGTGTCATCATCTGTGTCGGCGGAACGATGTTCCAGACAATCTTCAAAAACCCTATTGCGTCGCCTAATATGCTGGGCGTGGCCACCGGGGTCAGCTTCGGCAATATCTTGTTTATCCTGACCTTTGGGCTTGAAGCAGGCAGTCACCTGACGGCACGTTATCTGTACTGTTATTCTGCTGCAACAGTTCTGGTCCTTGTCGCATTTCTGGCAGGAAAGATTTCTGGAAAAAGTATGGGAGGGTTCTCTGTGGAGGGGACCATCCTTGCAGGCATGATGATTACTCAGTTGGGAAGCGTCGTCATGCAGTATTATCGGATGCAACTCATGGATGATGAGACCGGTCTTCTGGAATTGTATCAGATGCTCACAAGCGGGGATCTCCTTTATCAGGATACAGCCAGCATGATCATTTTCTTGAGTTTGAGCACCATTTGTCTTTTGCCGATGATATTACTAGGATATCGTTTCAATTCAGTTGCGTTCGATGATATGGAAATGAAGGCAATGGGCATCAGCAATGGCCGTATGAGAGGGCTTGGACTTATTATTGGAAGTCTAATGGCCACCATTGCCCTTGTCCACTGTGGCGATGTCGGGTTTCTGTGCATGGTTATTCCGTTCATGTGCCGTGATCGATTGCAGACAGAGTTTGGAGAAGTCTCCTATCTCGCCGGAATGACTGGAGGGATGATCTCTTTGGCATCGCGCATTATCATTTCTGTGTTAAATGCTCACAATATGATGGCTCCTGCAGGGGTTGTTGTCACGCTGGTTTTGCTACCACTCTTTATTCTTACCATTGCCCGGAGAGGAAGTGTGTTCAAATGATCTTGGAATTGAATGACCTTTGCTGCGGATACAATGGGAAAGCCATCATCAAAGATATCCGTGTTTCCGTCGGGAGCGGCGATGTCTTCTGTATCCTCGGTGAAAACGGTGTCGGTAAATCGACGCTGTTCAAAACGATTTTAAAACTGATCCCTCCCATTTCGGGTAAGGTCAACATCGACGGCGCGGACATCTCCGGCTGGAGCGCCAAAAAACTGGCGTCATACTGTGCGTATGTCGCACAGTCCCATACACCGCCGTTCCCATACTCCGTGCGGGAGGTCATCATGACAGGGCGTATGGGTAAGATCAACGCCTTCGGACGTCCCGGGAAAAAGGATGAGGAGATCGTCGACGGACTCATTGAAGAAATGGATCTTCGCGACTACGAAAACCGGCCTTACACAGAACTGTCCGGCGGCGAACGGCAACTGGTCATGATCGCCAGAGCGCTGGCACAGGAACCGCAGTGTCTGGTCCTCGATGAACCGACGGCGAACCTGGACTACGGCAACAAAGTCCTGGTCCTGAACACGCTACAGCGGCTGGCAAACCGCGGCATGACGATCATCTTCACGACGCATGACCCCGAACAGGCACTGCTGCTGAACGCTAAAACGCTGGTGCTGTTCCGCGGCAGACCGCCGCTGTTTGGCAACGCCAATTCCGTCATCACGGAAAAGAATCTGAAACGAGCTTACAACGCCAGGATCCGCGTGGTGGAAGTCCTGGATGAAGAAACCTTCCAGCAGGTCCGGGTCTGCATCCCGATGCTGGGCGGAGAGGAGAACCGAACATGATAAACGTGACACCAAAAGAACCCCTGAGTCAGCAGAGAGCTGCTCAGGACCGGAACGCGATCCTGAAGATCGTCGACAACATCGAGACCGTCATCGTCGGTAAACGCGATGTCGTTGAGATCGTTGTCCTCGCGATGATCGCCGAGGGCCATGTCCTCATCGAAGACGTGCCCGGTACCGGTAAGACCAGTTTGATCTCTGCACTGGCAAAGACTGTCAACTGTGATTTCAAACGTATCCAGTTCACTCCGGACGTTATGCCGTCCGACGTTTCCGGTTTCTCCATCTACAACCAGAAGACCGGTGAATTCGAGTTCCGTCACGGTGCTGCCATGAGTAACATCGTCTTGGCCGATGAGATCAACCGTGCATCCGCCAAGACCCAGTCCGCTATGCTGGAGATCATGGAAGAAAAACAGGTCACCGTCGACTCGAACACCTATAAGATGGAACGACCCTTCATGGTCCTTGCCACTCAGAACCCGATCGATCAGCTGGGTACTTACAAGCTTCCCGAAGCACAGATCGACCGTTTCATGATCAAAATCTCTGTTGGCTACCCGGCCTATGAAGACGAAGTCCGCATCGTGCTCGGTGTCGAAGAGGCCAAGAAGCACATTTCGTACATCGCCTCCAAGCAGGACGTCATCCGTCTCATCGACGATGCCGAGAAAGTCACGGTCTCTGATCTGGTGGCGGCATACATCGTCAGCCTGGTTTCGGCGACCCGTAACCACAGTGAAATCAAACTGGGCTCCAGCCCCCGTGGCTCCATCGCCCTGCAGCGTCTTTCCAGAGCATACGCTCTGTTCTGCGGACGTAACTACGTGACTCCGGACGATGTCAAACTGATGGCACCCTATGTTCTCGGTCACCGTATCACACTCACCAATGCTGCCAAGAATGAAGGCAAAGATGGCACCGATGTCATCAACGACATTCTCCGTGATATCACGGTCCCGGTAGGAGCTAATACTCAATGAACCTTGACTTCCGAAAAATCGGGAAGTGGGTCCTGAACGCAGTCATCTTTTTCGTACTGCTCGGCATCCTGATCCTTCCCGCTGTTTACACCAACAGCATTTTCGGATATTTTCCCATTCTGGCGACCGTCTTTCTGCATCTGGTCTCGCTGGTCTATCTCATCGTGATGCGGCGAAGCATCTCCATCGAATCAGACCATCAGGACGTGGAAGTGGAGAGAGGGGACACCGTACGCGTGGACCTGGGGATCCGCAACAAGTCGTTCCTGGTCTGTACCAAGGCCAAGGCAGAAATCTATGTGCAGGATTACCTGGGGGAAGATGACTCCCGATCGGAGGCCACCTTCAGCATCGACGCCCGCAGTGAAGCGGACTTTGGGTTCGATGTCCACATGGAACACTTAGGGCAGTACACTGCCGGTATCCGAAATATGCATATTTACGGGCTTCTCGGCATTGTCAGGATCCCTGTCCCATTCGACTCGGTCTTCCACGTGCTGGTCCTTCCGCAGATCCACGAGGAAGAGGAGGCACTTTCGGCAGAAAGCCTCACCGACAGCCCGGATGCTTCCAGCTTCATGGAAAACGATGGCTTCGACTACACCGGAGTCCGTGAGTACGCGATGGGCGACTCCATGAAGAAGATCCACTGGAAGCTGTCTGCTCACTCGAACGACTACATGACGAAGATCAATGAAGTCGGTCTCAAGAGTGACCTTGCCGTCATTATCGACATGGCGGCGGACAAATACCCGACGGAACAGCTGCTCAGCATCAACGACGGCATCGTGGAAACGGCCGCATCCCTGCTGATGACATCTGAAAAACGAGACATCGACTGTGTCCTGCTCTATCCGGACAAGGAAAAGCAGGTCCGGACCCTGTTCCCAAAGACCCAGCAGGATTATGCGGAACTGATCAAACGCATGGTGCCGATCACACCGAACCCGAAGGCAGGGTTCCTGGACGCCCAGGAGATCCTGACGCAGGAGATGGAAGGCGCCAACAAGCGAGCAAACCTTCTGGTTGTCACGTCTCGTGTGACCGATGGCCTGCTCGACACTCTCACGACCATCCGCGGACAGCAGCGTAACCCGCTTCTGTTCTGTGTGATGCCGACCAATGTCACCGCCAACGAGCGGAAAGAGATCCAGGCAAGGTTCCTGGGCCTCGACGACGCCGGCATCACGTACCGTGTCCTTACCGCTGCGGACGCAGAAAGGAAGGATGCCGTATGAGACAATATATGAGACTCCATGCCTGGGACTTCCTTCTGACGGTGCTCATCGCCATCGGTATGCACCTCAACACGTTCTCGGCATTCATGATCCGTGAGTCGTATATGACGAATTACCTGCTCGTGGCCGCTGTTACGACAGTTGTTATGGCAGTCATGTTCGTCATCGGCTATAGCAAACGCAACGCCATCATCGGCGGAGCGGGATGGGCCGTGTTCCTGATCGGCTGGATCATCTACCTGCGGGCAAATGACCTCATCAACCTCGAAGAAGGTGCCGATGAAACGATCCCGGCCTTCTGGTCAATCGTTCTCTTTGGTTCGGCGATCGTCTATTTGCTGACCCGAAGTCGCAAGATTCTGTTTGGAGCAGCACCAATCGGCCTTCTGTTCTGTGCAGCCTTCAAGTTCCTGGAGTACCCGGTTTCCGTGCTCGGCCTGCTCATACTGGTCATTGCCGTCATTCTGGAAATCCTGTATCTCGTATACAAAGACGCGCTCCTGAATGCCGACTACGGGAACTACACGCTGCGACACTTCATTGAACAGAGCATCGCGATCGTCACGGTAGTCGTTCTGCTCACCTCCGGTGTTTTCTATGGCATCGTGAAACCGCTCGACCCGCCGACCAGAGACCTCAAACTCATCACGAAACTGATGTCTTTCGACATCCTGGAACTGCTGGGCATCGCATCCACGCAGGAAGTGAAGGATCCGAACAAAGGGGATCAGGAAAAAGATGAGAATAATCCGCCCAAAGAGAATGAAGAAGACAAAGACAACCAAAAAGAAGACGAAAATGATTTGGAGGAAGAGGACCAGAAGGAGTCTGATGAGACGATCGGAGCTCAGACGATATCCTATAAGCAAAAAGATTACACCGTCTACTGGGTCACAGCTCTCATCATCCTGCTTCTGGCAGCTCCATTCGTAATCAAATATGTCCTGCGAGCCCGTCGCCGCCGTCGGTTGAACGGACTGGACGCATCCAATCAGGCTGCGTTCGTCTACGATTTCTTCCTGTCCCGTCTCAAAAAACTGGGAGTTGGGAAGGCAGACAGCCAGACCATTCTGGAATTTGCCGAACAGCAGTCCGGTATCCTGGAACAGTTCACCGCTTCTGACGGGACCACGTTCGAAGGGATGACAGAACTTTACAACTATCACCTCTACAGCAAGACGCCGGTCAAACCGGAAGACGCCAAAAAGTTTGTGGCGATGTACGACAGTTTCTATAAAAACGCAAAAGCCTTTGTGGGGACTTGGAGATACATCCGTAAATTCTGGGTCCTGTAAGGTTCGTCACTCATGGGAATTCACTCATTGTCGCAATGAGTTTGTTCTGATAGAAATGTATGTAAAAATCAAAAAGGAGGATTACAATGAACACCAAAACAAACCGCAGACCTCTAGCACGGCTGATGGCTGTCCTGATGGCGCTTGCTATGGTCGTGTCCGTGGTCTTTATGCAGGCCGGCGCGGAGAAGGCGGAATTCGCCCCTCCGACAAAAGCTATGGTAGTTGACCAGAAGAACTGGATCACCACCGCTGCCCATTCACAGGGCTGGATTACACCAGAAGTGCTGGGAATTACCAACACCACCTCTCGCACGCAAGAACTGCCGGTCAACGAAGACGGCAGTGTTGGGATGACACTGGAAAATGCCAAGAAGCATGCAGCTTTGGGCGTGTTCGGTTCTGACATCAATGATGTACCGAATCCGTATCATTACAACTATTTCTTCAATGTCTATGCCGCAGCCAACGGCTTGCAGGCATCTCCCTTGGGCACCTATACCTTATCGCAAGGTATTGTAGGTATCGGTCCCGCCCAAGCGGCAACAACGCCTGGTTATTCCAAGTATGGAACCACTGTTCCTGGTTCGTTCTATCTGGAACCGGACATCCTAATCGGAGTTGGCTCGATTGATAACAGCACCAACCCGCCGACAACCGGATATACGGCTGCACTGAATACCTATAATGAAGCCAAATTGGCTGCGGAACCCGGCGCGAAAGCTTATAATCCATATCAGATTGATTATATAACACCTCATGTATACAGCTTTTTACAGACCATGTATGAACTTGCTGATGTGGTCGATCAAATCAAAGAGGCTGACAACACTAAGGTCACCCGCTATGGAGACCCTCAGGTAATCACCAGCGATATCGAGAAGTATGTCAAAGGTTTAGAATCGTACGTTATCAAACAGATGAAAGAAGACAACGTGGAACCGCTTACCGTTGCGGTCGTCGATTCTGGCGTAACGAATACTCTTCGCTCAAGCAATCTCATTCAGTCGAACGAATATGTTCTGAATGATAAAAACACTTCGTCGCAGAGCACGACTACTTTTAGCCGTGTTGGCGAGTTCGTGGAGGACACATCCATTAACTTGGTAGATGCGATTGGTAATCTTGATAAGCAAACTACCCCATTAGAAGCTAACAACAGGAATTATAATGCGACGTACTATGTCTGTACTGCTGATCAGATTGCAGAATTGGCAGATGTCGTTCTGTTCTGCGATGTCCTTTCTTCTGTTCCTGAGAACCAGGGCAACAGCAAGGTCAACGAATTCAAGCAGGATGTGGTAGACAGATGCACCACGCAGGCTTTGAAAGAGAAAGTTAAAGACATCGAAGTGATGGCCTCTACGTTCGACTGCGTTGGCTCCATCGGCGCCAATTCCTGTGAAAACCTGCTTGGTATGGCATACTATACCGCTTATCTGTATCCTCAGTACCTCAACCAGTTTGACGTGGCAGCGTACTGGTATGAGAATTTCTATCACGTTTCCGACCTCGATAAACTTCAGAGCGTTATGGCATCAAACTTTGCTACTTCCTCTGTTCAGGATGCCTATGCTGATCAGTACAGCGCGGCCAACCTGAATTATGATAAACAGGCAATCGAAGATAAAATCATCGAAGGCATGTTGTATTACGAAGTTAACGAAGACGAGTTCAAAGATAAACTACTCTA
>JAFTZU010000153.1 GCA_017461005.1 Clostridia bacterium
ACAAACACAAACACAACAAACAATTCCACATCAGAGAGTGAGAGCCACCAATGCAAAACACGTTGAACATTGCAGGGCTCCGTAAGAGACTGGCTGCCTTTGGGCTGATGCTGGTCCTTCTGGGGTCTCTTTTTATGCCGTGCTCCGCCGGCACGAGAGCGGCAGCCGAGGATACTGGGAAGTATCTGAATGCTGATACGTTCATCGCCACAGCGGCCAAGTACCTTGGCGTCCCGTACAAGCTCGGGGAGAAGGGGTACAAGAACGCGTACGGCGAAAACCTGCGTTTTTACCCGATGTCCATGGGCGATATACGTACCAAAGGTCTGGACTGTTCCGGACTGTTCTACAACGCCTTGACGGACCTTGGCGTCTCGACGGAAGGGTACGAGAACAACCATCCGGTGCCGCTTTCCACTTTTTCCTGGTTCCACAAAGACGGCACTCCGTATGACGGCTGGTTCCACATCAATGGCCAGCGGGTACGGCCCACGGTCGTCTACTGGGGACGCACGAACGGCTCTCGTCCGTATTACTATACGTCTAACTCAGGTTGGGACACCATTGAACCCGGCTCCCTCGTCGTGGCACAGCCGGCCGCAGGGGAGAGCTCCGGCCATTGCTGGATCTACCTCGGTGAGTTCGCCGGACGGAATGAAGTCATCGACTATCTGGAGTCTCTGGGTATCAACCGCTCGCTTGCAGATAAATTCGTTGGCGATGGAAAGGGCGACGGTGGCAATCACTGGCGTCTCGAGTCCACCATTGGCACAAACCTGGGCTCCGTCAATAAGAAGTTCAAGGGCGTCATGGTCAACAACATGACCAATGGCTCTTCGAAGCTCGGCAAGGTCGGCGTCATAACTGTGACCACTGCTTCGGAAGAGAATAATACAGAAACAACGACCACATCAGATGTCTTCACTCAGGTCTATCCTACAAACTGGGTATACAATGCTGACCGCTCTTATACCGGCACTGTTTACGGCCGAATTGGTGATACAGAAGACTGGTGGTACGTCAAAAATGGTGAGGTCCAGCTGAATGCCTATGGCCTGGAACGTTCTGCATATCATGGTAGTAATGTCATGATCGACCATGGGCGCGTTGACCTGAATTATAACGACTCCTTCTCAGAAGACGAGAAACAAACGGTCTACTACATTCGGAATGGTGTTGTGGCCCGGGACTATACTGGTGCCGCGAACATGTCTGTGGATGTCTATGACAACCTGAACCACATCGTCCCGCAGCGCGCCTGGTGGCGTGTCGAGAAGGGCGTCGTGAACAAGACCTACGAGGGTGTCACGAACAATGAACTCGGCTGGTGGTACTTCAAGGATGGCATCGTCCAGTTCAACTACACCGGCATCAAGCAAAACGGCTTCGGCTGGTGGCGCATCGAGAACGGTGCAGTCAACTTCCAGGCCAACGGCGTGTACCAGAACGAGTTTGGCTGGTGGCGCGTGGAGAACGGCAAAGTCGACTTCAGCGCAAACAGCATTTACCAGAACGCTTCCGGCTGGTGGAAGACCACCGACGGCAAAGTCACATTCAAGGAGCACGGCGTCTACCAGAACTCCAACGGCTGGTGGAAGGTCAAGGACTCCAAGGTGGACTTCTCGTTCAACGGCATCGCGAAAAACGGACTTGGCATCTGGTTCATTGAGAATGGTAAAGTCAACTTCAATTACAGCGGTAAAGTAAAGTACAATGGCAAGACGTATGTCGTCACCAATGGAGCCGCCAAGCTGGCCTGAACCCCGGTTTTCACCGGAGAATAAATGGAGAGTACACATGAACGAAGTCACAAGCGCAGTTCACATCGTCATGCCGGAGGACTGCAACGGTTATGAAAAACCACGTCTGTTCGGCGGAAAGTTGATGGCCTGGATCGACGTCATCGGCGCAGTGGCCGCCCGGCGATTCGCCAAAGCCAACGTCACCACGGTCTGCGTCGACCACCTCACATTCCTCGCACCGGCCTATCTGAACGACACCGTCGTCCAGGAAGCCCG
>JAFTZU010000154.1 GCA_017461005.1 Clostridia bacterium
ACAATTCGCTCCGCAAGGGCGATAAAGTCCTCGTCCCATACGGCACGGACCATGTGCCCACCTCCGGTGAGATCAGCAAAATCGAATATTATCTTACGGAACATGTGCCGGTCCCGATGGACGACCTCGACCCCATCTTCGGCCGCGACTTCGACGTCGAGAAAGAGATCAAAAAGTAAGAAAAGCCTCCAGGAAACCCTGGAGGCTGTTTGTTTGTCCATGTGGCATCACGATGTCCGTCACTAGTTACAATCGTACCGGAGCGCTCGCCGGGAGGCGATAGAATCTTACCTCTCGCGAGGAACGGACCTTGTAACGAGGGGCGGAGCAGCGTTATGCCCTAGTCTTTGTTGTGTTTCTTGTTGTAAGTGGCGCTGTGGGTGGAGCGGTCTGTCTGAGCCGGCTGCGCCTTCTTCTTCTTTTTCGCGGCTTTCTTCTGTGCTTTCTGGCGGGCCTTCTGGACGCGTTCCGCTTCCTTCTGGGCAGCCTTTTTCGCTGCTTCCCGTTCTTTCTGGAGCTTCTTCGCTTCCCGTTTGGAGAGCCCGTCGTTGCCGAGGCGGCCGCGGGTGGGCTCGATCTCACGTTTGGAACCGCTGTTCGAGGAACGGTCCTTCGTGTGGTTCTTGTAGGACGCGTTGTCGTGGAACGTGTCGTCGAAGGGAGAGCGGACGCCGATCAGGCGGAAGTTCGTCTCCTGCAGCTGGCTGTAGACCGAACGGTAAATGCTGAAGATGAGTCCGAGACCGATGTAGAGCGACAGGTTCGCGGAACCACCGGCGCTGAAGAACGGCAGCGTGATACCGATGACGGGGCCGATGCGCAGGCACATCGCGATGTTGATGAAGGTCTGGACGGCGATCATGGAAGCGATGCCGAAGCCGATATACTGTGCGGGACCGACGATGGCGGTCTTGGCGTCGCGGATGATGCGGAAGATGACCGCGCCGATGAGGGCGATGGCGACGATGCATCCGAGGATGCCGAGCTCTTCGCCGATGACCGTGAAGATCATGTCAGACTCGCTGACGGGGACGGCGCCGGACTGGGTGTAAGGGCCTTTGAAGAGGCCTTTCCCGAGGAACCCGCCGTTGCTGAGGGCCTGGAGTCCCAGGTTCTGCTGGTAGGCGGTGGCCGGGTACTTCTCCGGGTCCACGATGACGATGAACCGCTGTTTCTGGAAATCGCTCAGCTGGAACCAGAGCAGCGGGACGGCGGCGGCCGCGAGGGCGAACACACCGACGATGTACTGCCATTTGATGCCCGCGATGAACAGCATGGCAAAGGCGATGAACAGGAAGACCAGGGCGGAACCGTCATCGCCGGAGATGGCGACGAGGACGAAGGGGATGAGGGCGTGCAGGACGAGCAGGCCGACGTTCCTGACACGGTTCAGTTCATCGCGAACGGCGTCGAGATGGGTGGCGAAGGTGGTGACAAAGAAGATCTTGACGAGCTCTGACGGCTGGAAGAGGAAGAACCCGAGGTTGATCCAGGTCCGGGCGTCGGCTCGGTTGGAGGGGGCTTCACCGAACAATAGAACGATGACCATGAGTATGATGCCCAGGGCACCCCATATGTACCAGCTCTTCGAGAAGATGTCGATGTCGATGAGTGAGATGACCATCGCGATGGTGAGACCGATGAGAACGGCGGCGATCATGGCGATGGAGTCTCGGGGAAGGAGTGCTCCTTCCTTCATTGTGTGCCAGGTGGCGCTGGTGACCATCAGGACACCGGCAGAGGACGCCAGCAGGCAGAGGAAGAGGAGGAGCTTGTCCGTGCCCTTCCAGAAGTAGACCAAATAGTCTTTGATGTTTCCCATATATACACCTCAGAGGGGTTTTCTTCAAATACAATAGATTCATTATAAGAGCAGTATTGCATTTTTTCAAGATTACCGATAGAATGTTTGCGGAAGAAACCGGGAGACCGGAAAAGGAGGCGACTGACGTGCGGGAATACATCAGTACATCGCCCAGTGAGACCGAGCGGCTCGGCACGGCACTGGCGGCAGAACTGAAGCCCGGCATGGTGGTTGCCTTTTTTGGCGATATGGGAAGCGGCAAGACCGTCTTCACCCGGGGGCTCGCAAAGGGCCTTCAGTGTACGGAACACGTCAGCAGCCCGACCTTCGCTCTCGTCCACGAGTACGGCGGAGAGCCGCCGCTGGTGCATTTCGACATGTACCGCATCTCGACCTGGGACGAGCTGGACTCCACGGGGTTTTACGACTACATCGACCAGGGATGTGTGCTGGCCGTCGAGTGGAGCGAGAACATCGAAAACGCTCTGCCGGAGGACGCCGTACGCGTCGAGTTCTTCCGGGGCGACTCGGAGAACGACCGCATCATCCAGGTGACAGGAGCAACCATCCATGAAGATCTTAGCAGTTGACTGCACGGCGAAACCCGCCAGTGTGGCCATTCTGGAGGACGGCAAAGTCCTGAGTTCCGCGTACACGAACACGGGGCTCACCCACAGCCAGACGCTGGTGCCGATGGTGGACAGCGCCTTGAAGAACGCGCAGCTGAGCCTCGACGGCATCGACTACTACGCCATCAACGCGGGCCCCGGTTCCTTTACCGGCGTGCGCATCGGCGTGGCAGCGCTGAAAGGGCTCGTCTTCTCCGACGAGAAGAACTGTGTGCCGGTCTCCACGCTGGAGTCCATGGCGTACAACGTGGCCGGGCTTCCCGGGTCGGAGGACTATGTGGTCTGTCCGGCGATGGACGCCCGGCGCAACCAGGTGTACACCGCGGCATTCCGCTGGGAAGGGGAAGAGGTACATCGCCTCATGGAGGACAAAGCCATCCCCATTCCGGAACTTCTGGAGGCCCTCGAAGGCTTTGGCCTTCCGGTCCTGTTCGTGGGCGATGGAGCCTCTCTGTGCTATGACGCCGCCGCAGAGACCACACTGGACGCCACCCTGGCGCCGGAACAGCTCCGGTACCAGATCGCCGTGGCCGTGGCCGCATGCGCAGAGGCAAAACTCAAGGCCGGGGAAGAGCCGGTCGGTTCAGATGATATTTTACCCGTCTACTTGAGAGCCCCTCAGGCGGAACGGGAGTTGAAAAAAAGGAAGGAGCAGGAAGTATGATCGCAATCGGTTGTGACCATGGCGGATATGAATTGAAACAGGAGGTCCTGAAGCATCTCGAAGAGAGAGGTGTCGAGTACAAGGACTACGGCTGCTACAGCCCCGAGTCCATCGACTATTCCGACGTCGCGAAAGTCGTCTGTGACGCTGTCGTGGCGGGGGAGGCCGAGAGAGCGTTCCTCATCTGCGGCACCGGCATCGGCATGTCCATGGCGGCCAACAAAGTCAAAGGCATCCGGGCAGCCTGCTGCTCCGACACCTTCAGCGCGAAGTTCACCCGTCTCCACAATGACGCCAACGTTCTCTGCTTCGGCGGTCGTGTCGTCGGCCCCGGCCTGGCTATCGAGCTCGTCGACGCGTTCCTCGACAACGAATTCGAGGGCGGACGCCATCAGCGCCGCATCGACAAAGTCATGGCACTTGAGAATGACTGAGTTTTGAGAGTATAATAGACGAGAAAGCACTTTACTGAATTTATGGAGGCCTGATTATGGGTACTGTTACGATCACCAACCATCCGCTCATCCAGCATAAACTCTCCATCCTGAGAGACAAGAACACCGGTACGAACGAGTTCCGCCAGCTGATCGCCGAGCTCGCCATGCTCGAGTGCTACGAAGCCACGAGAGACCTGCCGCTCCAGCCGAAACTCATCGAGACGCCCATCGGCCCCTGCCACGCCAACGAACTCGCCGGCCGTAAGATGGCCATCGTTCCCATCCTTCGCGCAGGCCTTGGCATGGTCGACGGCATCCTGAAGCTCGTCCCCTCCGCAAAGGTCGGCCACATCGGCATGTTCCGCGACCCGAAGACCCATGAGCCGGTCCCGTACTACTGTAAGCTCCCGCAGGACATCGAAGAGAGAGACGTCTTCGTTCTCGACCCGATGCTCGCCACCGGCGGCTCCGCGGTAGACGCCATCAACCAGATCAAGCAGTACAACCCGAAGAGCATCCGCTTCCTCGGCATCGTCGCCGCCCCGGAAGGCCTGCAGGCGCTGCAGACCGCACACCCGGACGTCGACATCATCTGCGCCGCCCTCGACGAGAAGCTCAACGAGAACGCCTACATCGTTCCCGGCCTCGGCGACGCCGGCGACCGCATCTTCGGCACCCTGTAAACTTCATACGAAAGTAGGGGACCCCTCGCGGGGTCCCTTGTTTTTTCGGCCGCTTTGCCGGTTCTTTGATCGGGTTCCGCAAAACAGGGTCCGCCAGGTGGCTTGCCATCCCGAACCACGCGCAGCGATCTTACATCGCTGCTTCCCCCAAGCCCCTGTCGAACCAACTGTTTTGCTCCCCTTGCCTCGTTTTAAAGGTGGAACCGGCAAAACGGCCAACAACGCCTCAAAAGTTAAACTTTAAACTTTTTAGGCTCTAAAAGTTTAAAATTCCCTTGATAAGTTTAAAGTTTAAGAGTATAGTGTATGTAATATGTTTAAAGGAGGGCTTGCAGTGGCTAGTGTTACTGAGCGTATCCAGGAGTTGATCGACCGCGAGTGCCAGGGCAGTCAGCAGGTGTTTGCTGACCGTACCGGTTTGACGAAGGGTTCTGTTTCCCAGTACGTCAATGGTCGTAACGTTCCGTCCAAGAAAACTGCTGCGCGTATCGCAGAAGAATTCAATATCACTGTAGATTGGATCTTCGGGGAAGACGAGCCGGAAGAACCGGTCGGTACATCGCCGAAGAAAGAGGAGAAGAAAGCTATGAGACAGTTCGACAAGTCTTTGAAACTCGATGGTGTGTGTTATGACGTGCGCGGCCCGGTCCTCGATGAGGCCAACCGCATGCGGGACAACGGTGTCGATATCATCAAGCTGAACATCGGCAACCCGAAACCGTTCAAGTACGACGCGCCCGACGAGATCGTCGTCGACATGATCTACAACCTGCGAGACACCGAAGGCTACTCGGACTCCAAGGGCCTGTTCTCCGCGCGGAAAGCCATCATGCAGTACTGCCAGCTCAAGAAGATCCCGAACGTCACCATGGAAGACATCTATACCGGTAACGGTGCTTCTGAGCTGATCACTATGGCGATGCAGGGCTTCGTCAACAACGGCGATGAGATCCTGCTCCCGATGCCGGACTACCCGCTGTGGACCGCCTCCATCAAACTGGCGGGCGGTAACCCGGTCCATTACCGCTGCGATGAACAGCAGAACTGGTACCCGGACATCAACGACATCCGCAAGAAGATCACACCGAACACCACCGGCATCGTCATCATCAACCCGAACAACCCGACCGGTTCTCTGTACCCGGAAGAGGTCCTGAAGCAGATCGCCGACATCGCCAGAGAGTTCGACCTCATGGTCTTTGCCGATGAGATCTACGACCGTCTCGTCATGGACGGGAAGAAGCACGTGTCCATCGCCTCTCTGATGCCGGACCGCATGTGTGTCACCTTCAACGGTCTGTCCAAGTCCCACCGCATCGCCGGCTATCGCGTCGGCTGGATGGTCCTGTCCGGTAACAAGAGGAACGCGCAGGGCTTCATCACCGGCCTGAACCTGCTGTCCTCCATGCGTCTGTGCTCCAACGTGCCCGGCCAGTCCGTCATCCAGACAGCCCTCGGCGGCTACCAGAGTGCCGATGAACTGCTGCTGCCCGGCGGACGCATCTACGAGCAGAGAGAGTTCATCTACAAGGCGATCAACGACATCCCGGGCCTCAGCGCAGTCAAACCGGATGCCGCGTTCTACATCTTCCCGAAGATCGACCTCAACAAGATCCACATCAAGGACGACGAACAGATGGTCCTCGATTTCCTGAAACAGCAGAAAGTCCTCATGCTGCAGGGCACGGCGATGAACTGGGACAAACCTGACCACTTCCGCATCGTGTACCTGCCGGACAGACGTACGCTCGGCAAAGCAACTGAACGACTCGCCGACTTCCTGTCCACTTACTCACAGTATTGAGGAAATAGGTATTGATAATTTTTACAAAAATAGATATTATTAAAAACAACTTTTGAGAATTAGGAGAGAGAATCTATGGCTTCATCCAACAAATCGCCTGAGACCAAGAGCAACGGTTTCACCGGCAAGATGGGTTACGTCATGGCTGCGGCGGCCTCTGCGGTCGGCCTCGGTAACATCTGGCGGTTCCCGTACCTCTGCGCCAAGTACGGCGGCGGTATCTTCCTGGTCATCTACCTGCTCCTGGTCTTCACCTTCGGTTATGCTCTGCTCATGTCCGAAACGGCCATCGGTCGTATGACAGGGAAGAGTCCCATCGGCGCGTTCAAGTCCTTCAGCAACACGAAGGCTTCCTCTTTCGGAGGCTGGATCAACGCGCTGGTCCCGTTCATCATCTGCCC
>JAFTZU010000023.1 GCA_017461005.1 Clostridia bacterium
GATCCGACGAATTGACAGAGCCATTGTTGCAGTAGACAAATAGATTGTTGCCAGAAACATAGTCTTTTGAAATGCTCGCAATTTCGCCTTTGTCTGCATTAATAAATCTAGTTGATATAGGATTATAATATCTACTCTGCAAGTAATAATAACCCGTCTCCTGATCCAAGTAATACCCTCTATACCGCAGTGGGTTCGCATTGGCGATGGCGAGTTGGGAGGCATTGCCGGCTGTGGCAGGTGTTGTTGCCAGCACTTCGCCCCAGGCACCGCAGGTGTAGGTAGCAATAAGGGAACCTGCGCTGTCGGTGATTCCAATGACGTCCCCCATCTGGTTCGTCAGGTAGAAGTACGTAATTGTCGAGGACAGATTATTTGTTCACGATTTATTTTTATTCTCTCACAGGTTACTCTTTTTGGCAAGCTGGTCTTTTGGAATTAGAGGTCACACACAAATAAAGAACCATATTTCTTTTATGCGCAATGATTGATTCACAATACTATCAGTGAGGATCGGTTTCCCAGTGCATATGATATCTGCATAATTCGGGAATCAGCGGCCCTCTGGCATGTGAAAAGGAGGTTATCATCAAATCAAGAATAGCCATACAGAGGCACATGTTCTATTTGATGGTGCAGCTTGTACAAACGACGAAATAGAACTTTGTTTGAAACGCACAAAGTTTCACTTATCAAGAGCTCTTCCTTGAAAAACCAGCAAAAAGGTGCGAAAATGAAGTTAAATTGTAAATGAATTGTGAATGGACCACGGGGTTCCCGGTTTGAATGTTTCTTTTGTAAGACGGCAAAAAAGCTTTTTGTAACTGGTTTTATGGAGGAAAATGAAACGTTAGCGTATCAGTACGAAGGCGCTCGTGAAACCAAGCTTTGGAAAAAAGTCATCGCTGTCATCCTGGCGGCCGTTTTGGTTATTGGTGCTTTGGTGGAGCTCCTTTGCCAGACTTCCATGATGAAAAATCGCCTGGAAGTTTCTGCCATGATGTCCGGCTACACAAGGGACATTGTTGATACCACCAAAGCAGCATCCATCGACAAAGAGACGATGGCTTGATGTGGCAACGGATGGTAGATTGAATAATACGATTAAGTTATGGTGAAAACAATGATTGCTTGTTTTGAATGGCCCATGCTATGGGTGTTTCCTTTGTGCCTGCTGATTCTATCTTTTTTGTTCGCTTTGGCATCGATAATTGGTTTTCGAAAAAAAGTATTCAGTATGCCTGGGCTTATTATCATTGCGTCGGCATCGGTTTTATGTTTGGCTGTAGGTATCCGCTATTGTGTTATTGCGAATTCACCAAAATTAACGACCGAAAAAGTTACATATCAAGGAGAGAGTATTGAGCGACTCTCATTTTCAAAAAAATATCTGTTTGTTAGTGAAAACGGCGAAAAAAAGCTACTCCGATTTCCCTATTTTGTAAGTCAAAAGACTATTATGAAGGAGGAGCTATTGCCCGAAAACCAATACTCAATAACGTATGAATGCAACGAGGATATTATTATTGTTGTCAAAAAAGAAAACGCTTCAGCTAGTTCATCCACTGAAAAAATAATAACGAATACATATGCAGAAAAAGATTCTCAGTATTCAACCTTGAGTTCCATTCTAAACGATTCGATCTTTCCTTTTTCTCTTGCAGGCATAGCATTAATTGCAATGATACTATTTGGAATTAATGCAGACACGAAAAGAGAGCGGGCTCTCATCCTTTTGTTGGGACTTCTTATTATCATGTTCTCTACGTCTCGAGGAATCCATTATATCAAGATTGTAAATCATCCTGTAATCGTCGAAACCAAAACATATCTGGTAGCGGTTAATGAAGAACTTGCATCTGATTGGATTGAAATGGATTTTGTGGACGAGGCTGGAAATAGATTGGAATTTTCGCCAAAGAGAAATACAATTGAATCTTATCTGGGAGTGGAAGAACTGGAACAAGGTGATTACTGGTTGGTTTATGAAGCTCAAAGCAACACGCTGTTAGATATTAGAAAAAATCTGTGAACTCTCTTGACCCCGCTCCGGCACCGCCGGGCGGGGTTTTCTCGTGTAAAGAAAATCCTCGCTTTTCCCACCCTGCCGCGGGGGTTATACTTTTTTCAAACCCTTACACAGGAGGAACGAACATGAAACAGGTTTCCGTCTACACAGCCAATAAAAAAGGGGCGATGTATCGCCTCACCCACGCACTCGCCGACGCCGGTGTCGACATCCGTGCGCTCGTCACGAATGACAGCGCCGAGTTCGGCACCATCCGCATGATCGTCGACCAGCCGGACGTGGCGATCGATGCCCTGACCGCAGCCGGTTACCTCTGCCAGCTGACCGACGTCATCGGGGTCGTTATCGACGACAAAGTCGGCGGGCTCGACAAACTCCTCGCGGACATCGACTACATGAACATCAGCGTCGACTACATCTACATCTGCTATGACCGCCTGGAGAACAACGTCATCGCGGTCAACCACACCGACGTCGAGATCGAAGCCATCCTTGCGAGAAAGGGCTGGTGCATCGCCTGAGGTAGGTATATAATATATTTGCTTTCAAGAAAGTCCATTCCGAAAGGAGTTTCCGACATATGAATGAAGATAAGAAGACCCGGGAAGAACGGGTGGAGATGGACTGGCTGAGTCGGGACAATATCAAAAAGATCCTGCTCATCGCCCTCGCCATCATCCTCATGCTCGTCTTCTTCCAGAAGATCGGCGTGGTCTTTGTATATCTCAAGAAGTTCTGGGACATCATCTTCCCCTTCGTCTTCGGCGCGAGCTTCGCGTTCGTCGTGAACGTGCCGATGGTGCAGATCGAGAACAAGTTCCTCGGGAAGAAGCCCTTCAAAGGCAAGCGGATCCTTGCCTGGTTCATCACGCTGGTGCTCATCCTCGCGGTCATCGCGGGTGCCATGTTCATCGTCATCCCGCAGATCGTCGACACCGCGAAGCATGTCGCCGCCAACGTCCAGAACATCGGCAGTCTCTCCGACATTCAGGCCTGGCTCATCCAGAAGTTCCCGCAGACGGAGAGCCTCATCGCCAAAGTGGACGTCAGCTACAAGTCCCTCGTCGAAAAGGCGATGGACTGGGTCCAGAAGTCCGGCAGCCAGCTCTTAAACTCCGGCGTCGGGGTCGTGTCCAGCGTCGTGTCTGGCGTAGCCACGTTCTTCATCGGCTTCGCGTTCTCGGTCTATGTGCTGTTCCGCAAGGAAGCACTGGCCGTCCAGGGCAAGAAAGTGCTTTACGCGCTGTTCCCGGACCATGTCAATGAACGCATCCTCAAGGTCTTCAGCCTGTCCTACAAGACCTTCTCGAACTTCATCCGCGGTCAGGTGCTCGAAGCCTGTATCCTCGGCCTCATGTTCTTCATCACGATGACCATTTTCCGCATGCCGTATGCCATCCTGTGTGCGGTGCTCATCGCCATCACCGCTTTGATCCCCATCTTCGGTGCCTTCCTTGGCGGCGGTATTTCCACCCTGCTCATCCTCACGGTGAGCCCGAAACTGGCCCTCATCTTCATGGGCATGTTCCTTGTTCTGCAGCAGATCGAAGGCAAGCTCATCTACCCCCACGTCGTCGGTTCCTCCGTCGGCCTGCCGGGTATCTGGGTCCTCTTCGCCATCACCGTCGGTGGCGAGCTGCTGGGCGTTGCCGGCATGCTCATCTTCGTGCCCCTGTGCTCCGTCCTCTACGCGCTGTTCCGCGAGTTCGTGTACAACCGCCTCGCCGAGCGCCAGGTGACACCGGACAAGTGGGCACTGAACCCACCGAAAGCTGCCCGGGGTGAACCCATCAAGGTGAACACCGAGAAGCTCCAAAAACTCAAAGAGCGCAAGGCCAAAGCGAAAGCCGCAGCCGACGAAGCGCAGGATTCCATCGCCGACGTCATCGAAGACGGTCGCGATACGCCGGAAGAATAACCATACATCGCCTTACAGAAAAGGACCTGTTCCCTTGCGGGAGCAGGTCCTCGTTTTATTGTGTGTAATCGCGCGGTCCGGTCACAGTTTCCAGCCGACCGCCTCACGGCGGGCTGCAATGAAGTTTTGGTAGATGCCTGGTTTCGCGAGGAGTTCCTCGTGGGTGCCGGACGCGACGATGCGCCCGTGGTCGACGACATAGATGCAGTCGGCCTGTTCCACCGTCTTCAGCCGGTGGGCGATCATGATGACCGTCTTTTCCGCAGTCAGGGCCTCGATGGCATCCATCAGGTCTTTCTCGTTCTCCGGGTCCACGTTGGCCGTCGCTTCATCGAGGATGATGACCGGGGCGTCCTTCATGATGGCCCGGGCAATGGAGATGCGCTGCCGCTCGCCGCCGGACAGGGACGCGCCGCCGGAGCCGATGACGGTGTCATACCCGTCGGGAAGGGCCATGATGAAGTCGTGACAACAGGCTTTCTTTGCCGCGGCGATGACCTCTTCCATCGGCGCTTCCGGGTGGCCGAAGCGGATGTTGTTCGCGACCGTATCCTTGAACAGGTAGACGTTCTGGAACACGAAGCTGAAGTTTTCCATGAGGGAGTCCATGTCGTAGTCCCTGACGTCCACGCCGTCGAGGCGGACCGTGCCGGAGTCCACATCCCAGAACCGGGCCAGCAGGTTGACAAGGGTCGTCTTGCCGCCGCCGGAGGGGCCGACAAGCGCGATGGTGGACTTCTCCGGAATGGTCAGGGACACGCCGTCGATGACCTGTTTCTCCTCATATTTGAAGGTGATGTCCTCAGCGGACAGGTTCCTGGAAGCCGGAGTGCGTACATCGCCGGAGAGGTCGATCTGGGGAATGGCGAGGATCTCACCGGCCCGATCGACGCTCATATCCACCGTCCGGAGCAGCGCGGAGTAGTTGCCGGCGGACTCGAGGCTCGCGTAGACGATGAAGGCCGAGATGACCATAACGACCGCCACGAGGGGCTCCATGGTCCCCTGCACGAAGAACAGGCAGGAGAAGAACACCATGGCGACGCCGGTGAGTTTGGCGATGGCGCTCTGCACCGCCATCCGTGGCACGAGGGTCATTTCCATGTCCGTGTTTGCTTTGACGTTTTCGGAAATGGCGTCGTTCAGCTCCCGGCTCTTGGCGCCGACAAGATGGTATGCCTTGACTTCGGCCATGCCGCGAAGATATTCCACGACTTTTTCCACAAGTTTCTCATCTGCGTCGAGCTTCCGGGAAGAAAGCCGGCCGGAGGCCTTCTGCAGCGCGTTGTTCGCCACCAGATACAGCAGGAACCCGCAGAGCAGGACGAGGGCGATGCGCCAGTCGAAGAACGCAAGCATGACCAGGATGACAAAGGTCGTCAGAAGACCCTCCGCCACCATCATGACCACACGGGTGGCCACGTTTTCGAGATTCCCCATGACGTTCGTCGTGACGGATGTGATCTGGCCGAGACTTTTCTGGTTGAAATAGCCCATGGGCAGATAGCGCATATGCTCGGCGATCTCGATGCGCTTTTCGGCACACGCGTTGTAGCCACCTTCCGTCTGCAACATCGACGACTTCGACTTGATGAGGCCGGCGCCGGCGATGGACACCAGCATGATGCCAAGGGACAGGAGGATATCTTTTGTGGTAACAGATCCGTTCAGGAGCGCGCGGACCATGACCGCAATGGCAGGGATCTTCAGAGCGTCAAAGATGGCCTGGAACAACCCCAGCAAAATGGACCGCTGGAACTTTTTCCGGTTCTCTTCTCCGCAGAACGCAAGGAATTTGCGATAGATCTCAAGCATGGACCACACCTCCCTTCGGGTTTTCCGTATCCGGGGCAGTTGCACGGTCCGCGTCTCTGGCGGCGATGTGCGCCTCCCACATGGAACGGTACAGGTCGCTCGACGCCAGCAGTTCCGCGTGGGTGCCGGACGCGTCGACGACACCGTCTTTGATCAGGTAGAGACAGTCTGCATCCGCGACGGTGGACAGCCGGTGGGCGATGACGATGAGCGTCTTGCCCTGTACCAGCTTCGCAACGGAGCGCTGGATGACCGCTTCGTTTTCGGGGTCGGTGTAGGCAGTGGCCTCGTCCAGGATGACGATGGGAGCTGCCTTCAGCATGGCGCGGGCAATGGCGATCCGCTGCCGCTCTCCGCCAGACAGATGCCCGCCGGAAGAGCCGACGACGGTGTCATACCCGTTTTCGAGCCCCAGGATGAAGTCATGACAGCCGGACTGTCTTGCCGCCTCTTCCACTTCCTCATCGGAGGCATCCGCCCGACCGAGGCGGATGTTTTCCCGTACCGTCATATTGAAGAGGTAATTCTCCTGGGACACGTAGGCCACTCTGTCCGAGTAGGCATCCAGCGGGATCTCCCGGATATCCTTTCCGCCGAGAGAGATACTGCCGCTGTCCACGTCCCACAAGGAAGCGATGAGCCTGGCAATGGTCGACTTGCCGGAGCCGGAAGGTCCGACCAGTGCCACATAGGAGCCTTCCGGAATGTCCATCGACACACCGTGAAGGACTTCATTTTCATGATAAGAGAAACGAACATCGCGCAACGCGAGGTCGTTGTGCTCCGGTACATCGCCCACCTCGGGTCGGACCATCTCCGGCGCGTCGATGATGCTGCGGACTTCGTCGACGATGAAGCCCATCATGCGGATGTCGTCCGAGTAGCTCATGGCCGTGACCAGCGGTGTGATGAGGCCCACGGACAGGATGATGATGGTGACGAAGTCGGCCGGAGTCAGGGTCCCGTGCTTCACGAGCAGACCGCCGATCGGCAGAATGGAGACCATGGTCGCCGGCATGATGACCAGTGCGAAGGTCATCGGCAGAATGTAGTGGCGCATCCAGTCCACATAGGCAGCGGCGCCTTCCTTCGCGTCCCGGACGAACTTCTCGTAGCTGGACTTCATTTTACCGAAGACCTTGATGACCTGGATACCCTCGATGTACTCGACCGAGGTGTTGTTGAGCTCTTTTGTCGCCCGCATCGCGCGGTCGCTGAATTCCTGGCTGCCCGTCATCATCGTGATGTAACAGGCAAGCCCGATGGGAATCGTGATGAGAGACGCGAAGCCCATCCACCAGTCGATCGTAAAGATGTACCCGAGGATGAGTACCGGGACCAGCAGATTCGCGGTCATCTCCGGCACGATGTGGGCAAGCGTCGTCTCGATGGCGTCGATGCGCTCAACGAGGATGTTTTTGAGGCCGCCCGCTGTCCGATCGAGGACCGTGCCAAGCGGCATGCGGGTCAGTTTGTCTGTCGCTTTTTTACGGATCTCACCGAGGACCGCGAAGGTCGCTTTGTGGGACGTTGCGGTGCTCAGCGCGTGGAACAGGACACGAAGCAGCCAGAAGAGCGCGATGAGTCCGGCCCGTACCGCATAGTACGAGAGGACCTGTACCCCGCTCATCATGGCGTGGACGATCTGTGCCACGAAGAAGTACGGTGCGACCGAGCATAAGACCCCGCAGACGGCGAGGACCACACTAAGCACGTACTTCGGTTTGTACTCCCCCGCCTGGGACAGGACCCAGCCGAAGGCAGATGGTTCTTTTTGTGCCAAAGAGCACACCTCCTTTTGAGAGTTACCTTACGCTAACGACATCAGTATAGCATGACCGAGGAGGCGCGACCCGCTCCACAACGTTCTTTTCGCTCCAAAAGATTCTATGGTATACTATAAAAAACGAAAAACGAGGGGAGGAAACACCATGCTTCAACAACCGCTGTCTGACGGCAGCATCCTGATGCGCGCCACCGAAGAAGATGACGCGGAAGGATTCGTCCATGCGGTATGGCTCTTCCCCGGAGTGGGCCTCATGTTCATCGACATCCGGTCGTTCCACTGGCCGAACGGAGACATTGACGGGCCGAACGGAACTCTTCAGGACGGGGTACTGCTCCTCAACTACTCCGTGACCGGGAGCTGCAAAGCCCTCCTCGACAACGACAATTATGTGTTGCAAAAGCAGGGGGATCTCTCCCTCTCCGGCCAGTTCGCGACGGAAGACTACTTTTACCCGGACGGCTACTACCAGGGGCTCGAGTTCTTCATAGACCCCGTGGTAGCGGAAAAAGCGCTTGGCACCGGAGCTGACAGAGACATCCCGGAGTGGTTCGGTCTTGACTTTCAGGCTTTCACGAAACGGTACGATGTCCGGGGCCGCACGAAGATCGGCGCCTGTCCGCAGGCGTTTCGCCTTCTCCTCTCCGACATGTGGGCGATGTACCCCTTCGGCGCGGGAACACCGTCTTTCTCCCCGGAAACGCTGGCAGTCCTGCGCGCACAGACGCTCCGACTCCTCCAGATGCTCCAGTTCGACGCCTCCCCCTTCACCGCCACCCACCGGCCGACGTTCCGCTCGACACAGCTGCGGGTCGCGGAGCAGGCGGCACGCCTTCTGCGGGAAGACCTGCGCCGGGACTGGACCCTGCCGGAACTGGCGGTCAAACTCGGCGTCAGCGAGTCGAGTCTCAAGCGCTACTTCCAGAGTGTCTACGACTGCAGTGTCGCAAAGTACCAGCGGAACGCCCGCATGGCACGGGCCGCGGAGCTGCTCCGCAGTCCCGAGCACCGGGCCCTGTCCGTCCTGGACGTCGCCCTCGAAGTCGGGTACGAGAACCAGTCCAAGTTTGCGGCGGCGTTCAAGCGCATGTTCGGTGAATCGCCCCTCGAGTACAAAAAGAACGCTATATTATAATAGTATAGAAGAAGGACCTGTTCCCTCGCGGGAGCAGGTCCTCTTGTGTTATGCGGCAAACGCTTTCGCGTGTTGCTTTTGGTTATGCTTCTTTCGGAGCTTCGACAGGGGCTGCGCCTTTCAGCATGCCGTACTTCGTGAGCGGTTTGCGGAGGACCGCTTTGGCGATATACGCACCCAGCGCTGCAGCAACCAGGACCGCGACCAGGAAGAGGATGCACTTCAGCGCGCCGGCGTTGTTGTTGATGAGCGCGTCGGCGTAGTCTTCGCCCATCTCCTCGATGGCCTGACCGTGGCACCACTCCGGCATGACCCAGACGTTGATCTGCGCGCCGACACGGGCGATGGCGAACACGAGGTAGCTGACCAGCGTTCCGACGAAGCTGTCGTAGCCCATCGCCATACGGACGAGGTCCGGGCAGATGAGGCCGATGAGTGTGCAGATGAGGTACGGCGGGTTGCTGAGCGAGCCGCCCAGAAGGCCATAGAGCAGGAAGATGACACCGACGATGGTGAAGGTGCCGTACCGCTGCTCTCTGGCGGCGATGTAGAAGTAAGGGATACCGGCGATGAGCAGTGCGATCGGGACACCGTAGACCCAGAAGAACGGGCCGAGGAAGCCGAGGCAGTCACCGGCGAAGAAGCAAAGCAGGATGAGGAACGCGTACCCGATGGTGACGCCGATCTCTTTCCCGCTCCATTTTGTTGGCATAGCTTTTGACATAGTTTCTCACTCTCCTGAGGGGATTTTCGTTGACAGATGGCTAAATTAGCCTCCGCTAACTACATTATATAGTAATAGATGATATACGATTTGTCTGCTCCGTTTTGGCGTTTTAGCTCCAAAAAGGTCAGCTCGAACGGGCAATTTGGGGCGGACTTTTACTTAAATTTTGTCGGTCAATCGCCGCAAATGTGTCAGATTGTTGGGGAACCTGTCAAAAACCAAACAACTTTTCAAACAAATGCTCTTGCACATTTCACATTGACCCTGCCGGAGAACGATGGTAAACTACGTGCCCATCAGATGGTGTTTTGCACAAAACGCGACCCGATTATTTATGCAAAATAAACAACACTACTTATCAAAGCTTCTCACTTGTTAAACGATGGCCGCGTTTTCAGACAGTAACCCAAATGAAAAAAGACAAGAGAAGCATAGATCCATGAACCAAACACATGGCGCAAAACACCCTGTGAAAGGAGCATGAAATATGCGTAAACTGA
>JAFTZU010000155.1 GCA_017461005.1 Clostridia bacterium
AAAGTATGGTAAACTAATGGCATTGTACGCTCGTGTATGGAAACGACAACTTTACGAAAGGCGGCATACTATGATCGTAAACGCAGTCACTGCTGTTTCGGACTTTTTGTGGGGCTGGCCCCTCATCATCATCCTGTTCGGAACGCACATCTTCATGACCATCCGGACCGGCTTCATCCAGAAGGATGTTTTCAAAGCCATCAAGCTTTCGGTCACCCCGGACCCGGACGCCACCGGTAACGTCAGCCAGTTCGGCGCACTGACCACGGCCCTGTCTTCGACCATCGGTACCGGCAACATCGTCGGTGTCGGCACGGCCATCGCCCTCGGCGGTCCCGGCGCCGTCCTCTGGATGTGGATCACCGGTCTTCTCGGCATGGCCACCAAGTACTCTGAGACCATCATCGCGGTCAAGTACCGTGTGAAGGGTGAAAAGGGAGACATGATCGGCGGCGCGATGTACGCCCTCGACCGCAGACTCCACATGAAATGGCTCGGCATCATTTTCGCCCTGCTCGCGATCATCGCCTCCTTCGGCATCGGCTGTACCGTTCAGGCCAACGCCATCGTCACCAATGTCACGATGGCCATCCCGAGACTGCGACCGGGCTTCATCGCCATCATCCTCGGCGTGCTCGTCGCCCTCGTCATCGTCGGCGGCATCCGCAGCATCACGAGAGTCGCGGAAAAGCTCGTCCCCATCATGGCGCTGTTCTATGTCACGGGCTGCCTTGCCATCCTTGTCATGAACCGTGCTTATCTCGCCGAGACCGTCACCACGATCCTGAACGCGGCATTTTCCGCCCGCGCAGCCGGCGGCGGGTTCATCGGCTCCACCATCATGATGGCTGCCCGTTACGGTACCGCCCGCGGTCTGTTCTCGAACGAATCCGGTATGGGTTCCGCGCCTCTGGTCGCATCTGCCGCCCAGACCCGCAACCCGAAGCGTCAGGCTCTCGTCTCCATGACCGGCACGTTCTGGGACACCGTCGTCATCTGTCTGATGACCGGTCTCGTCCTGGTCTCCTGCGTCATCCGTCACCCGAACATCGACGCTTCCAGCGGCAACGGTGCGAACCTGACGGCCCAGTCCTTCGGTTCCATCCCCTACATCGGCACACCGATCCTCATTCTGGGGCTCATCGCCTTTGCCTTCTCCACCATCCTCGGCTGGTACTACTACGGGGAACGCTGCGTCGTCTATCTGTTCGGCGAGCAGGTCATCGTGTTCTACAAACTGCTCTGGATCATCGGCGTCGTCGCCGGCGCGCTCGTCGAGCTGAACTTCGTCTGGTCCTTCTCCGAACTCATGAACGGTCTCATGGCCATCCCGAACATCATCGCGGTCCTGCTCCTCAGCAATGAGATCGCCAAAGATACGAAGAAGTATAAGGGCAAGCACATCGACGATGTAGACGAAACGGAGATCCCGGTCGTCAAGAACGCGAAACGCGGTGTCCTCCACATCAACATGGAAGACATCAACCACACCGACTGGTAAGTCAAATCACACACAAAACCGGCTTCTCTCCGAGAGGCCGGCTTTCTTTTACAACTCAGAATTTGTCGATGTAAGATTCCGGGGAAGGGGAAGCCATGCACAGCACTAGCTTCGCGTCGAAGAGCGTAGGAGAAAGCCACCTTCCCCTTTCCCCGAACCCCTTACCCCTTCCGGCTTTCTCGCTGGCCAGGAAAACAGCGGTTTGGTGCAAACGACCTACGTATTCTTGGGTTTCCTCATTTGCGTAGGTCGTCAGAAGCCGATATTCACGGCAATCGAGCAGATTTAACCTACGCAATTCTCTGTTGGCAAATTGCGTAGGTTTTTTTGGTGGCCCGGACCTGGGATTTTATGGTAACGTCCATATAATGGTGTAAAAACAAAAAAGGAGCCATGGGCTCCACCTTCAGGTATAATGTTAATAAC
>JAFTZU010000156.1 GCA_017461005.1 Clostridia bacterium
GGCAAAGTCTTCGACATCATCAAGTTCCGCTCCATGATCCCGAACGCGGAAGCGGACGGAAAGTCCCGTCCCGCGGTCTCCGACGACGAGCGGATCACGCCCATCGGCAAGGTCATCCGGGCCATCCGGTTCGACGAGATGCCCCAGATCTTCAATATCCTGAAAGGCGACATGTCCATCGTCGGCCCCCGCCCGGAACGGACGGAGCACGTCGAGAAATACACGAAGGAGTTCCCCGAGTTCGCCTACCGTCTCAAGGTCAAGGCCGGCCTCACCGGCTATGCCCAGGTCTACGGCAAGTACAATACGACGTCTTATGACAAGCTGAAGCTCGACCTCTTCTACATCGAGAACTACAGTCTCCGGACCGACATCCGGCTCATCTTCATGACCATCAAGGTCCTCTTCATGAAGGAGAGCACCGAAGGGTTCGACAAGCAGGACGACAACGCCGCCGGCGGCGCGCCCCAGAGCTGATGAGATGCCACCTGACGTAAATCGCCAAAAAAAGAAGCCTCCCGAAACGGGAGGCTTTTTCTGTTGTCAGAAGTTTCGCGGTCCAGACTCAGTCGGCTTCGATGATGGCCTTGGTCTCGCGGGCGATCATCAGTTCCTCGTTGGTGGGGATCATGAAGATGGCTGCCTTGGAACCTTCGGCATCGAGGCGGACTTCCTTGCCGCGGACACCGTCGTTCTTCTCGTAGTCCATCTTGATGCCCATGAACTCGAGCTCGCGGCAGATGCCTTCACGGACGTTGCAGCCGTTCTCGCCGATGCCGGCGGTGAAGACCAGAGCGTCGAGGCCCTGGAGGGCAACGATGTAGGAGGCGATGAGTTTCGGGACCTGATAGTAGAAGATGTCGAGGGCCAGCTGGGCGCGCTCGTTGCCTTCCTCTGCTGCGATCTCGACGTCACGCATGTCGGAGGAGACACCGGAGACACCGAGGAAACCGGCCTGTTTGTTCATCATGTTGGTGGTCTGCTTGGCGGTCAGGTCGTCCTTCTCCTGAAGATAGGTGACGACGGAGGGGTCGATGGCGCCGCAGCGGGAACCCATGATGAAACCGTCGAGCGGGGTCAGACCCATGGAGGTGTCGATGACCTTGCCGTCCTTGATGGCGGTGATGGAAGAACCGTTGCCGAGGTGGCAGATGATGACCTTTTTGAACTCGGGATGGAGTTCCTGGAGACGGTTCGACACGTAGTTGTGGGAGATACCGTGGAAGCCGTAGCGGCGGACGCCGAACTCCTCGTAGTAACGATAGGGGATGGCGTACATGAAGGCCTTCGGCGGCATGGTGGTGTGGAACGCGTTGTCGAAGACGACGACATGGGGCGTGTCCGGGCTGAAGGACTTCTTCGCGGCACGGATGCCGTCGAGGTTCGGGCCGTTGTGCAGGGGAGCGAGGTCGATGAGTTCTTCGATCTTGTCCTCGACGTCTTTCGTGACGAGGTGGGACTCGGCGAAGTACATGCCGCCCTGGACGATGCGGTGGCCGATCGCGGAGATCTCATTCAGCGAGTCGATGACTTTGGTCTCGCCGCTGGTGAGGATCTTCTTGACCTCGTTGAAGGCTGCGGTATGGTTCGGCAGGACGATGTTGAAGTCGACCTTGACGCCGGTGTTGGTCTCGGCTTTGATGTGGCCGTCGATGGCGATTCGCTCACAAAGGCCTTTGGCGACGACTTCTTCGTTCGACATATCGATGAGCTGATATTTCAGGGACGAAGAGCCGGAGTTGATGACGAGGATCTTCATGGGTTTTTCTCCTTTGAAACGTTTCCAATTATTCTTCTTCTGCTGAGAATGCGGGCACTATTATAAAACAAATTGCCAAGTTTTTCCACGTCGTTTACAATAAGAATTGAGAGATTTCCGGAAGAAATCTCATACAGGAGGCACAATTTTATGAAAATCACAGGCATCGTAGCAGAATACAATCCCTTCCACAACGGTCACAAGGCGCATGTCGACCGGTGCCGGGAGAACGGGGCCACCCACATCGTTGCGGCGATGAGCGGCAATTTCGTCCAGAGGGGCAGTGTGGCCATCATGGACAAACGCGCCCGCGCGGCCGCCGCCATCAAAGGCGGCGTGGACCTCGTCGTGGAACTGCCGGTCCCCTTCGCGGTCGCCACGGCAGAAGTGTTCGCCCGGGGCGGCGTCTCCGTCCTGAACGGGCTCGGCTGTGTCGATGCCCTCAGTTTCGGCGCGGAGTGTGAAGACCTTGCGCTGCTGCAGGCGGCGGCGAAGGCAGTCGGCGACCCGAAGGTCGACGAGCTCATCAAAACGGAGCTCTCCGGCGGCGTCAGCTATCCGACGGCCCGGGCCTATGCGGTCCGCAGCGTCTACGGCGCCGACATCGCCGATGTGCTCGAAGGCCCCAACAACATTCTCGCCGTCGAGTATCTCAAGGAACTGGAACGCCTCGGGGATCCTATGGCGGTGGAACCGATGGAACGGGTCGGCACCGGCCATGACGGCCTGACGGCCACCGACGAGTTCGCCAGCGCGTCCATGCTGCGCATCCTTCTGGAGCGGGGCGATGAACGGGCCTTCGACTTCATGCCGGCGACCACCGAAGTCGAGTTCAAACGGATGGTCGGCGTCGGCAGAGCACCGGTCCGGGTCGAGGAGAGCGAACGGGCCATCCTGTCCCGTCTCCGCATGCTTTCCGCCGAAGACATCGCCAAGGCGCCGGACGTCTCGGAAGGCCTCGAGAACCGCATCTACAACGCCATTCAGAGCGCGACCTCCCTCGAGGAGCTTTACGATATCGTCAAGACGAAACGTTACACCCATTCCCGCATCCGCCGCATCGTGACGGCGCTGTACCTCGGCATCCTGCCGGAGGACCGGGATGCGGTGCCCTACATCCGGGTCCTCGGGTTCAACGACCGGGGCCTCGAGATCCTGAAGGCAGCCAAGGAGACGGCGACCCTGCCGGTCATCACGAAACCTGCCGCCATCGCCGGACTCGACGAAAACGCCCGGCACACCTTTGAACTGGAATGCCGGGCGACGAATCTCTATAACCTCGCGACGCCCCGGATCCTGCCGTGCGGGACCGAGTACTCCGACGAGATCGTCATGTTATAAAATTTTCACTCTGACAGCAGGGTGCCGACACAGGCATCCTGCTCTTTTTCTGCCCCTGTGATGCGGACGGTGACCAGTTCGTTGTGGCGGTCCCGGTCGGAGGGGAAGCGGACGGGCGTATAGTTCATGGTGTACCCGGTGACGAAACCGTCTTCGAAGGTCTCGCAGAGGACCTCTACATCGCGGCCGGTCTGCCGTTCCAGGAAGGCCATGCGCAGTGCATCGCCCGCTTCGATCATGCGGCGGCATCGCTCTTTCTTGACCACTTTGGCGATTTGCGGCTGCATCTCGGCAGCGGGCGTCCCGGTGCGGGGCGAGTAGGGGAAGACGTGGATCTTCTCGAAGCCGATCTCCTTTGCAAAGGCCATGGAGTCTTCGAAGTCCTCTTCCGTCTCGAAGGGGAAGCCCACCATGATGTCCGTCGTGATGGTCCCGTCGGGGAAGGTCTCCCGCAGTTTGTCGCAGAGGGCTTTGTAGGCCTTTGTGTCGTAGTTGCGGTACATGCGCCGCAGCGTGTTGTCCGAGCCGCTCTGGAGCGAGATGTGGAACTGGGGACAGAAGTTCGGGAAGGACGCCAGCTTCTCGATGGCCTCCGGTCCGATGTTGTCGAATTCGAGGGAGCCGATGCGGACCCGGTCGAAGCCCATGCTGCAGGCGAGTTCGATGGGGTCGGTGAAGTGTTTCCCGATGTCCGGCCCGTAGCAGCAGAAGTTGATGCCGACGAGGACGACCTCCCGGTAGCCGGCCGCTTTGATCTGGGTCAGCTCCGCCTCGAGGTCTTCGAGGGTGCGGGAGCGGCTCCGACCCCGGGCCGTCGGGATGATGCAGTAGGAGCAGCGGCGGTTGCAGCCGTCCTGGACCTTGATGAACGCGCGGGTCCGTCCGAGGAACTCCTCGATGGGCACGTTCTGGAAGGTCTCGTCCCGGTCGTGGGCGAGGACGTCGAGGACTTTTTCGGGCACTTTTTCCTGCGACTTTTCGGCGAAGAACTCGTTCACATAGTCGATGATCTTCTCCTGGTCTCTGACGCCGGCGACGATGTCGGCCTCATCAAGAGACGCCGCCTTGTCCGGGTACGCCTGGACCATGCAGCCGCTGAGGACCACACAGGCGTCGGGGGACATGCGGCGGAATTTCCGGATGGCCTGGCGGGACTTCTGGTCGGCGACCGCGGTGACGGTGCAGGAGTTGATGACATAGACGTCGGCGCCCTCCGGCTCTTCGGTCAGGACGAACCCCGCCCGGCGGAACCGCTCCGCCAGTGCCTCGGTGTCGTACTTGTTTACTTTGCAGCCGAGGGAATGGAGATAGACCTTCATGTCCTCACCGCCTTTCCGGGTCGTGAAATCGACTTATTATAAGCGACTTTTTCTTTTTTATCAATATGCACTATTACAGTTTGACACGTCGCGCGGTAAAATGGTAAAATTTCTAGTGAATATTTATGCCAACAAGTACTCTGGAGGGAAATGAAATGATCGATAAAAAAAGTTCCTATCCGGTCATCCTGGTCCCGGGCGTCCTGGGCTACGGAGACGATGTCAAACTGTCGAAGGTAGTTCCGTATTTCGGCACGATGTCTGCCAGCGTCGCGAAGACGATCCGCAGCCTCGACCTCGACTGCTATACTGCCACCTTTACTCCGGCTGCAGGCATCTGGGAACGGACCTGTGAACTCTATGCGCAGATCGCCGGCGGCACGGTCGACTACGGTGCTGCCTATTCCAAACGCAACGGCAGCCCCCGTTACGGCAAGACTTATGACGGATTCGTCGAGGGTTGGGGAACGACCGACGAATTCGGGAAATATAAGAAAGTCACACTCATCGCCCACGCATTCGGCGCACCCGTTGCCCGTATGCTCGCGTACCTGATGGCATTCGGCTCGAAGAAAGAACAGGCCGAAGGGGGAGAGCTCTCTCCGCTCTTCGCCGGCGGCAACGGCAAGGCGGTCCACGCGGTCGTCACCCTCGCCGGCAACAACGACGGCACGACCCTCATCCAGGCTCTGGAAGACAAGGCTCCCGGCACCACGAAAAAGATCCTCGGTCTCTTCTACAAGGTGACCGGCGACTACTTCACCGACGAAGACATCGATGAATACCTTCAGAAGTCCCGCGGCAACCTCTTCTACGAGATGGGCCTCGACGGCATGGCCGACTTCAACAAACGTCTCGAGCCTAACCCCGACACCTACTACTTCGCCTATTCGGCAGAAGCCACCCGCGACTACGGCCGGCTTCTCCCCGAGCGGAAGATCCGCAAATATGAGAACCCGTTCACGTCCAAGTCCTACCGGCGCGCGCAGGAGAACCGTCCCGAGCTCACGCTCCCGGACCTGAAGCACGGCGGCCTTCCGGTCGCTCCGACCGCGGCCCTCATCGGCACCTACAAGAACTACCTGGCCGATGCTCCGCTGGCCACCCCGGTCCTGCACCCGAACGACGGTCTCATCAATACCGACAACACTCTGGCTCCCTCCACCGAAGCCGTCCGGGCTTACCGCTCCGTGAACGACTGCTACCCCGGTGAATGGTACCAGATGCCGATCTGGGAAGGCAACTCCCTCGGTTACCTCGGCGTGTTCCAGCGCCCCGACAAGTACCGGGACTTCTACATCGACATGATGAAGATCATCTGCAACCTGATCGAAGAATAATTGCAAGAACTGTCGGGCGGACATCCACTTGGATGCCCGCCCTTTCTCTTGATAATCTTAGTTAATTATGATAAAATATCCTTCCATCTTTTGGTAAATCGCCAAAGCACTTTGTGAAATTTGCAAAAAAGACCTGCCGGTCTTTGCATAATCTGATAGAAAGGAGTGGCTGCCAATGGATTTCGCAAGAGATTTTTCCACGATCCCGCCTCAGGTAGAGGAACTTGCGAAGCTGTCTGTGGAAAACAGTCAGATCGATCCGGCTCTCTATGCCAAGTACAACGTCAAGCGCGGTCTTCGCGACCGGGACGGTAAAGGTGTCCTGACCGGCCTTACGGAGATCTCCGAAGTCTGGGGCCACCAGGTCATCGACGGCGTCGACACAGAGATCGACGGCATCCTCCGCTACCGCGGATACAACGTGGAAGACCTCATCAACGGCTTCCCGAAAAACAACAACTTCTCGTTCGAAGAAGTCATCTACCTGCTCCTGTTCGGGGAACTTCCCACCGACGAGCAGTTTGCCGACTTCAAGGAACTGCTGGCCGGTTACCGGACGCTTCCCATCCATTTCGTCCGCGACATCATCATGAAGGCCCCCAGCAAGGACATGATGAACACGCTCGCCCGCAGCGTCCTGACCCTTTATTCCTACGATCAGCATTCGGACGACGGCTCTCCGGAAAACGTCCTGCGCCAGTGCCTCGAGCTCATCGCGCTGTTCCCGCAGCTGTCCATTTACGGATATCAGACCTACCGTTACTACCACGACGGAGACTCGTTCTTCATCCACCCGCCCCTCGAGGAGTACTCCACGGCCGAGAACATCCTGCACATGCTCCGCATGGACAGCCAGTTCACGCCGCTGGAAGCGAAGGTCCTCGACATGGCCCTCGTGCTCCACGCCGAGCACGGCGGCGGTAACAACTCGACCTTCACGACCCACGTCGTCACGTCCTCCGGCACCGACACCTACTCGTCCACCGCGGCGTCCCTCGGCTCTCTGAAGGGCCCCCGTCACGGCGGCGCGAACATCAAGGTCGTCAAACAGATGGAGGAACTGAAGTCGGTCGTCAAAGACTGGAAGGACGACGACGAGATCGCCGCCTACCTGAACCGCCTCCTGGCCCGTGACGCCTTCGACAAGGCCGGCCTCATCTACGGCCTCGGCCACGCCATCTACACGAAGTCCGACCCCCGTGCCCGCATGCTCAAACAGTTCGTCCGCGAACTGTCCGCGGAAAAGGGCCGCACCGACGAGTTCGAACTCTACGAGCGCATCGAGCGCATCGGCCCCGGACTCATCACCGCGAAGCGCAACACCCAGAAGAGCGTCTGCGCCAACGTCGACTTCTACAGCGGCTTTGCCTACAGCATGCTCGGTCTCCCGCTGGAACTCTACACGCCCATCTTCGCCATCGCGAGGATCGCCGGCTGGAGTGCCCACCGCATGGAAGAGATCATCAACAAGGGCAAGATCATCCGCCCGGCCTACATGAATATCTGTCCGGCCCGGGACTACAAGCCCTTCGAAGACCGCTGACCCATCTAAATAATAATAAGAAAACCTCTCTGACCGGAGTCAGAGAGGTTTTTGGTTTGTCATGAGACGATCAGTCGGTGCCGCCCGTGAGGGTCCCGAAGAAGTTCGAGTCCTCGGACGAGGGTTCCGTGACGTCGTCCTCGGTGGTCGGCTCTGTCGCCTGGGTCACGGGTTCATCCCAGACCTGCAGGACGACCAGCGTGCCTTTCCGGTGCTGCGAGCCTGCGGAGAGGGACGCGGACTTGACGGTGCCGGAGATCTGCGAGCCGTCGTTCGAGATGTCGGAGCGGCTGACCTTGAAGCCGAGGGCCGTGAGCCGGGCGTTGGCGTCGTCATAGGTGCTGCCGGTGACGTCGGGCATGGTGATCTGCTCCGGTCCCTTGGAGACCGTCAGTTCGATGTTCGTGCCTTCGGAGACTTTCGTGCCGGCGTCGATGTTCTGTGCGATGATCTTGCCGGTGGCCTCGTCACTGTACGCTTCGACCTCGGTGAAGGTGAAGGAGGAGTAGCGGGGCGAATTCTCGATGGCGGCGTAATACTTGCCGACGAGGTCGGGGACTTCCACGACCTTGACGTCCGCGGACAGAGTGACCGTCGTCGTCTCGCCGGGGTCGACCGTGAAGTGGTCTTTCAGGACCGTAACGTAGAGGATGCCGAACAGCAGGGCCGCGATGAGCAGGACCACCATGATGGTGGTGAGGATGGTCTTCGCGGTGCCGCCGGTGTGGTCTCTGCGGGGGCGGTCGTCTTCCTCGTCCTCCTCCTCGTGGAGGTGGGTGCGGACATAGCCGTCGTTCAGCGCCTGCTGCTGGAGCGGGTTGAACTTGAGCTCCTGGGTGTCGTCTTTGTTGCCGATGGGGTGGGGCGCATACATCTTCTGCCGTTTGCGGGCCTTTTCCTCCTCCTCGTACTCGGAGGCGAACTCGGCGACCTGGGAGGCGGAGAGCTCGGCGCGGAAGCGGTCCATGTTCCGGGTCCGGTCTTCCGGCAGGACCTGGAGGGCATTGACGAGGGCGCCGACCACGTGGTTCGGCAGGGCATCGGCGAACTTCGCCGGGATCATCATCTCGTCGTTCTCGAGGCGGACCATGGCGTCGATGGGCGCCCGTCCGATGAGGACACGGTACAGGACCGCGGCAAAGGAATAGATGTCGGTCCATGCGCCGGAGGCTGCCTGGACGCCCAGCTGTTCGACGGGGGTATAGCCCGGGAACACCTCGGTCGTGAGGCCGCCGTTGACCATGCGGCATTCCGGGATGGAGAAGTCGGAGATGCGCACTTTATGGTCGGGGTAGATGTAAAGGGTGGAGGGGGAGATGCCCCGGTGGATGATGCCGTTCTGGTGGAGCGTTGCCAGCGTGGACAGGACGGGCATGAACATGACCCGGGCCTCTTTCCAGGGCAGGTAACCCTCTTTGGCGGCCAGCAGGTAGTCCCGCAGGGACTGGGCGCCTTCGGCATATTCACTGATGGCATAGGCCGTGTTGTTCTCTTCGAAAATGTCGATGACCGAGATGAGGGCGGAGAGGCCGTTCATCTTCTGGAGCTTGCCCCAGAGTTCGAGGAACGAACTGAGCAGGCTGTAGTAGGTCTCCTGAGAGCCTTCTCTTACGAGGAGGGAGGAGGAGTCGGAGCTTCTGCGGACCATGGTGTCCGGCAGGAATTCACGGATGGTGACAGGGGTCTTCGTCTGAGTGTCGTAGCCCATGTAAGTGGTGCCGTCGCCGTTGGACTCCGTGACTGCGCCGACGAGATAGTGGCCGCCGACGATGGTCCTCATGGGGAGGAACGGGGGCAGCTGGAGGGAGTCGTTATGGAAATGGCAGTGCGGGCACTGTTCCGATGACCCTTTTTCCTTCATGCAGTTCATGCATAAGTTCTCGTATGACATGGAGGTCTCCTTTCATACAAACGTAAAATACCAGTATCATTCTAATATAAACGGGTACAGAAAGCCAATTACAAATGGTTTCAGATACGTTACAGTACCCTTTTGGCGATTTGTGTCCGTAAAAAAGGACACATCGAAAAAACATAGAACAAGAGTGTTGACTTTGTTCGGCTGGCGTGTATAATGAACTTGTAACGAAAAACAAATGTTCGACTTTTTGTTCGGCTTCATTGGAGGTATATCACATGTTCGCTCTGAAAACCATCCTCGAATTCACCGCTATCGTCCTTCTCCTGGTCGGCTGGCTCAACGAAGACAAAGTCGCCGCCTTTGAACGCGCCCTCTGGAAGCAGCTGAAGGCCCGGTTCGCTCCCAAAAGCGGGACCGCCTCCGCACACTCCGCCACCTACAACGCCTCCCGCGCCGCAGAACAGCGCGCATGGGAAGAGCGGGAACGCATCGCCAGAAGCGCCGAGTACGCACGGAAACACGCCGTCCTCCGCAGAGTCGACGACGAACCCAAGCGTGTAGCCTGAGTCGCCCATTTCTCAGGTTTACATATACAGCAGGTAGAGTCTGCCTTAGACAACAAAACGGTGTGCCCTCCGGACACACCGTTTTTGTTATGTCTTTGTTCAGATGAGGTCTTCGGCGTCTTCCGGGTTCTCCCAGTTGTGCCAGACGTTCTGGACGTCATCGTTGTCCTCGAACATCTCGATCATCTTCGCCATGTTCTTGAGGGAGTCCTCGTCGGTCAGCTTGACGTAGGTGGACGGGACGTACTGGATCTCCGCGGTGGAGAACTTGTAGCCGGCCGCCTCGAGGCTGTCACGGACGGAACCGAGGTCGGGGACAGCGGTGCGGATCTCGAAGACCGTGTCGTCATCGGTGAGGAAGTCTTCGGCACCGGCTTCGAGAGCGGCTTCCATGAGCGTGTCTTCGTCGACGACGTTCTCATCTTCGTCTTCGCGGTCGATGAGGATGACACCGCAGCGCTCGAACATGAAGGAAACGCAGCCGGACTGGCCGAGGTTCCCGCCGTATTTGTCGAAGTAGTGACGGACGTCGCCGGCGGTGCGGTTCTTGTTGTCGGTCAGGGTCTCGACGATGACCGCGATACCGTTCGGGCCGTAGCCTTCATAGACGTTCTCGATGTATTCCTTGCTGGAGTCTTCGCCGGCAGCTTTCTTGATGGCACGCTCAATGTTGTCGTTCGGGATGTTCGCAGCCTTGGCCTTGGCGATGACGTCTTTCAGCTTGGAGTTGTTGTCGGGGTCCGGGCCGCCTTCGCGGATGGCGACGGCCAGCTCACGGCCGATCTTTGTGAAGACCTTCGCTCTCGCGTTGTCGGTCTTTTCTTTTTTACGTTTGATGGTGCTCCATTTGGAATGTCCGGACATGGGTGCACGCCTCCTTGATGAAATGTCAAAATACGCAAACTATTATATAGAGGATCATTCCTCTTGTCCATTGTAAATTATCTCAAAAAATTCCCGGAGCCGGTCGAGTTCTCCGTTCAGGTACAGGTAGCCGAACAGGGCCTCACAGCCCGTTGCCGCATGGTAGCTCGCGCTGCTCATGTTTTTCGGCGTGTGGTGCGTGTGGGCGTTGCGCCCTCTGCGGAAGACCGATGCCTCTTTCTCCGTGAGGTGGGGAAGGAGTGTTTTGATGGCCGCTTCCTGGGCGTTCGCATTGACCAGTTTGACTTTGGCCGCATGCAGGTCCCGGTTCGGCCGGTTGGCTTCGGTGACGAGTTTCTCCCGGACGAAGAGCTCATAGACACAGTCGCCGAGGAAGGCGAGGTCCAGCGGGCTCAGAAGGTTCGGGTCGGTCTCGGTGTTCAAAAAACGGTCCATGGTGCAGTCCTTATGTCACGTAGTCGAATTCGATGTCGTAGAGGCTGACGGTGTCGCCGTCCTCGATGCCGTTGTCCTGCAGGGCCTGGTCGATCCCGCTCGACTGGAGGACTCTCTGCAGGTACTGGAGAGACTCGTAGTCGTCGTAATCGATCTTGCTGAGGATGGGGACGAGCCACTCGGCTTCGACGATGTAGATGCCGTCTTCCACGCGGATGGTGAAGCCGTTGTCCTGCTTCTTCTCGAGGGCTTCGAGCGGGATCTCCGCCGTCTCATACCGCTTGATGGGCGGCAGGGTGTCGAGTTTCGCGGCCACCGCGTTGATGAGCTCCTGGGTGCCTTCTTTGATGGGGGCACAGATGTTGAAGTACTCATAGCCGAGGTCTTCCACATAGCTGCGGAAGGTCTCGATCTGCTCGTCGGAGGCCATGTCGATCTTGTTGCCGGCGACGATCTGCGGGAGTTTCGTCATCTCCGGGTCGAATTTTTCCAGCTCGGCGTTGATCGCCTTGAAGTCCTCGATGGGGTCTCTGCCTTCGGACCCGGCCACGTCGACGATGTGGACCAGCATCCGGCAGCGCTCGACATGGCGCAGGAACTCATGGCCGAGGCCGATGCCTTCCGCCGCGCCTTCGATGAGCCCCGGGATGTCCGCCATGACAAAGGATTTGCCTTCGCCCATGGAGACGACGCCGAGGACCGGGACGATGGTGGTGAAGTGGTAGTCGCCGATGATGGGCTTCGCCTCACTGACGACCGAGATGAGGGTGGACTTGCCGACATTGGGGAACCCCAGAAGGCCGACGTCCGCGAGGAGTTTCAGCTCGAGCTGCAGTTCCCATTCTTCGCCGGGAGCGCCGTCCTTGGCAAAGCGGGGAGCCTGCCGGGTGGGCGTGGCGAAGTGCCGGTTGCCCCAGCCGCCCCGTCCGCCGCGGGCCGCGATGAATTCCTCTTCATCGGACATGTCGGCGATGATGGTGTCGGTCTCGACTTCCCGGATGATGGTGCCCTTCGGGACCTTGATGTACAGGTCCTGGCCCCGTTTCCCGTTGCACTTGTTGCCGCGGCCGTCCTTGCCGTTCTCGGCTTTGTACTTCCGCTTGTAACGGAAGTCCGACAGGGTGGCGAGGGAGTTGTCGACCACAAAGACGATGTTCCCGCCTCTGCCGCCGTCTCCGCCGTCGGGCCCGCCGCTGGCGACGTATTTCTCACGGTGGAACGCAACGGCTCCGTTGCCGCCCTTGCCGGCGGTGACCGTGATCTTCGCAATATCGACAAACATAAAAGAGTACTTCCTTCAAAGAGTTTTCCTGATTATATACAAATAAATAGTTGAAGTCAATGAAACAGCGTTTGACGGAAGGGTCCGTTTGTGATAGTCTTTAGGCGATTTACGGAAGGGGGACACACCCATGAAAGTCGTTATGCCGGAATACAGCACCCTCACCCGGGGCGATATCGACATGTCCGGGTTCGAGACGCTCGGCGACCTTGTTGTTCTGGA
>JAFTZU010000157.1 GCA_017461005.1 Clostridia bacterium
CTCGGCGTCGGCCCGGACGCTCCGCCGGCCGGCACCCGCCGCGCCACGCTCCTTGTCGCTCCCACCGAGATCTCCAAGATGGTGGGGCAGAAGAGGGAAAACCTCGAAACGTTGAAACGACTCGGCTTCGACTGTCTCGTGAAAGCCGATCCGGGTCTGACGAAATATGAGACCAAAGTACTACAAGAACTTCACCAATAAATCGCCAACGAAGGAGACCAACTACCTATGGTTTTGAAAGCACTCGAACTGCAGGGTTTCAAGTCCTTCCCGGACAAGACCGTGCTGGAATTTGACCGCGGCATGACGGCGGTCGTGGGCCCGAACGGCTCCGGAAAATCGAATATTTCCGACGCGGTCCGCTGGGTCCTCGGCGAACAGTCCACGAAGAACCTGCGCGGTTCCAAGATGGAAGACGTCATCTTCGGCGGCACGGACAAGCGCCGGGCGCTGGGTTACGCGGAAGTCACTCTGCGGCTCGACAACTCGGACGGCAGCCTGCCCTACGACAAAAAGGAAGTCTCCGTCACCCGCCGGTATTTCCGTTCGGGCGAGTCCGAGTACCGCATCAACGGCGAGCAGGTCCGACTGAAGGACATCAACGAGCTCTTCATGGACACCGGCCTCGGCCGCGACGGCTACTCGATGGTCTCCCAGGGCAAAGTCGCGGACATGGTCTCGTCCAAGTCCACCGGCCGCCGCGACATGCTCGAAGAAGCCGCAGGCATCTCCCATTTCCGGTACCGCCGTCAGGACGCCATCCGGCGCCTCGACCGTGCCGAGGAGAACCTCGTCCGTCTCAGAGACATCCTCGCGGAACTCGAGTCCCGCGTCGGTCCCCTGAAGACCCAGTCCGAGAAGGCCCAGAAGTTCCTGGTCCTCGCGGAACAGAAGAAACAGCTGGAGATCTCCCTCTGGCTCTACAATATCGATAACCTGAAACAGCGGCTGCAGGAGCAGGAGCACAAGATCGAAGTCTCCGGCATGCAGTACAAGGAGGCGGAAGAGGCCCTCGCCAAGATCGAAGCGGACTCCGAAGCCGCGGCAGAAGCGGCCCGAGCCATCACGCTGCAGATCGAAGAGATCCGCCTCGCGGCCTCCGGCAACGAGGAGCAGATCGCGGAACTGAACGCGAACATCGCGGTCGCGCAGAACACCATCGAACTCAACGAGCAGTCCATCGAGCGGTTCCGCCAGGCCCAGCAGGAGTCGGCGGAGAGCCAGGCCGAGACGAAAGGCCTCATCGCGGAAGCCGAGAAAGAGATCGAAGCACTGCAGGAGCAGATCGCCGAAAAAGAGGCGGAGATGAAGGCCATCGCCGACCGGAGCGAAGAGTTCCGCGCCGCCATCAGCCGGCAGGAGGACGCGAAGGACAGCCACGCCGAAGAGCTTTCGGACCTCGCCGCCAAACTGTCGGACGCACTCATCCGCAAGTCGGCCGCCGAGACCGCCATCGAGGAGGTCAAGGACCGTACCGCGAGAGCGGAGGAGTCCGCCGGCGAGCGCCGCACCCTGCACCTGAACCTCTCCAGCGAAGTGGAGAAAGCGAAGAAACATCTCGAGACCTGCAACGAGGCGGTCACGTCCCTGCAGAACTCGATCAACGGTTACGAACTCCGGCAGCAGAAGCGGGACGAAAAGCTCGCGCAGAAGCAGGAGGCCTTCGAGGCCCTGCGCCGGGAGTCCGAGCAGAAGTCCGGCCGAGTCCGGATGCTCGAAGACCTCGAGAAAAACATGGAAGGCTATGCCGGCGCGGTCAAGTCCGTCATGCGGGAAGCCCGCCGCGGGACCCTGAAGGGCATCCACGGTCCGCTGTCCCAGCTCCTGACCGTCCCCGACAAGTATTCCGTTGCCATCGAGACCGCCCTCGGCGGCGCCGTCCAGTTCCTGGTCGTCGATAACGAGAACAACGCGAAGCAGGCCATCCAGTTCCTGAAAAACACCAGAGGCGGCCGCGCCACCTTCCTGCCCATCTCCGCCATCCGCGGCAGAACACTGCAGGAGAACGGCCTCGACGACTGCTTCGGGTACATCGACATCGCCGCCAACCTCGTGAAGGCGGACAAGAAATACGAAGAGATCATCTCGGCACAGCTGGCCCGGACCGTGGTCGTGGAAGACATGGACGCGGCGGTCAGCATCGGCCGGAAATATAAAAACCGGTTCAAGATCGTCACGCTGGACGGTCAGGTCATCAACGCCGGCGGTTCCATGACCGGCGGTTCCCGGGTGAAGAACGCGGGACTCATGGCCCGGTCCGGTGAGATCGAGAACCTGCGCAAAGAGGCGGAAAAACTGGCCGAGAAGATGGCCGCCGCCGAAGCCGAGTTCGACAAGGCGAAAGCGGAAGCCGCGAACGCCGGCGCCGAACTGGAAGCCGTCCAGGCCGACCTCATCAACGCGAACGAAGAGCAGGTCCGTGCCGAGAGCGCGCTGGAGCTCGCCGAGAGCCAGCTCGCCACCGTCGGGACCGCGCTTCAGGAGATCGAGGAAGAGCAGGCGACCGCGAACGAGCGTATCGCCGAACTGCAGAAGGAGGCGGCCGAAGCCGAAGCCGAGGCGAAGGACCTGGACGCTCAGGTCAAGGCCGTCGAGCAGAAGGCCGACGACGCCACCGGCCGCATGGAGGAGATCCGCAAGTCCTTCGAGGAAGCCTCCGCTGCCACTGTCGACCTGAACTACACCATCCTGTCCCTCACGAAGGATGTCGAAGCCCACCGCGAGACCATCCGCCACTACGAAGAGACCACGGCGGCCTCCGATGAGCGGACCCGGTCCCTCGAAGAGGAGATCTCCGGCATCGTCGCAGAGAATGAGAAGCTGCAGGCACAGATCGCCGAACTGAACGAGCAGGTCACCGGCCTCAAAGCGAAGGGCGATACATCGCGCGAACAGATCGACGAACTCACCGCGAAGCGGGAAGAAGCCCAGGCCGAAGGCGAAAAACTTCGCCACCTCGAGCGCAACAAGGCGACCGAGCGGGAGCAGGTCTCCGGCGAACTCGCCCGTCTCGAAGAGCGCAAGGCCAACATGCTCCGCGACTACGACGACACCGTCAACAAGCTGTACGACGAGTACGAGCTGACCCGCCGGGAAGCGGCCGAAGTGGCGCAGCCCACCGAGGACCCGACCGGCACCCGCGCCACCCTCACCGAGGTGCGGCAGAAGATCAAAGCCCTTGGCTCCGTCAACGTCGGCGCCATCGAAGAATACAAGGAAGTCTCCGAGCGGTATGAGTTCCTCTCCGACCAGGTCGGCGATGTAGAACGGTCCCGCAAGGAACTCCTCGACCTCATCCAGGAACTCACCGGCAACATGGCGAAGCAGTTCTCCGAACAGTTCGCCCGCATCAACAAGGCCTTCGGCTCCACCTTCACCGAACTCTTCGGCGGCGGTAAAGCGGCCCTGGTCCTGGAAGATGAGTCGGACATCCTCGAGAGTCCCATCAGCATCGAGGTCCAGCCCCCGGGCAAGAATGTCCAGAACATCGACCTTCTGTCCGGCGGTGAGAAAGGCCTGTCCGCCATCGCCCTGCTGTTCGCCATCCTGAAGGTCACACCCGCCCCGTTCTGCATCTTCGACGAGGTCGAAGCGGCCCTCGACGACGTCAACGTCGCCCGCTTCGCCCAGTACGTGCGGAACATGACGGACAACACCCAGTTCATCCTGATCACCCACCGCCGCGGCACCATGGAAGAAGCCGACATCATGTACGGCGTCACCATGCAGGAAGAGGGCGTCTCGAAGCTCCTCAGCCTGCGCACCGCCGACATGGCGAAGGAACTCGGTCTTAACTGAGAAAAAGTCAAATTTCTTTCTTCTCCGGAAAAACCCCCGAAGCCCACAGCCCTTTGGTTCGCTTCGCTGCGCTGACGCGCTGAGCAGCCTCACTTGGAAACGCCGGATTTTTCCTCCGAAGAAAAAATTTGCCTTTCGACATGTATAAGTAAATCGCCTTAGAAGGAGAAACCTATGGCATTATTCAGAAGAAAAATGAACCGCGGTCTGCAGAAGACCCGTGACAACTTTTCCGGGAACCTGGACAACGTCCTTGGCTCCTTCGAGTCCATCGATGAGGACCTGTACGAGGAACTCGTCGAAGTGCTCGTCATGTCTGACGTCGGTGTCATGACGTCGGAGCAGATCGTCGAAGAGACGAAGGAGCGGGTGAAGGCCGCCGGCATCTCGAACCCGGCTGAAGTCCGCGAGGTCATCAAGCAGGTCGTCGCCGACATGCTCGGCAAGGATGAGACCATCGACTTCCTGACCACCCCGGCGGTCATCCTGGTCATCGGCGTCAACGGCGTCGGCAAGACCACGACCATCGGCAAGATGGCCCACTACTTCGAGTCCACCGGACGCAAGGTCATCCTCGGCGCTGCGGATACGTTCCGTGCGGCGGCGATCGACCAGCTGCAGATCTGGGCGGACCGCGCAGGCGTCGACATGGTCAAGCACGATGAGGGTGCCGACCCGGCCGCTGTCGTGTTCGACACCATCCATGCCGGCATCAATCGCGGCGCGGACATCATCATCTGCGATACCGCGGGCCGGATCCACAACAAGAAAAACCTCATGGCAGAGCTCGGCAAGATCTACAAGGTCATCGACCGCGAACTGCCTTACTCCGACCGGGAGATCTTCCTGGTCCTCGACGCGACCACCGGCCAGAACGCCATCTCCCAGGCGAAGGAATTCATGAACGTCTGTGAGGTCTCCGGCATCGTGCTGACGAAGCTCGACGGCACGGCCCGCGGCGGCGTGGTCCTGTCCATCAAGAACGACCTCAAACTGCCGGTCAAGTTCATCGGTCTCGGCGAAGGCATCGACGATCTCCAGCCCTTCAAGGCGGAGTCCTTCGCGGCCTCCCTGTTCGAGCCGCTGGCCGAGGAGCAGGAGAACCTCATCAACGAGGCCCTCTCCGAGAACATGTCGCTCTCCGAGAACCCCGAGTACCTGTCCGAAGAAGCCATTGCCGAACGCAAGGCGATGGAAGAAGCTGCCCGCATCGCCGCTGCCGAAGAAGAGGCCGCGAACTCCGCTCTGCTGGAGGGCATCGACCTCTCCGACAAGGAGCCGGAAGAAGTCGTCCTGCTCCAGGAGGCCGCGAAGCAGGTCCGCTCGCTGTATAAGTTCTCCGAGACCCGCGACCTTTCCAAGAATGAACGCCGTGCCCTGGCCCGTTCCGAAGCTCTGCTGACGGACGCCGGCGCGGATATCGATATGATCCTCGGTACGGACGTCAGCGCCGCGAAGGCG
>JAFTZU010000024.1 GCA_017461005.1 Clostridia bacterium
GGAGAGCGCGTCTCTCGTGTAATAGGTATACTGGGTCTTCTTGACGAAATCGTCGACGGACAGCGGGCTCGAGAACTTCGCGGTGCCGAGGGTCGGCAGCGTGTGGTTCGGGCCGGCGAAGTAGTCGCCGAGGGGCTCCGGGCAGTTTCGGCCCATGAAGATGGAGCCGGCGTGCCGGACCGCATCGAGGTAGTCGAAGGGATCATCCATGTGGAGTTCGAGATGCTCGGGCGCGATCTCGTTCGCGATGTCGATCGCCTGTCTCAGGTCGTCGGCGACGATGATCTTACCGTTGTTCTCGATGGACGCCGTGGCGATCTCCGTCCGCGGAAGGGTCTTCAGCTGACGATCGACTTCTGCGGCGACCTGTTCCGCCAGTTCCATGCTGTCAGTGACGAGGACAGCACTGGCGTTCTTGTCGTGTTCCGCCTGGGCGAGCAGGTCCGCCGCCACGTGGCGCGGGTCGCTCTTCGCGTCGGCGACACAGAGGACTTCGGAGGGGCCGGCGATCATGTCGATGGAGACGACACCGAACACCTGCTTCTTCGCCTCCGCGACGAAGGCGTTGCCGGGGCCGACGATCTTGTCGACCTTCGGGACGGTCTCCGTACCGTAAGCGAGCGCCGCGATGGCCTGGGCACCGCCGACCTTGAGGATGCGGTCGACACCGGCCACCTTCGCGGCCGCGAGGACATAGGGGTTCACCTTGCCGTCCGGTCCCGGAGGAGTCGTGATGACCAGTTCGCCGACGCCGGCGATCTTCGCGGGGACCGCGTCCATGAGGACGGTGGACGGATAGGCGGCGGTGCCGCCGGGAACGTAGAGACCGGCCTTGTCCATGGGGATGACTTTCTGTCCCATGACGATGCCGTCTTCATCGTTGATGATAAAGCTGTTGCGCAGCTGTTTTTCGTGGAATTTCGTGATGTTGGCCGCGGCCCGTTCGAGGACCCGGCGGAAGTCGCCGACGATGTCGAAGGCCTCGTCGATCTCCGCTTCGGAGACCTCGAGGGTGGAAAGGTCGGCTTTATCGAATTTCCGGCAGTACTCGAAGAGGGCTTCATCGCCCCTCGCGCGGACGTTCGCGATGATGTCCGCCACGACGTCCTCGACGCCGGTCTTCATATCGGGACGGGCAAAGATCTCGTCGTTCGAGACCTCCCCATACCTGTAGATCTTCATCATTGTTCTTCCACCTGTTTCTTCAGAGATGCGACCAGTTCTTCCATCTGTTCCGTCTTGAACTGGAAGCTGGATTTGTTGGCGATGAGCCGCGCCGAGATCGGGAAAATGTCCTCGTAAACCTGAAGGTCATTCTCCTTGAGGGTCGTGCCGGTCTCGACGATGTCGACGATGACGTCGGAAAGCCCTAAAATCGGCGCTATTTCAATGGAACCGTTGAGCTTGATGATGTCGATATCACGGCTCTTTCCGGCATAATAATTCCTTGCAATATTAACAAATTTCGTAGCTACACGCAAGGTCTTCGAGTGGTCGTCATGGAAGTCGGACTTCGCCGCCACCATCATCTTGCAGACGCCGGTCCTGAGGTCCAGCAGTTCGTAGACGTTGGGACGGTATTCTTCGAGGATATCCTTGCCGGCGACACCGATGTCGGCGGCACCCCGCTCGACGTAGATCGCCACATCGGAGGGCTTGACCCAGAAGTACCGGACACCGGTCTCCTCGTTCTCGAAGATGAGTTTCCGATTCTTCTCGCGGATGGAGGGGCATTCGTAGCCGGCGGCCTCGAACATCGAGTAGACCTTTTCACCGAGGCGTCCCTTCGGGAGCGCGACGTTAATCATTTGTTTCAAGGACTTCGACCCCCTTGTTGTTGAATCTCACGAGCTGTCGGCAGCTCAGCTTCTTCGGTTTCTCTTTCTGGACGGAGACCGTCATGCCTTTCTTCATGTAGGTGGCGGCCATCTCATCGAGGAGCGCGAGGTCGGCGTCGTCATCGTAAAGGAGGATGACATCCACATCGTACGTGGTCCGTTCCGACAGGAAGTTCTCGAGGAGGTCGAGGTAGACCGCGAAGCCGATGGCACCGGACTTCCTGCCCATCCGTCTCATCAGCCGGTCATACTGTCCGCCGGTGAGGATGACGTCCGGGATGCCCTCGACATAACCCTGGAACACGATGCCGTCGTAGTAACGCATGTCGTTGACGAGGGAGAAGTCGAAGCGGATGCGGGAAGCGTCTTTCCAGCCGTCCAGTTCCGCGGAGAGGTCTCTGAGCTGCTGCAGTGCGGCTTCCATCGCCTCCCCTTCACAGAAGGTCTCGAGTTCGGCAAGGACCTTGTCCCGGCTGCCGTAGATCCCGACGAAGCGGACGAGTTTGTCGCAGAGTTCCTGCGGGACACCGTACTGAGCGCAGAGACGGGGGATCTCGTGGGCATTCTTGTCGGCGATGAGAGACGAGACCTCTGCGGCGAAGTCCTTGTCGACCCCTGCCTGGTCCAGGAGACCGGAGAGGATGCCCATATGGGAGATGTCCAGAACGAATTCCCCGGACAGGGACCGCAGGCTCTCGACTGCAAGGCGCAGGACTTCACAGAGGTTGTAGAAGTCGATCTCGCCCATGCATTCGAGGCCGGTCTGGAGGATCTCCTTATACTGATGGGTCTCATCAGAGACCCGGTAAACGTTTTCGTTGTAATAGACCCGCTGCATGACACCGGGCTCATCCTTGTAGTTTTTGATGATGGAGAGCGTGACGTCCGGTTTCAGCGCCATCAGTTTTCCGTTGGTATCGGTGAACGTGATGACACTGTCGCTGACCAGAAAGTCCTTGTTGCGGGCATAGAGGTCATATTCCTCGAATTTGCTCATTTTATAGGGCTGGTAGCCGTGGGTCGCATAGAGGGAGCGGAGCGTGAACACCGCCCGTTCTTCGGTTTTCAGGATGCTTTCGTCGAACATAGCGTCCTCCCATTGGATTTTAGTTTAGTAGCATGTTACCGTATTACTACGCTAAAGTCAAGCATAATTTGGCGATTTACCGCCGTCTTCTCCGGCCATACCCCGTGCGGGCACGCAGATGGCAGGATTCACAGACCCGGTAGCGGTAGTTCCAGGGCAGTCTCCTGCCGCAGCGTTTGCAGCGGTTCTCGGGCAGCTGCTGCTTTTCGAGCAGTTCGGTGATGCCCTCGGAGATGACCCGTTTCTCTTCCCGGACGGCCGGCAGTTCGTCGTCGTTGCCGAAGCGTTCGAGGTAATAGTAGACGAGGTCGCAGACCTTGTAGGCGTATTCAAGGTCCTGCAGATCGACCTTGTTCGGCAGTTCGCCCGAATACGGCAGATAGTCGATCGCCCGGACGGTCTCCCCGGCCTGTTCCTGCAGGAACAGACGGACCCACAGTTCCCGGAGGGAGTCCTCCTTCTCGTCGAAGGGGATGCACAGGAACCGGTAGATGAGGTCCTTGTCGTCGGACAGGGTCTCGAGCTGTTCGCAGAGTTCGATCTTCAGGGTGAGGTCTGCTTTATGGTATCCCTCTTTTTCGGGGATGTCGTTCCACCGTTTCAGGATGTCGGACAGGCTCGCGTCGAGGCCCAGCAGTGACGGCGGGAAGTCGATGACCGCGGAGGTCAGTGCGGGGTTCTCGGTCAGGAGCTGCTTGCGGATGAACCGCTTCTCTCCGAAGGAGTTGACGAAACCGATCTCATACATGCCCCGCCGGCCGGCCCGTCCCGCGATCTGCTGGACTTCGTCCGGTTTCAGATAGCGGACCTCTTCCCCGTCGAACTTCGACTGTTCGAGGAAGACGATGCGGCGGATGGGCAGGTTCATGCCAAGGCCGATGGCGTCGGTCGCGACGACCACCTGGGTCTCCCCGTTCATGAACTTGCGGGCCTCTTCATGGCGGACGTCATAGGGCAGCGCGCCGTAGATGACACTGCAGAGGACGCCCCGGCGCTGCAGCTCGGAGGCCACGGCGTGGACGTTCCGGCGGGAGAACACGATGAGCGCGTCCTTCTCGCGGACAGAACCCGGGAAGTCGAAGTTCTCGTTGTCGAGGGCCAGCCGTGTCTGGCGCTGATGATAGACGACCTCGTAGGTGTCCTCACAGTCCTCGATGAGATGGATCAGGAGCTCCACGGCGTTCATCGCGCAGCAGACATGCACTTCTTCGGCACAGACGCCGAGGACCGCGGTGGTCCAGGCGCCGCCCCTGTCTTTATCGGCGATCATCTGTGCCTCGTCGATGACGGCACAGTCGTAGATCTTCGTGAGGTCGAGCATCTCGACCGTCGAGGCCTGATGCTTCGCGCCGGGGATGTCGATGGTCTCTTCCCCGGTCAGGAGGTTGCAGGCGCACTCGTCGAGGTTCATCGCCTCGAACTGCTCGTAGGCGAGCAGACGCAGCGGGCCGAGGTATACGCCGGTCTCCGCCGCTTTCAGGGCCTGGATGGCCTGATAGGTCTTGCCGCTGTTGGTGGGGCCGGCGTGGATGATGAAGTGCCGGTCCATGCGACGCGCCAGCGGGTACAGGTCGATATAGTTGTCGGGGATCTCCCGCAGCATGTTCTCATGGAGATGGCGGAGCCGTTTGACCTCGCTCTCGTAATGCTTCATGAGTTTCCCGTAGCGGCCGTTCTTTTTGAGAAGCGCCACGACGTGCTCCGTAGTGAAACGGTCGTAGAGTTCCCGGTAGACGGTGCCGAGCAGGCCCGCCGCGGTGATCTCCTCCGCCGACTTCGACACGAACGCGCCGGTCTTCGGGAGTTTATAGTGATGGGACACCTCGAGGGCGAAGCTGTACGCCGGAGGCATGCCCTGTAAGACGTATTTGTAGAGGATGGGTTCCAGGAGGCCGATCTCGTCATAGACGCGCAGGTAGTCCCCCACGTTGTCGGCGTTCAGCCAGCTGACGGAGACGGGGTTGCCGTCCATGCTCTTCGTGAACACCCGGACCCGCTGGGTCGTATAGTATTTTTCAAGTTTCTGTGTGAGGAAGTCGACGAAGTCCGGCAGGTATTCCGCCGCCAGTTCCGGCACCGTCCGGTCCGGCTCATAGTTCATCGCCTGCTGTTTTTTCTCATAGGAGCGCAGGACCTTCCCCACGTTGATGCCCTGGTTCCGGCGCAGGTTGCCCCGGATGAGGCCGATCTCACTGTCGAAGATGGCCTTCAGTTTCGCCATCTCATCGGGGTCCTCGGTCAGGATGCCCTGGAGTTCCTCGTTCTCCCAGAGTGCCATATCGAGGTCCGTCATGTACTGTTCGGAGTCCCGGTATTCTTTCAGGACCGCCTGTTTGAGGGCAGACCGGTTCGCGCCCTCTTCGGCAGGGTGTTCGGCGATGTACTGCTCCCAGTACGCATTCCCCACCTGCTTCTTGGTCTTCGCCCGCAGGTACTTCACATAGTTCTTCACGAACCGCTGGAACATGCCGCTGTTTTCGGACACCGGTCTCACCTCCTATATAATAATCCTATATACTCTATCAAATGTCGCATAAAAAAGCAACGGCTGAGACAGAACGTCTCAGCCGCTGTTGTTTGTTATTGTTCCCGTTCCGAGTAATGATGAGCTTCTTCGAGCATCATGTCTTTGACCTTCATCAGTCGGGTCGTGTTCGCTCTCTCGTTCTCGTCGAGCTTCATGCGGATGTACCGGATGGTATCCTGATAGTTCGGGATCAGAACGTGTTCGAGCGCGTTGACGCGGCGTCTGGTCTTTTCGATCTCGGCGGCCATCAGCTGACAGGATTTTTCGATCTCTGCCAGGCGCATCATCTTCGGCATGATGTCGGAGAGTGCTTTGACGGCGTCGTCAAGGTCGCTGGACGTGAATGCATAACCGTAAGAATAGATGTCGTTCTCATCGGCGGTCTTGTACTGGATGTCGAAGACCGGGATGTTGACGCTCATGACATTCTTTTCGGAGATGTCGAGGCTCATTTCCTGCATAGGAAGCATTAAGGCAACATTGAGGGATTCGTCGGACATGACAGAGCGGGCGATGGCCATATGCTGGTTGGCTTTGGCGATGCCGGCTTCCACCTCGCGACGGACCTCTTTGTTCTCACGCACAAGGTCGATGAATTCTCGCATGAGTTCATCGCGCTTGTCTTTCAGGAGCTTGTGTCCGCGAGTAGCGGTGCTCAGCTTACCCTTCAAGTTGGTGAGTTCCATTCTCGTCGGGTTGACGTTGAGAATTGCCACTGTTAAGCCTCCTGATTATGCGTCGTAGTACTCATCGAGAAGTTTGTCGGAAATACGTTTCAGCTCGGAACGCGGGAGCAGACGAAGGAGTTCCCAACCGATGTCGAGGGTCTCTTCGATGCTTCTGTCGTTGTCGTAGCCCTGAGAAACATACTTCTTCTCGAACTCGTCGGCGAACTTGGCGTACAGGAGGTCGATGTCAGTCAGAGCGGCCTCACCAAGGATCGTCATGAGTTCCTTCGCGTCCTTACCACGGGAATATGCGGCAAAGAGCTGGTTCATCGTGTTCTTGTGGTCTTTACGGGTCTTGCCTTCGCCGATACCCTTATCTTTCAGACGGGACAGAGACGGAAGGACGTCGACCGGGGGCTGCAGGCCCTTGCGGTAAAGGTCACGGGACAGGATGATCTGACCTTCGGTGATGTAACCGGTAAGGTCGGGGATCGGGTGAGTCTTGTCATCTTCCGGCATGGTAAGGATCGGGATCATGGTGATGGAACCGGTCTTGCCCAGCTGACGACCTGCGCGCTCATACATGGTGGCAAGGTCCGTGTACAGGTAACCCGGATAACCACGACGGCCCGGGACTTCCTTACGGGCGGCGGAAACCTCACGAAGAGCATCCGCGTAGTTCGTGATGTCGGTCAGGATGACGAGGACGTGCATGTCCTTTTCGAAGGCAAGGTACTCGGCAGCGGTAAGAGCCATCTTCGGGGTGGCGATACGCTCGACAGCCGGGTCATTTGCGAGGTTCGAGAACATGACGGTACGGTCGAGAGCGCCGGACTCGCGGAAGGATTCCACGAAGTAGTTGGACTCTTCGAACGTGATACCCAGAGCGGCGAAGACGACGGCGAAGTTTTCATCTTTACCGAGGACCTTTGCCTGACGGGCGATCTGCGCAGCGAGGTTCATATGAGGAAGACCCGATGCGGAGAAGATCGGCAGCTTCTGACCACGGACCAGCGTGTTCAGACCGTCGATCGCGGAGATACCGGTCTGAATGAACTCAGCCGGGAACGCACGGGCTGCCGGGTTCATCGGAGCACCGTTGACGTCAAGACGTTTGTCCGGAATGATCTCGGGACCGCCGTCGATGGGACGACCCAGACCGTCGAAGACTCGGCCAAGCATGTCTTCCGACACACCCAGTTCCATCTGACGTCCGGAGAAGCGGACCTTGGACTCTTCCAGGTTGATACCGGTGGAGCTTTCGAACAGCTGGACGACAGCGTTGGTGCCGTCGACTTCCAGGACACGGCAGCGGCGGGTCTCGCCGTTGGCCAGTTCGATCTCACCGAGTTCATTGTAGGTGACGCCTTCGACGTCACGGACGATCATAAGAGGACCGGATACTTCCTGTATAGTTCTATACTCTTTTGGCATTAGTATTCCTCCTCCTTCGCGAGCGCTGCGCCGATCTCGGCATCGAGCGTCTGCATGATCTTGGCAAAGTTCTCATCGGTGTCGGCTTCTTCCACATACTTGAAACGGCCGATGGTCTCACGGACCGGGATGTCGATGAGGTCTTTGATGTTGGCGCCCTTGCGAAGAGCGTCGAGGGCCTTGTCATAGTATGCAAGGACCATGGTCATCATCTGATGCATCTTCTTGGACGAGGAGTAAGTATCGACGTCATCGAATGCATCCTGATGCAGGAAGTCTTCACGGATGGACCGTGCGGCTTCCATCTTGAGACGGTCGGGGTCGGACAGGGCGTCCATACCGACCATCTGAACGATCTCGTTCAGGGAGGCTTCTTCGGTCAGAATGGTCATCATTCTGCCGCGGAGTTCCATCCAGTCTTCCGCTACGTTCTTGTTGAACCAGCCGCCGAGCTGATCTGCATACAGAGAGTAAGAGGTCAGCCAGTTGATGGCCGGGAAATGACGCTCATATGCGAGAGCGGCATCGAGACCCCAGTAGACCTTGACGATACGCAGGGTCGCCTGAGAGACGGGCTCAGAGATGTCACCACCGGGAGGCGAAACGGCGCCGATGGCGGAAAGGGCACCCTCTCTGCCGTCAGAACCGAGGCAGATGACACGGCCGGCACGCTCGTAGAACTGAGCGATACGGGAACCGAGGTATGCGGGGTAACCTTCTTCACCGGGCATTTCTTCCAGACGGCCGGACATTTCACGAAGAGCTTCGGCCCAACGGGAAGTGGAGTCGGCCATCAGGGCGACAGAGTAACCCATGTCACGGAAGTATTCCGCGATGGTGATACCGGTGTAAACAGAAGCTTCACGGGCAGCAACAGGCATATCGGAGGTGTTCGCGATAAGAACAGTACGTTCCATCAGGGACTTGCCGGTATGCGGGTCGACGAGTTCGGGGAACTCGTTCAGAACGTCGGTCATCTCGTTACCACGCTCACCGCAGCCGATGTAGACGACGATCTCTGCTTCTGCCCATTTTGCCAGCTGATGCTGGGTAACGGTCTTACCGGAACCGAAGGGGCCGGGGATGGCTGCGACACCGCCCTTGGCGATCGGGAACATCGCGTCGACGACGCGCTGACCGGTGATCAGAGGCATGTCGGGGTTGATCTTGTTCTTGTAGGGACGGCCTACACGGACCGGCCACTTCTGCATGAGACCAACGTTCTCTTCGGCGCCATCTGCGGTGGTCAGGACTGCGACGATCTCTTCGACCGTGTAGTCACCTTCCGCGATGGACTTGACGGTGCCGCCCTTGAAGTTCGGGGGTACCATGATCTTGTGGTTGACAACGTCCGTTTCCTGAACGGTACCGACGATGTCACCGGGCACGACGGTGTCGCCTGCAGCGACGCAGGGGACGAAGTGCCATTTCTTTTCACGGTCCAGGGACGGGACTTCGATACCTCTCTTGAGGTTGTTACCGATCATCGCGCGGATGTTCTCCAGCGGTCTCTGGATACCGTCATAAATTGTAGTAATGAGGCCGGGCCCGAGCTCTACGCTCAAAGGAGCACCGGTCGACACGACTTCCGTGCCGGTGCCAAGTCCCGAAGTCTCTTCGTAGACCTGGACGGACGCACGGTCTTCGTGCATTTCGATAATCTCACCAATCAGTCGCTCCTCGCCAACACGAACAACGTCGTACATGTTGGCGTCCCTCATGCCGTCAGCGACGACCAGGGGGCCTGCGACCTTGGTAATTCTACCTTTGGCCATTTTCGTTTCACTCGCCTTTCATAGTTTCGGCTATTATTCGTATACGCAATTATGCGTCGGAAAGGATATCAGAACCAACTGCCTGTTCGACAGATTTACTTACATTCCGCATGCCAAGACCCGTGTTCCCCTGTACACCGGGGATCGGGATGATCGCAGGCTGAGGACGCTCACGGAACGTATCCAGTTCTGCTTCGATCTGAGATGCGAGCTGCTCCGTGATGTAGATGACGCCATAGCCGTTGTCAGCCATGTTCCGGATGTCCCGGACGGCTTCGACGGTGTCGTCACACGGATGGATCTCGACTCCGATGGAGGCAAAGCCATAGATGCTGTCCTTGTCTCCGATTACAGCAACCTTATACATAAAGCGTTCTCACCCTCTCTCTGATCATGTCCGCAGACAGATTGTTTTTCTTGGCGGAAAGAATGATTCTGGCTGTTTTCACTTCTGCGTCTCTCGCGACATAGTAAGCGACGATCGGCTCGACACCGAAGGGAGTGTATCTCGCTTCGGAGACACATTCCATCAGAAGGTCATCGCACCATTTCTCGAAGAGAGAGGTGCTCTCGCGGAACTGTTCCGCGCCTTCTCTGTAGTCGGTCATCTCGAGGTACGACAGGACCGCGTCCTGGCCCGAAAGGGCGGCCTCGACGAGATTGCCTTTGTCGAGCGTGGCGCATTCGGCCAGCGAACGTTCGATGAAGTCCTTGCTCTTGCCGGTCTTGGCACAGCGAAGGGCGTTCTTGATGTTCGCGGTGGCGACTTTGCGCTCTGCGATATTCGCAAGAACAGAGCTTCCGGTCGCGTTGCCGAGGTACAGGATGCGCTCCAGGGTCGCCTTGTCGATGATGGCATCGGCGAGGTGACCGTTGGCGGTCGTCGTCAGGACCTCGTAGGCCTCCATGGCAGGTTCCTGCATGAAGTCCGGAAGTTCATTCCATTCTTTGGTTTTGACGGCTTCCGTCAGCGCCTCGGTGTCATAGACCGTGGACTGGGAATAGATGCCGTCGACAGGCGTCGGGAGAACGAGACTCTTCAGCGCAGCTTTGAGGTTCTGCATGTCGTTCTGGACGAGGAGAAGGTCGAGTTCATGGATGTCATCCAGGATCTCTTCCAGGAATGCCCAGTGCTTTGCAAAATAGTCCTCGAGGTAGCTCGCGTAGTCCGTGTCTTTGCTGACCTCTCCCCAGCCCAGGTCCGCGAGTTTGTTCATCGCGGCTTCGTAGGACTCGGCTTCGATCAGCTGTTCCGTGTCTGCCTCTGTCAGAAGTGACAGCTCATTCGACCTTACCCGGGCAACTGCGTATGCGTAGTCAGTGTCTTTCTTTTTATTAAATAGACTCATTTACGCTCCTCCTTAGCAAATTGCCGGTATCAGGCAAAAATGATCTTATTCAGTGTGTCTTTGATGCTGTCGAGCTTTTCAGAGATCAGCGCATCAAAGCTGCAGTTGATTTCGATATCGCCGTAGGCGAGGATGAAACCACCGTCGATGTTTTTCGGCTCAGAAGAGACCGTCAGTTTGCCGCCGGTGAGGGCGGAGACCTTCTCGGCGAAATCGGCGGGAAGGCGGGAAAGGTCTTTCTGGCTGAAATACATGATTCCCTCAGCATCCTGAGCGTATGCCTTGACCAGTTTCAGGACGGTATCGAAATACTCGCCCTCGCCGGCACCTGCCAGCTTGGTCTTGGCGAAGTCGACCGCCTCGTCGATGATACCGACTTTGGCGTCAAGCAGCGCATTTTTCTGCTCCATGGCAGAACCGGATTCCGCCATTTCCACGATGGCCTGAGCCTGTTTCGCGGCTTTGGCAAGGACCTTGTCCGCGTCCTTTTTGGAAGCGGCGGCAGCGTCTGCTTTGATAGTGGTCGCCTGTGCGGTAGCCTCCTTGAGGATGCCTTCGCACTTGACTGCAGAGTCCTGAGTGATACGTTCAATAATTTTATCTAACCCTGCCATTTACGACCCTCCTGTTAGTTTCCTTTAATATCATCAAGCAGCGCGGCCGATGAGAAGGATGGTGATAAGGAGAGCAAGAACGGCGTAGGTTTCGACCATGGCGGCAAGGATGATCGCCTGACCGGAACCTTCGGGTCTCTTAGCGACGAGTCCGCAGCCTGCAGCAGCAACGCGACCCTGATGGATAGCGGAGATGAGACCTGCGAAAGCGATCGGAAGAGAAGCGGCGAAGAGGCCGAGACCCTGAGACAGGGGCATGCCGGCGGAGATGTTGTTCATGATAAGGAAGGCAGCCAGGAAGCCGTACAGACCCTGGGTACCCGGAAGGATCTCAAGAATAAGGACACGACCGAACTTGGACGGGTCTTCAGTGATGACACCAGCAGCGGATTTACCGACGACGCCGACGCCTTTAGCGGAACCGATACCTGCGAAGAGAGCTGCGAAAGCTGCACCAAGAATTGCAAATACAACACCTAAGTTTTCCATACTAATTTTCCTCCTTGAATACGAAAGATTGAGATTGAGCGGACAGCGGAGTGAAAGGATTGCCGCCGCCTTCATAGAATTTACTGAAGAATTCGACGTACTGAAGTCTGTTGGTGTGGACGTAGGCACCGATGAGGTTGATGCCGAGGTTGATGGTATGTCCAATGATGAAAATGATAATGAACAGGAACCAGTTTCCGCCGCCGGGTGTGGCGCCCAGCTGGTTGATGACGGAAGCGATAACGCCCGTGCAAAGACCCAGTGCGAGAAGTCTTGCGTAAGAAAGGATGTCTCCGAGATAGCCGGAAGCTGCGTTGTACAGACCGTACAGACCGCCGCCGAGGCCTCCGAGGACCTTTCCGACGGAACTCTTCTGTTTGATCCGGACGATGGCCGGGCCGACGACGACTCCGATGGCGCCGATGATCAGCAGGATGTAAAGGACCGGTGCTGCGGCGTTGATCATGTTATCGATCGGCTTCGTGGACGGGATCTCCGCAAGGGCGCCGCCACCGATGTAGCTGTTGATGACCGGGATGATACCGACCAGGATCAGCAGGATGGGGACCACTTCGAAGAAGCCTTCGAATGCCATGCCCTGTTTGCTCATCTTGTAAAGATTGATACAGTTGGCAAGGATCAGGTGAAGAATACCGATGAAGAAGCAGAGCAGAAGGAACCGGGTGGTATTCTGCAGCGGGTCGAACCAGTAGAGATGATGCGTGGAGATGAAGTCCGTCGGATCATTGCTCTTGAGTCCGTTGGCGATCCACTTCGGTAAATCGCCGAACCAGCTGTTCTGCATCGCACCCCAGAAGGTCGTGGAAAGACCACATCCGAGACCGTAGTTGACGGTCGCTCTCTTGCGGGGTTCGAGTTTGTACTTGAATTTCACGAACAGGCAGAGGAACGTCATGACGAGACCGTATCCTGCATCGCCCAGCATGAGGCCGAACAGCAGATAATAGAATGTGGTCATGATGAAACTCGGGTCGATGTCCTTGTGGGACGGGAACGCATACATGTTCGTGATGCTTTCCATGGTCATACCGAGCTTGTTGTTGTGCACGGCGACCGGGACCTCGTCAGACGTGTTGTCGACGTCGGACAGATTGACGGCTGTATCGAACTTGCTCTCGAGCTTGTTCTTGAGGCCCTCTGCCTTGGTCTCCGGAATGTAGCCGGAGATGACGAAGACGGAATCGTCGACGGAAACTTTGTCCAGGACTTTGTACTTGTCGGTACGGAGCGTGAGATAGTCCTTCAGGAAGGCGATATCGTCACGGGAGTCATCGTAGGACTTGATGGCCTCCTCCGCCTCGGCAATGTCTGCATTGCACTGTTCGATCTGCTTCGTGAGACGCTCGATCCGGACTTTCGGCGGATGCTTGGTGGCGTCAGAAACAGCGACGAACCCTGCCGTACGCAGTGCCTGTTCAAAGGTCTTAGCATTATCTTTATGGCAGATCGCTACAAGACAGGTCTGGTTCTTGTCCGCGGAAACGACTTCGACTTCACCCTGCGCTTCGGGGTCGGCCTCTACGATCCTGGTGAGAACACCTTCCCGATCGAGGGGCTCGGCAATGGTCCCGATGAACGCCTGTGTGTCGGCCGTTCCCTTGAAGGAAGACGGGATGTCGAGGGTCTCCCAGGGACGAACCTGGTCGATCGCGGTCTCAGCCCGTGCGATCTCGACCTTGCTGTCCTGTATTTTCTTATAAAGCGCGTTGAGCTGTTTGCACTTGCCCAGGGTCTCATCGACCTTCTTGGACTTCTCCAGGTACTCGGTCATGCTCATTTCCTCTCTCGGTGCGAAGGAGTCGAGCAGACCGCCTTTGCCGGACGTATACCGGTTCAGGACTTCCAGAGCGGAGTCGACGGTCGATTCGTAGCGTTCGAGCTGTGTGACGGTCTGCTGGGTGGGAAGGTTCGTAAAGTGCTGTCCTTCCTCCTGCATCTCATCGAGCTGGACGCATCCCTGGCGCTGAACAAATTCGATGATCTTCTTGCGGTCTTTCTGGAGACCGAGGATCTCGATGCGCTTCATATTGAGAATTGCCATGCAGAAAACACCTCCTTTTTGTCAAAATAAAATACTGATTCCCGAAAAAATCGAAAATCAGTCCTGAGGAATGATGGTCTTCAGAACTGCTTCTGCGGAGACCTCACGTTTATCGTTGCCGAGTTTTTTCAGGTTCTCGATCTGACCCTGAACTTCTTCTCTGGCCTTGGCATAGATCGCTTCGGCCTGAAGTTTTGCTTCTGCAACGATCCGGTCGCTTTCCTCTAAAGCGGCCTTCTTTTCAGCATCTGTGGCAGCTTTTGCTTCCGCCTCTGCTGTTTTGATGATGTCCGCAGCTTTCGCTTTGGCATCGGCTTCTCGTTCCGCAGCTTTGTTTTCCGCGTCGAGAACCTTGTTGATCATCTCAGAGGCCATTGTCAACATCACCCTTTCTAAAGATTATCAATAGGAGCCCCATTGATCGCACCAATCCATAGTCGGGCTCTTCTTAACGCGAGTATTATACCAAATTAATATATTGGTTTTCAACAAATGACGGGGCGATTTATCGCAACTTTTTATGTTTATTTTTTAACAGTTTCTTGGCTGTGTATAGCAAAAATCATACAAATCGCGTCGCGATTGACGTTTTTTGGTGCGTTAATGCATCATTTACACTCGCCAAACCGTCAATTTTTAAACAATTAGTCGGAATAAATGTGCAAAACCGAGACAATTTTGGTCATTTGACAGGGTTGTATCGACAACGCTCGTATGTTAAAATCATCGCGCAAAATGGAATAGGAGGAATTTTCCAATGACAGCAAACATTCCTGAACATTCAGGTTTCACGAAGATCCCTTACGGAAAACTGGGGATCATCGCCATGAAAGGCACTGAAGAGATCGCAGCCAAGATCGACAAATACATCGTCGACTGGCGGAAAGAGACCCTCGACCAGGACGACGGTGTGCACATCGCCGGCTACGCGGAGGACTCCTTCCTCATCAAATACTCTGCTCCCCGTTTCGCCTCGGGCGAAGCCAAAGCCGTCATCGAACAGACTGTCCGCGGTTACGACCTGTTCATTCTGATCGATGCTTTCAACTACGCTGTCACCTACAAGATGCGCGGCGTGGAAGTCCCCATGAGTCCGGACGACCACTACTCCGACCTCAAGCGCATCCTTGCCGCCATCAACGGCAAAGCCCGCCGTGTCACGGTCGTCATGCCCATGCTCTATGAGGGCAGACAGCACCGCAAGACCAACCGTGAGTCCCTCGACTGCGCCATGATGCTGCAGGAACTCGTCGATTACGGTGTCGACTCCATCCTCACCTTCGACGCTCACGACCCCCGCGTCTGTAACGCCATCCCGCTGCACGGCTTCGAAAACGTTTCTCCTATTTATCAGATGCTGAAGGCCCTCATCCGGTCCACCCCGGACATCCGCCTCGACAAAGAGAACATGGTCGTCGTCTCCCCCGATGAAGGCGGCATGAACCGTGCCATCAACTTTGCGACGGCTCTCGGTGTCGACCTCGGCATGTTCTATAAACGCCGCGACTACTCCCGCGTCGTCGATGGACGGAACCCCATCCTGGCTCACGAATTCCTCGGTTCCTCCCTCGAAGGCAAGAACGTCATCGTCGTCGATGACATGATCGCTTCCGGTGAATCCATGCTGGACGTCTGCTCCAAGCTGAAGAACCTCGGTGCGAACAAGATCTACGTCTGTACTTCCTTCGGCCTCTTCACGAGCGGCCTCGAGAAGTTCGACGAGTGCAAGAAGAACGGCACCATCGACAAGATCCTCTGCACCAACACCATCTACCGCGATCCCGACCTCCTTTCCAGAGACTGGTATGTCGACGTCGACATGAGCAAGTTCACCGCCTACCTCATCGACGCCATCAACCACGACGTCTCCATCGGGCCGCTCCTCGACCCCTCCTCCAAGATCGACGCCCTTCTGGCCCGCCACGAAGAGAACCTCAAGGAGAACTCCGACACCCAGATGCGGTTCCACATCTGATCGAACAAAAAATATCCCGTATCCTCAGCCGAGGGTACGGGATCTCTTTTTATGCATTTTCCGCAGGACAGGTCACAGCAGTTTCTCTGCCCAGTCCGCCTCTTTGAATCCGACGAGCGCGAACTCCGGGGTCAGGTAGATGGGGCGTTTGACCAGCATGCCGTCGGTGGCGAGCAGGTCGAGCTTCTCGTCATCGCTCATGGTCTTCAGCTTTTTCGACAGTTCCATCTGCCGGTACAGCTGTCCGTGGGTGTTGAACAGTTTGTCGAGGGGCAGGCCGCTGCGGCCCCAGATGACTTCGAGGTCCTCCCGGGTCGGGTTTTCGAGTTTGATGTCCCGAAAGTCATAGGCGACATCGTTGGCGATGAGCCACTGCTCCGCCTTACGGCTCGTCGAACATTTTGGATAACCGAAAAACAGCATACTATACTCCCCTGTCTGTCTCGTCACGCGGAAACGGATCGGTTCTTTTCTACGCCCATATTGTACAGGAAGACCGAACCTGTGACAAGACTTTCTTTATTTTGCAAATTTTGTATTGCATTTTTTCATTTTGGGTGCTATCATAGACGCAACACAAGGCGACGGCGTCTTCGGATCTGCAAAGGTCCGGAGGCGCCGTTTTCTTTTGTTGGAGTTTTTCAAAAAGAAGGGAGTAATGCTCTATGAACACCGGAGATACCGCACTCGTCCTCATCTCTGCCGCGTTCGTCTTTCTCATGACACCCGCCCTCGGCTTCTTCTACGGAGGCCTTGGCCGCCGAAAGAACGTCGTTTCAAACCTTATGAACTCGTTCTTCATCCTCGGACTGGCCACGGTCCTGTGGGTCGCCGTCGGGTTTTCCCTGGCCTTCGGCCCGGACCACGGAGGAGTCATCGGCGACTTCTCCTGGGCATTTTTCAACGGTGTCGGCTTTGAGCCGGGCCCCTACGGAGAAACGATCCCGTTCCTCGCCTACGCCATGTTCCAGATGATGTTCGCCATCATCACGCCGGCTCTGATCACCGGTTCCATCGCCGGCAGAATGAAATTCAAAGCATTGTTTATTTTCATTTTACTGTGGTCCGTGATCGTCTACTACCCCATCGCCCACATGGTCTGGGGCCACGGCGGATGGCTCGAGCGGATCGGCGTTGCCGACTTTGCCGGCGGAGATGTCGTCCACATCTCGTCCGGTGTCACGGCACTGCTGCTGTGCATCGCCCTCGGCAAACGAGAGGACATCAAGTCCGCCAGCTACCGCTGCCACAACGTGCCCTTCGTCGCCCTCGGTGCCGGCCTGCTGTGGTTCGGCTGGTTCGGCTTCAACGCCGGTTCCGCCCTCGGTGCCAACGGCCTTGCGGCTCATGCCTTTACCACGACTGCGGTCGCCTCGGCCTCTGCCATGCTGACCTGGATGCTCATCGACGTCCATGAGACCGGCAAACCGACCCTCGTCGGCGCCTCTACCGGCCTCGTCGTCGGCCTGGTCGCCATCACCCCCGGCACCGGTTTCGTCCCGGTCTGGGCCTCGTTCATCATCGGGGCGTTCGTCAGCCCGGTCTGCTACTTCTGCGTCTCCCGGGTCAAGAAACGCTTTGGCTACGATGACGCGCTGGACGCCTTCGGCTGCCACGGGGTCGGCGGCATCTACGGCGGCATCATGACCGGCCTGTTCGGGTCGCAGTCCGTGAACCCGGCACTCATCTCCGACGGCCTCGTCTTTGGCGATACGAAGCTGTTCCTTGCGAACCTCGTCGGAACGGTCGTCACCATCCTGCTCGGTCTCGTCGGCGGCGCCGTGTGCATCTTCATCACGAAGAAGATCACCCCGCTGAGAGTCTCCGAAAAAGAGGAGAAGATCGGACTCGACATCACACAGCACGGCGAACGTGCCTACCCGTCCTTCAACGGACTGGATGACTAAAGGAGGTCTGCAGCATGTATAAAGTCGAAGCCATCGTCCGCGAGGAGAAACTCGAGGACGTCAAGGAGGCCCTCGTGGCCGAAGACATCCGCGGCATGACGATCTCCCAGGTCATGGGCTGCGGCGTGCAGATGGGGTTCACCGAACTCGTCCGAGGCAATGAGATCGCCGTCAATATGATCCCGAAGATCAAGTTCGAGATCCTCGTCTCCAACGAGCACTGGCGGGACAAGGCCATCGAAGCCATCCGCGTGGCGGCCTGGACCGGCGAACCCGGCGACGGGAAGATTTTTGCTTACCCGGTCGACACCGCCGTCCGCATCCGTACCGCGGAACGGGACGTCGAAGCGGTCACGCCCTCCCACGAGGGCCGCGACCACAACCGCCGCCAGAAGAACACCACCAAACTCAATGAGAAATAAGAAAAGCGACCCGAACGGGTCGCTTTTTTATTTCAGCATCGCGAGGAACTCTTCCTCGGTGAGGACCGGGACGCCGAGGCTCTGGGCCTTCGTGAGCTTGGAGCCTGCCGCTTCGCCGGCGACGAGGTACGAGGTCTTCTTCGAGACGGAGCCGGTGGCCTTGCCGCCGTTGTTCTCGATGAGTTCTTTGATCTCATTTCGAGTCAGCGTCGTGAGCGTGCCGGTGACGACGATGGTCTTCCCTTCGAGGATATTGGACTGTTGCGTGTCCTCCTGCTCCATCGTGAGGCCGGCGGCACGGAACCGCTCGAGCATCTCTTTCCCGAAGTCGCTGTCGAAGTACTCCCGGAGAGCGACGGCCGTCGTCGCACCGATGTCCGGGACCGCCGTGAGCGTCTCGAGGTCGGCCGCTGCCAGCGCATCCAGCGAATGGAAATGGCGCATGAGGTTGCGGGCCGTCGTGTTGCCGACGTTGCGGATGCCGAAGCCGGCGAGGAGCCGCCAGGGTTCGTTCTGTTTGGACGCTTCGATGCTGGCAAGGAGGTTGTCGGTCCCCTTTTCCCTGCCGACGGTGCCTTTTTCGATCAGTTCATCGCGGTGTTCTGCCAGGGTGTAGATGTCCGCATAGCTCGAGAGGTAGCCCTCTTCGATGAGCGCCTCCACCTGTTTCGAGCCAAGCCCCATGATGTCCATGCAGGGCCGGGACGCGAAGTACGAGATGGTCCGGGACAGCTGTGCCGGACAGCCGGGGTTCACGCAGCGGATGTCCGCGGTCCCCTCTTCGTTCACGAGCGGTTCGCCACAGACCGGGCAGTGGTCCGGGGCCTCATAGATAGTTTCCGGTTCTTTGACGCAGTCCACCAGTTTCGGGATGATGTCGCCGGACTTCAGGATGTTGTAGACACCGCCGATGCCGACCTTCTTTTCCCGGATGTAGTCCTGGTTGTGCAGGGTGACATTCGAGACGTTCGTGCCGCAGAGCCGCGCCGGTTTCCCGGTCTCGGCATCCACGACCCGTCCGATGAAGGCGATCTTGCCGGTCCGCCCGACCGTGGGCGTGATGTCTTCCATGACCACCGGTCTCTGTTCCGGCGGATATTTGTAGGCGATGTGCCCGCTCGAGTACTTGGACCCGGCCGGGAACTCGTTGCGCAGCGCCGTCTCGTCGATCTTGACGACCGCGCCGTCGAGGTCATAGTGGAGGTCGCCCCGCATCTCGCC
>JAFTZU010000158.1 GCA_017461005.1 Clostridia bacterium
GCGCGCCGAAGTCCAGGCCCGCCGCGAAGCGGAAGATGCCGCCCGCGCCCAGGCCGCCGCTGACGCCGAAGCCGCCGCAAAGGCAGAGGCAGAGGCTGAAGCACAGGCTGCCGAAGAAGCTCGCCTTGCTGCAGAGGCACAGGCCAAAGCAGAGGCCGAAGCCGCAGAAGCAGCCCGCGTAGCTGCTGAACAGGAAGCTGCCGCAAAGGCAGAGGCCGAAGCCGCAGAAGCAAAAGCTGCGGAGGAGGCCAGACTTGCCGCTGAGGCAGAAGCTAAAGCTCAGGCAGAGGCCGAGGCCAAAGCTGGTGAAGAAGCAAGACTCGCAGCAGAAGCTCAGGCGAAAGCCGAAGCCGAGGCTCAGGCAAGAGCAGAAGCTGAGGCGAAAGCCGCCGCAGAAGCAGTTACTCAGGCTGCCGCACCGGCTGTCGACCCTGCTGTTCTCGAAGAACTGAATGCGAAAGCTGCCGAGTACCGCAAGCAGATCGCCGACGCCGAGGCCGCCATTGCCGCCACCTGGAACCCCGACATGAAGCAGCGCCTCCTGGCCCGTATCGACGAGACGAAAGCCAAACTGGCCGCTGTGGAAGCGCAGCTCGGCTGAGCATCAGAAAAGGGAAGCAAACACTACATGATTTTTTTGATCGCAACGCAAAACAAACATAAAAAGGTCGAGTTCGAGCGGATCCTCGCGCCCCTGGGCATCGAGATCAAGACCGCCGGCGAACTCGGGCTGCAATACCCGGATGTCGAAGAGACCGGGACCACCTTCGAAGAGAACGCGCTCCTCAAGGCGCGGGCGGGCTGTCTGCTCGCCGGGGTCCCGACGCTCGCGGACGACTCAGGGCTGTGCGTCGACGCCCTCGACGGCGCGCCGGGCCTCTACTCCGCCCGCTGGAGCGGGGACGGAGAGACGAACGGCGACGACGAGGCGAACAACGACAAGCTCCTGCGCCTCCTCGCGGACGTCCCGGACGAGCAGCGCACCGCCCACTACGTGGCGGCCGTCGCGGCGGTGTTCCCCGACGGCCGGGAATGCGTGACCCGTGGTGAGTGCTATGGGCGGATCGCCCACGAACGGCATGGAAGCGGCGGCTTCGGCTACGATCCGCTGTTCCTCGTCTCCACTGCCGGCACCGAGTCCAACGAACAGGCCGCACAGGGCGAGTTCACACAGACCTTCGGCGAAGTCCCGCCGGCGGTCAAGGACAGCCAGTCCCACCGCAGCCGCGGGCTTCAGAATATGTATGACATCTTGAAAAGAGAGTTATAAGTTTTAGAAATTCGAGCTGCGAAGAATGCAGCTCCAAGGAGTAACCACTGAATGACCAGTAAAGAACGAGCGGCCCTCCGCGCAGAGTCCCACCATCTGGAGCCCATTTTCCAGATCGGCAAGGGCGGTCTGTCCGAGGCTTTCTATAAACAAGTCGATGAGGCGCTCACCACCCGAGAACTCATCAAAGTCCGCGTGCTCCTCGAGACCACGCCGATCTCCCCGAAGGAGGCGGCCGAGGAACTGGCAGCCAACACCGGTGCGGAAGTCATCGGCGTCGTCGGCGGTGTCATCATCCTGTACCGCTACAGCCAGGAGAAGCACGACAAGGAAAAGCAGAAAGAGAAGAACATCCAGAAAGCCAAGGCCGCCAAAAAGCGTCAGGCGAAACTGGAGAGAAAAGGCACGCACAAACTCAGGAATAAGAGATAAGTGAGCGCGATCCACAAGCATTTGGTCACAGCGAGAGTACCAGAGAGGACACACCCTATGCGCATCGGAATTTTCGGGGGCACGTTCAACCCGCCGCACCTCGGGCATCGGCACATCGTGGAGGACTTCCACAGGCAGATGGCCGCGGCCGGCCTGCCCCTCGACAAGATCCTCATCATCCCGACCTACGTGCCGCCCCACAAAGCGGCCCCGGACCTCGCCTCCGGCGAAGACCGGCTCCTCATGTGCAACCTGCAGCTCGAGAACGGACCCTTCGAAGTCTCGGACATCGAAGTCCGCCGGCAGGGCGCCAGCTACACCTGGATGACCCTCGACGAACTGCACGAACAGTACGACGAGGTCGAACCGGAGACCGGCGAGAAAACGCCCGCCGAACTCTACTTCCTGATGGGAGACGACATGCTCCTGTACCTGCCGAACTGGAAGCGTCCCGAGAAGATCCTCGAAGACGCCATCCTCGTCTCGACCATCCGGAGCCACGAGTGCAGCGTCGAGGAACTCAAAGACTTCGCGAAGACCCACTACCCCGACCAGTACGAGGCCGGCCGGTTCCTCTTCTTCGAGAGCGAACCCTTCCCGGTGAGTTCCACCGAGGTGCGGGCGCTGGTGAAGGAGGCGGCGGGCATCCGTGCCGCCGACGGTTCTTCGACGAAAGTGACGCAGCACGAGCGGCAAATCGCCAAAGCAAAATTGGAAACGCTCCTGGACCCGAAGGTCCTCGCGTACATCCTGGAAAGAGAGCTTTACCAATGAGTGATTACACCAAACTGTGGGAGAACCCCGCGAACCCCGAACTCGAAGTGGCCATCCAGTCGGCGGAAGCCGCGAACGTCTGCACGGCGGGCACCCGTGAACTGACGCCGGAGGAACTGGAAGAACACCTCGGCAAAGTGGAGGAGTACAAGGCCCTCCTGAAAAAACAGGTCGACGAGCGCCGGTACATCCACTCTCTGAACGTGGCGGACTGCGCGAAAGAACTCGCCGAACTCAACGGCGTGGATACCGGCAAAGCGTACCTCTGCGGACTGCTCCACGACATCGAAAAAAACCGCCCCTGGGATGAACAGGAACGGTACATGGAGCAGCTGGGAGACGCCCTTCCGGACCACGTCATCCAGAACAAGAAACTGTGGCATGCCCCCGCCGGCGCCGCCTTCATGCGGGACGAGCTGGGCATCCTTGACGCGGACATGATCCGTGCTATAAAATACCATACAACCGGCCGGCCCAACATGAGCCCCCTGGAGAAGGTGCTCTACGTCGCCGACTACGTCTCCATCGAGCGGGACTACCCCGGTGTGGAGCGCGTGCGGGAAGCCGCCTACCGGAACCTGGACGAAGCCATCCTCATCGGTGGGCGATTCACCCTCATCTCCCTCCTGGAGCGCTACCGCAAAGTAAACTATGACACGTTCGCGATGTACAACGAAGTCGCAGAACTGATGGGCGAGCAGTTCGAAGCTGCTGCCGCGAAAGAAGAAGCCGAGGCCAGGGCGAAAGTCGCCAAGGTCGACGCACCCCACTAAACGTATTGGAGGAAACCCATTTCATGACCAGCTTAGAAGAAGCCAAGAAAATCGCGGAAGTCCTGGACAGCAAAAAAGCCCAGGAAGTCAAAGTCCTGAAGGTCGCGGACCTCACCTTCGTCGCCGAGTACTTCGTGCTCGCGACCGGTACATCCAGCACCCAGGTCAAGTCCCTCGCGGAAGAAGTCGAGTTCCAGATGAAGGAAGCCGGTGTCCCCGGCCACCTCGAAGGCAAGGCCTCCGACTGGTACCTCATCGACTTCGGCAGCGTCATCGCTCACATCTTTGAGCCGGACGCCCGCAGCCACTACAACCTCGAGCGCCTCTGGGCAGACGCCGAGGAGATCACACTGTAAATCGCCCAACCCCCTGTATATAAACCATCTTAACCATAAAGGACTGTTGAGAAATGAAAGCCTACGACTTTAAATCTGTCGAGAAAAAATGGCAGGACAAGTGGGAAGAGACCGGCGTGTTCCATGCCGTCGACTTCTCCGAAAAGCCGAAGTTCTACGGCCTCGTCGAGTTCCCGTACCCGTCGGGCGCCGGCATGCACGTCGGACACATCAAGGCCTACTCGGGCCTCGAGGTCGTGTCCCGCAAACGCCGCATGGAGGGCTACAATGTCCTGTTCCCGATCGGCTTTGACGCCTACGGCCTCCCGACCGAGAACTATGCCATCAAGACCGGCATGCACCCCCGTCAGGTGACGGACCAGAACATCGCGAAGTTCACGGACCAGCTCAAGAAGGTCGGTTATTCCTTCGACTGGACCCGTGTCGTCGACACCACCGAAGAGGGCTACTACAAGTGGACCCAGTGGATCTTCCTGCAGATGTTCGACCACGGCCTCGCCTTCCGGGACAAGACCCTCGTCAACTACTGCCCCTCCTGTAAGGTCGTTCTCTCCAATGAGGACTCCCAGGGCGGCAAGTGCGACATCTGCCACTCCGACGTCGTCCAGAAGTCCAAGGACGTCTGGTACCTGCGCATCACCGAGTATGCCGACAAGCTGCTCGAAGGCCTCGACACCGTCGACTACCTGCCGAACATCCGTCGGCAGCAGGTCAACTGGATCGGCAAGTCCACCGGCGCATTCGTCAACTTCCCCGTCAAGGGCACGGATGACGAGACGCTTCGCATCTACACGACCCGTCCCGACACGCTCTTCGGCGTCACCTTCATGGTCATGGCTCCGGAGCATCCGATGATCGACAAGTATGCCGACCGGATCGCCAACATGGATGCCATCGAAGCGTACCGCAAAGAGTGCGCGAAGAAGACCGAGTTCGAGAGAACTCAGCTTGTCAAAGACAAGACCGGCGTCAAGATCGAAGGCCTCACCGGCATCAACCCCGTCAACGGCAAGGAAGTCCCCATCTTCGTGGCGGACTACGTCATGATGGGTTACGGCACCGGCGCCATCATGGCAGTTCCGGCGCACGACCAGCGCGACTATGACTTCGCGAAAGAGTTCGGCATCGACATCATCGAAGTCATCAAGGGCGGAGACATCTCCAAGGAAGCCTACACCGGCGACGGCGAGATGGTGAACTCCGAGTTCCTCAATGGTCTCGACAACAAGAAAGACTCGATCGAGAAGATGGCTGCCTGGCTCCAGGAGAAGGGCCTCGGCGAGAAGGGTGTCCAGTTCAAGATGAAAGACTGGGCCTTCAACCGCCAGCGCTACTGGGGCGAGCCCATCCCGATCATCTACTGCGACAAGTGCGGCATGACCCACGTGCCCTACGACGAGCTTCCCCTGAAGCTGCCGGAAGTCAAGAACTTTGAGCCGGGCACCGACGGTGAATCGCCGCTGGCCAAGATCCCCGAGTTCGTCAACTGCACCTGCCCGAAGTGCGGCGGCCCTGCCCGCAGAGAGACCGACACCATGCCCCAGTGGGCCGGTTCGTCCTGGTACTTCCTGCGGTACATCGACCCCCACAACGACAAGGCACTGGCCGACCCCGAAAAGCTCAAGTACTGGGGCCAGGTCGACTGGTACAACGGCGGCATGGAGCATGTCACCCGTCATATGATCTACTCCCGCTTCTGGCACCGGTTCCTCTATGACATCGGCGTCGTCCCGACGAAGGAACCCTACGCGAAGCGGACCGCCCAGGGCCTCATCCTTGGCCCGGATGGCGATAAGATGTCCAAGTCCAAGGGCAACGTCGTCGACCCGAACGATGTCGTCTCCGAATTCGGCGCCGACGTCCTTCGGACCTACGTCCTCTTCATGGGCGACTACGAGAAAGCTGCCCCCTGGAGCGAAGCCTCCGTCAAGGGCTGCAAGCGTTTCATCGACCGTACCTACGGCCTGCAGGAACTGCTGACCGACAAGGACGCGACCGAGTACTCCGCGGAACTCAGCTCCTCCTTCCACAAGACCATCAAGAAGGTCACGGAAGACATCGAGGCCATGAAGTTCAACACCGCCATTGCCGCACTCATGACCCTCATCAACCAGGTCTATGACAACAAGGCGATCAACGGTGCCGAGCTCAAAACGTTCCTGAAACTCCTGAACCCGTTCGCGCCGCACGTGTGCGAAGAGGTCTGGGAAGCCCAGGGCTGGAAAGCGGAAGCTGCCGCGAACGGTGCCGAGGCCGAAGGCCTTCTGGCGCTCATCGCCTGGCCGACTTACGACGAAGCGAAATGTGTCGATGAGACCATCGAGATCGCCGTCCAGGTCAGCGGCAAGATCAAGAACCGCATCAACGTCCCGGCAGACATCGACGAAGCCGGCGCGCTGGAACTGGCGAAAGCCGACGAAAAAGTGGCCGCTGCCCTCGAGGGCAAGACCATCATCAAGGAGCTCTACGTCAAGGGCCGCCTCGTGAACATCGTGGCGAAGTAAGACATGAGATAGGGATCCCCCAGAGCTGAAGCTCCGGGGGATCTTTACGGTGTTGACGGGCACGGAAACTCCGAGTATAATAAAGTTACACTTTAGAATTATCGAACCAAGGAGGCGCCTATGTATATCTCACGTCACCTGGAACAACAGGTCCTGGAGGCATCGAGGACCTATCCGGTGGTCATGGTGTGCGGTCAGCGTCAGGTCGGAAAATCGACCATGCTCCATCATCTGAAAGAAACGGATCGCCGCTACGTGACACTGGATGACTTCAATGCCCGCCGGCTGGCGGAGCAGGACCCTGCTCTGTTTTTTGAAACTTATGGGGCACCGCTACTCATCGATGAATTCCAAAGAGTCCCGTCGATTCTTCTGGAACTCAAACGGATCGTCGATGAAAAGGCATTGAACGGCGAAGATGCGGCAGGCCTCTACTGGCTGACCGGCTCACAGAAGTTTGCCATGATGAAAGACGTCTCGGAGTCTCTTGCCGGACGAGTGGCGGTCCTGGAACTGTCGTCCCTCAGCCGATCCGAGATCGCAGGCTGCCCGCCGTCGCTTTTTTCTCCAACCATCGATGACTTGAAGCAGAGGGTCCCTCTTCGGGAAAAAGCAGACGTGCACCAACTGTTCGATGAGATCTATCGAGGCGGCATGCCGAAGATCGTGGCCTCTGACGTAGCCTCTGAGCGGTACTACGCAGACTACATCAATACGTATCTCGAAAAGGATATCAAGGGGTATGCCAATATTGGGAAACTCCATGAGTTCTCAGACTTTCTGGTTTACATGGCGGCTCGTACAGGGCAGGAACTGAAGTACTCGGAGATTGCCAAAGCCATTGGGGTCTCACAGCCTACCGCAAAAGAGTGGGTCTCTATTCTGGAACGGTCCGGGATCCTGTTTCTCCTGCGGCCCTACTATAACAACATCACCAAACGGTTGGTCAAGACCCCCAAGGTCTATTTCATGGACACCGGACTTGCCGCATACCTTTGCCGCTGGCCTTCCGGAGAAGTCCTGGAACACGGGGCGATGGACGGGGCGTTCTTTGAGACCTATGTCGTTTCCGAGATCGTGAAAAGTTATCTGAACGCCGGGAAGACGCCGGACCTCTACTATTACCGGGACATTGACGGGAAAGAGATCGATCTTCTGATCGTGGAAGGGGACCGTGTCTGGCCGATCGAAATCAAGAAATCCAAGGCCCCAAAGACTCCCGACAAGCATTTCAGTGTGCTGGAAAAACTGGGTCTCAACGTCAAGCCGGGGGTCGTCCTGTGCATGGCTGATGAACTCGTGCCGATAGATCGGTCGACGTGGCTCTGTCCTGCATGGGTCGTATGATGAATCATGGGAAAACGCAACAAGCCTCCGGCATGTGCCGGAGGCTTGTTGCTCGTTAAAAATATGGTATAACTAATATATTACTTGATATAATAAAGCAAACTATATTTTAGAAGAGGTGCTTTATGAGCGCGCGAGACTATCTGGAAACCACGGGCAAACAGATTCGCAAGGCAAGGCTTCGACGAAACCTCACGGTAAACGAAGTGGCAGAGAGAGCCGGAACGACAGCGGTAACAGTATTAAACGTGGAAAAGGGTCTTCCCTCCGTCTCAATCGGCAAAGTGGCCGCTGTCCTGGAAGTCCTTGGTTTGGAAAAAGACCTCCTTTTTATTGCGGCCTCAGACCCCAAGGGTAGAGAACTGCAGGATGAGAACCTTCCAAAGCGGGTGCGCAAACAAAAACCGAAGAAAAAGTCGGTGGCAAAGAAGGTCGTCGTCAAAACAAAGGTCGTGAAATAGAACAGGACAGACACCTGTCGGAGTTGACCGAAAACACAGGTCAAGTTGCACAAGCAAGTGGATTTGAGTTTGTACGGAACTCACAAAGTTCAATTTTTATGGGGCTTTGTGTTGAAAATGGAGCAGAAGCATGCGAAAATGAGAACAAAGTATGAACAACAGAATTGCCTGAGAGTGTAGCACAGACCCATGTACTCTCTTTCAAGCAAAGGTCCATCGAAAGGGAGCAATGAAATGCTGCAGTATCAATACGAAGACGCTGTCAAAGCCAAGCTTTGGAAAAAGATCCTTGCTGTCGTTTTGGCGGCTGTATTGGTCATTGGCACTCTGGCAGAACTTCTTTGCCAGACTTCCATGGTCAAAGACCGTCTCGAGGTCAGCGCCATGATGTCCTCCTACACAAAAGAAATCGTCGACACCTCCAAAGCCACCGCTATTGATAAAGAGACCATGGCGGAGGACAACAAAGTCCTTGCCGTTAAGAACCGAGACGGCAGCAATACGGCGTACATCTTCTCAGAGCCCATCTACTACGAAGATGACGATGGGCAGATAAGGGCCAAAGACATCTCCATACAGAAAGTCAAAGACAAGACTTTGTCTGAACTCGGATATACCTACGAGAACGGACAAAACGACATCCGAATCCAGTTTTCAAAAGACCCAGCTGTCGGTACCAAAGTTTCCAGTGACAGTTGGGCTTATTCTTTGTCTCCTCTCCGTGGCGATGCATCGGTCACCGGCGCGAAAACCGTTCTCTCCAACATGGGAGACGAGTTCGAGGCGTTCCAGTATAACGACCTTTATGGTACAGGTTCCGCCCTGAACTTCTACCCGGAGCTAAATGGACTGAAAGATGAGATCACTCTGTTTTCTGCTCCGAAATCCCCGGTATTTGAGTTTACTCTTACGACCAAGGGTGCCACGGCGGACCTGAACGGTGACGGTACTATCTCCATCATTGACAAGAAGACCAAAGAAGCCGTCCAGACCATGAACGCGCCTTTTGCCTATGACTCCGACTATCTGGGCGATGACCCGACAGACACGAAACACTATTCTCCGGCAACATTCACATTGTCTGCACCGGAAAAGAAGGACGGGACCTATACCTACACCCTTCGCGTGGTGTTGAGCCAGGAATGGCTTACAGCTAAGACGACCAAGTACCCTGTCACCATTGATCCGTCCTCTTCTACCATTTCTAACTACTTCGACACCGGAGTCTATTCCGGTACGGCATCGACGAACTACGGCACGTCCACTACCGCCTGCTTCGGCCGTTCCTCTCAGTATGGCTATGGCCGAGTCCTCGTGTTTTTTGTCCTGCCCAGCACCATCACTGCCGGCTGCACCATCAACTCCGCTTATTACCGGTTTAGAGAAACCACCGGTCGGACGACCAACACCTATCTGACACCTTATATGGTCGGTTCCACCTGGAATGAGACCACAGCCACCTGGAACAATAAACCGTCTTATTATGACTTCTCTGCCCAGCCGACGAAGTGCATCAACGGAGCATCGACTGACAACCCTTCTTCGCCTCATTGGTATGCCTTCGACATCCAGACGGCTGTCAACGCATGGGCGCAAGGCTGGGGCTCCAACCTTGGCCTTGAGTTCGTCAGTAACGAAGAGACCAACGGCGCCTACAACTGGCGTGCCTTTGCCACCAGAGATTATTCGACCTCAAGCTACCGACCTTATGCGGTCGTGAACTACTCCGATGACACTACGCCGCCTACGGCGACCGGTGTCTCCGGGAATGCCACTTATTGGACGAACCAGAACGTTACGCTGTCGGTCGACGGAGCGGCAGACTCCGGTTCCGGCCTTGCCAGTGAAGCCTATTCCTTCAGCACGGACGCCAACACCAACTATTGGCAGGCCTCCAACACCAAGACGTTTGAATCGAACTGCACAGTCTACATCAAGGTGCGAGACAACGATGGGAACATCTTAGACCTCGGGTCTCAGACCATCCAGTACATCGACAAAGTCAAACCCTCTTCTCCGGACGTCACCGGCATCCCGACGTCCTGGACGAACCAGCCTTATATCCTTCAGGCACATTCTACCGACGACGCCTCCGGCATGTGGGCCTACAGTTTCTCGAACATCGAGTTCCCCGGAGAATGGACCTTCGGAGAAACGAAGCAGATGTCGGAAGGCGGGATCATTTACGTTTATGCCATTGACAACGCCGGCAATGTATCGCCTCCGACCGCGATCAACGTTTCCATGTATGATGATGTCGCACCGACCATTAACAGCATCGATGTGTCTGAAAGCACAGAAGAAGACAAAGTCAAATATACCGTTGATGCCACAGACGACAACTCCGGCATCCAGAGCTACAGCTTTGACGAAGGCACCAACTGGCAGCAGAACAACTATGCGGACGTGGACGCAGACTCCACCACCAATCAGGTGAAAGTCAAAGACAATGCCGGAAACGTAGGGTCCGAAACGGTCTCCTCCGGCGTCCCGCAGTTCTACATGGACGGCCAGCTGGTCGGTCTTGTGAACACGACGAGCAACACGGATGAGATCCAGTACAAAGTCGGTGCGAACGGCACCTGGGAAGAGTATGAAGGCCCCTTTACCGTTCCTGCATTTGACACGACGACTGTATATGCCAGACTCGGAGACGATGGAGTCGTCATCCATAAGGACATCACGTCCCATTCGAAGTATTATGGCTCTTACAGTGAGAGCAACACAGACTTCTCTCTGTCTTATCGGAATGTGAACTTCGACTTCACAAGAAGCTATGACTCTGCCGACCACGCCTGGTTCTTCTCTACAGACTCGAAGGTCAAGAAACAAAATAGCTGTGTCTACAAAGTGACACTGCCGGATGCGACAGAACTGACCTTCATCAAGGAAAGTGCGAACCTCTATAAGAACGAGTTGAATGGCTATACCCTGACTATCAACCGGGACAACAACAACGCCATCACCAGTTATCAGGTGGCGATCGACGACACGTCCTACTTCTACAGAACTGACAAGAAGCTGTCACGCATCACGTCGAAGTATGGGGATCAGATCACCTTTGACTGGAGCAGCGCGGGTGTCGATATCTACGATGGTGCGACGAATGCTCGGCATTACATGATTGCTATCAACAGTGTGGGGAACGTGACCTCTGTCACCGACCCTGCGAACAACACCATTGCTTATACCTACGATAATAATGGCAACTTGACGCAGGTCGTGGACCAGGCCGGCGTGACCATCGGCTCTTACAGCTATATCGAAACGTCCACCGGTTCCGGTGTCTACACCATGACCAAGTCGCTGGACAAGAACATCCAGTACAACAATGCCGGCCGTGTAACCAAGGAACTCTGGGACTCCGGGTTTTACACAAACTACACCTACGATGACGCGAACATCACCGTCTCGACCTACAGTTCGGACACGAACA
>JAFTZU010000159.1 GCA_017461005.1 Clostridia bacterium
AACACGACCTCCATGCGCATGAAAGTGGCCGACGTCTTCGGACCCTTCCTTGACGCCGTCCACCACGACTACACCACCGTCCACCTGGAAGGAGAAGAGTGGTAACTAAGCCAAACAAGATAGACTTCTCATCCTGAGAAGTCTATCTTTCTCTTTGACAAACTGGAATTGGTCGGTGTGATCGTGCGCCCGCGCACACCGTTGACGCCCTGCTGTGCGGCACATGCTTTTACGGTCTGTTTAGCAGGACTTCTCCGTTTTGGCCGCAACAGCAGGGCTGAACTTTTCTCCATCTGAGACAGCGAATCAACCAGTTTAGATGGAGTTTTCTCCATCTATCTGAGAGAAATCTGAAAATAGATGGAGTTTTTGGGGCAAATCGCATGAAAACTCCATCTAAAAAAGCAAAACTGCAATCCAGATGGAGTTTTCTCCATCTATCTGGGAAAAAACTGAAAACAGATGGAGTTTTTCCCGGCCAGCGAGAAAGCCGGAAAGGGTAAGGGGTCCGGGGAAAGGGGATGGTGGCTTTCTCCTACGCTCTTCGACGCGAAGCTAGTGCTGTGCATGGCTTCCCCTTCCCCGGGAAACACATCGACAAATTCGGAGTTGTCGAGCTTTTATAGTTGCTGAGGATAAATGAAAAAGCCAAAGGCAAATGCCTTTGGCTTGTAATGGTGGTCGATGGGGGACTCGAACCCTCGACCTCCCGCATGTGAGGCGGGCGCTCTAACCAGCTGAGCTAATCAACCAAGAACATGTAATACTTTACCGTAAACAGCGGGCAATTGCAAGGGGAAGTTACTTTGATTATAATAGAACTCCAGTGAAAAACGACAGGAGGGGAGAGCATGCAGAAGATCCAGGGGTACATGCGCAGTGCCATGGACCGGTACGACATGATCGAAGACGGCGACAAGGTCGCGGTCGGCGTCTCGGGCGGCAAGGATTCTGTCGCGCTCCTCTACTGTCTCGCGCAGATGCGCCGGTACTACCCGAAACAGTTCGAGGTCGTCGGCATCACGCTCGACCCGGGCTTCGACGGCGCCGAAATGGACTACACGCCCATCGTTGACATGTGCAAAGAGCTCGACGTCGAGTACATCGTCGACCGCACGAACATCGGCCACGTGGTCTTCGAGACCCGGGACGAGAAGAACCCCTGCAGCCTCTGCGCCAACCTGCGACGGGGCCGTCTGCACACGCTCGCCAAAGAGCTCGGCTGCAACAAGCTCGCCCTCGGACACCACCGGGACGACGCGGTCAACACGTTCTTCATGAACCTCCTCGACCTCGGAACCATCGACTGCTTCAAGCCGGTCACGTACCTGTCCCGCAGAGACCTCACCATGATCCGGCCGCTGGTCTTCGCCCCGGAGCAGGAGATCCTGAACGCGGTAAATCGCCAACACCTCCCTGTCGTCAAGAACGTCTGCCCGATCGACCACAAAACGGAGCGTGCCAACGTGGACAGCCTGGTCCGGGACCTCGAGGCGATGTACCCCGGTCTGCCGAACAAGATCATCAGCGCCATGCAGAAGGGCGAACTGGCCGGCTGGTGAGCCTGCCGGCAGAACGTAGCAGAAGTGCATCGCCCACGTTGTCAAAAAATAAAGAAAAACCTTATGGAGTCTGCCGATTGTGGCGGGCTCCTTTTATATGTTAAAATGAATCTGATATTATGCCCATTTTTTCAGGACGTTTCTAGCTAGACAGGAGTGATAATCATGACCAAAAATACCATCTGGGTCACCGGTGCGGAAGGTCGCCTCGGCAGTGCGCTCGTACAGCTGCTCAGCCAGGACATCGACAACAAAGTCATCGGGACCGACAAGGCCGAAGTCGACATCACCGACATGGCAGCGGTCGACGCGGCGATGGACGTCTACCACCCGACGGTCGTCATCAACTGCGCAAGCATGTCTGACCCCGACGAATGTGAGAAGGACATGGTCGAAGCATTCAAGATCAACACCCTGGGAGCCCGCAACCTCGCGATGGCCACGCAGCGCGTCAACGCGAAGATCATCCAGATGTCCACGGACGATGTCTTCGAAGGCAAGAGCGGCATCCGGCTCACCGAGTTCGAGATCCCGACCCCGAAGACCGTCTACGGAAAGTCCAAACTGGCCGGTGAGGCATTCGTTCGGGAACTGAACCCGAAGCACCTCATCATCCGCAGCTCCTGGGTCTACGGCACCGGGGGAGACGACTTCATGACGAAGGTCCTCGACCACGCGAAGAAGGGCGAGTCCTTCGAAGTGCCGATGGACGTCATCTCGACGCCCACCAGCGCGCTGACCCTCGCGAAGTTCGTTGAACTGATGATCGACCGTACCGAGTACGGCATCTACCACGCATCCTGCGAGGGCTCCTGCTCCCGCCGTTCCTTCGCGCAGTACATCCTCAAGTCCTACGGCTATGACGAGAGGCTTGCGGAAGGCGTGTTCGCCGGCGAGAAGTCCATGTCGACCCTGCTCGAAAACCTCATGATGAAAATGACCGGCATCTACGAGATGCCCCACTGGACCGACGACTTTGACGCCTACGCCCAGAGACACAAGGAGGCGAAGTAAATGGCAGAAGAAAAAGTCATGACTGCGCCGAAGGAGAAGAAACCCCGTAAAAAACTGGGTCTGACTTCTCAGATCTTCATCGGCCTCATCGGCGGTCTCATCGTCGGTATCATCTTCAACCTGTTCATCCCGACGAGCTACGTCCGCGATACCATCTTCGTCGAAGGCATCTTCTATGTCATCGGTCAGGGCTTCATCCGCCTCATGAAGATGCTGGTCGTACCCCTTGTCTTCTGCTCCCTGGTCACCGGTTCCTCCTCCATCGGAGACACCAAGACCCTCGGAAAAGTCGGCGGTAAGACCATCGTGTTCTACCTCTGCACCACCGCTCTGGCGGTCACGGTCGCCATCTGTACGGCGCTCGTCATCCGCCCCGGCATCGGCCTCGACATGTCGTCCATCGCCGGCAGCGAAGTCACGGTCGCAGAGAGCACCTCGGCCGTCGACACCATCCTCAACATCATCCCCGAAAACCCGTTCGCGTCCCTGGCACAGGGCACCATGCTCCAGGTCATCCTGTTCGCTCTCCTCGTCGGCATCCTGCTTGCGAAGATGAAAGAGCGCGGCTCGGTCATCGCCAACTTCCTGACGCAGGCCAACGACCTCATGATGGAGATGACGAACCTCGTCATGAAGTTCGCTCCCATCGGTGTCTTCTGCATGATCGCCCGCACGTTCTCGAACCTGGGCTTCGACGCGTTCATCCCGCTGCTCAAGTACATGGGTTCCGTCACCACAGGCCTCGGCATCCAACTGCTCATCGTCTACATGCTGCTCCTGTTCGTCTTTACCAGACTGAACCCGATGCGTTTCCTCAAGAAGTTCTTCCCGGTCATCGCCTTCGCGTTCTCGACCTCGACTTCTAACGCGACCATCCCGCTCAACATCGAGACCCTCGAAGAGAAGATCGGTGTCGACCGCAGAGTCTCCTCGTTCACCATCCCGCTCGGTGCCACCGTCAACATGGACGGTACCTCCATCATGCAGGGTGTCGCGGTCGTCTTCGCGGCGCAGGCCTACGGCATCGACCTCGGTATCTCCGGCTACCTGACCGTCATCGCCACGGCCACACTCGCGTCCATCGGTACTGCCGGTATCCCGTCCGTCGGTCTCGTCACGCTGTCTATGGTCTTTGCCTCTGTCGGCATCCCCGTCGAAGCCATCGCCCTCATCATGGGCGTCGACCGGATCCTCGACATGATGCGGACCGCCGTCAACATCACCGGCGATGCCGTGGTCACCACCATCGTCGCTCACCAGAACAAGTCCCTCGACAAGGCTGTGTTCAACTCCTCGGAGGTGAAAGAAGATGTTCCGGAACTCACCCTGTAAACGCATTTTCTCGCTCGCGCTCCTTTTGGCGATGTGCCTCGTGCTGCTTGCAGGCTGCAAGCCGAAAGAAGCCACCGAAGAGACCACGACGAAACCCGTCGTCGTCAACGAGAACTATCTTAAGGAGATCCGCGAAAAGGGCAAACTCGTCGTCGGCGTCAA
>JAFTZU010000160.1 GCA_017461005.1 Clostridia bacterium
ACTTCGAAAAGAAGACCGACCGCGGCACCGTCATCTGCAACCCGCCCTACGGGGAACGCCTCATGGAGATCAAAGAAGCGGAGGCGATCTATCGCACTATGGGCCAAGTCTTCCCGAGAGAACGTGGCTGGAGCTACTCCATCATCAGTCCGTCTGAGGACTTCGAGAAGCTCTTCGGCCGCAAAGCGGACAAACGACGCAAACTCTACAACGGCATGATCAAATGCCAGTATTACATGTACTTTAAGTAAGGAGTCGGGCGCCCTATGGCATCGAAAATGAAGTCCTTATATGTCTGCCAGAACTGCGGGTATGAGAACCCGAAGTGGTACGGCAAGTGCCCCCAGTGCGGGGAGTGGGACACCATGCAGGAAGAAGTCCGCGTGGAGCAGAAAGGGAATACGGCAGCGGCCAGAGCCGGCGGACTCGGAGGAGGTACCCGCGGGGTGGCTCAGAAGATCTCCGAGATCCAGACGGTCGGCGAACACCGGTACCACACCGGGCTGTCCGAGTTCGACCGTGTCCTCGGCGGCGGCATCGTCAAAGGCTCCGTCGTACTGCTGTCCGGCGACCCCGGCATCGGCAAGTCCACTATCCTCTTGCAGATCTGCCAGACCCTCGGGGAAGAGGAGACCGTCCTCTATGCCTCCGGTGAGGAGAGCCCCCACCAGATCAAACTCCGCGCCGACCGCCTCGGCGTCACCTCAGACAACCTGCTGGTGCTCTGTGAGACGGACGTCGAAGTCATCACCGAACAGGTGAACGCGAAGAAGCCGGACATCGTCATCATCGACTCCATCCAAACCATGACGCTCTCCGAGCTGTCCTCGTCCGCCGGCTCCATCACCCAGGTCCGGGAATGCACGAACCTGCTCCTTCGCACCGCGAAGAGCCTCGACATCCCGGTCATCATCGTCGGCCACGTCAACAAAGACGGCAACATCGCAGGGCCCAAGGTCCTTGAACACATCGTCGACACGGTCCTCTACTTCGAAGGCGAGAAGAACTACTCGTACCGCATCCTGAGAGCCGCCAAGAACCGGTTCGGCTCCACCAACGAGATTGGTGTCTTCGAAATGATGGACCAGGGCCTGCGACAGGTCGAGAACCCCTCGAAAATGATGCTGGAAGGCCGTCCGGCGAACTCCAGCGGTTCCTGTGTGGCCTGCGTCATGGAGGGCATGCGGCCCATTCTGGCGGAAGTCCAGGGCCTTGCCACCTCGAGCAACTTCGGCAACCCCCGCCGCATGGCAAACGGCTACGACTTCAACCGGCTCAACGTCATCCTGGCGGTCCTCGAAAAGAGGGGAGGGTACTACTTCTCCAATATGGATGTGTACCTCAACGTCATCGGCGGCATCAAACTCTACGAACCCGCCGCAGACCTGTCCGTCGCTCTGTCGCTGGTCTCATCGCTGAAAGAGGCTGTCGTTCCGGACGACGTGCTGGCCTTCGGAGAGATCGGCCTTGCCGGAGAAATCCGCTCCGTCGGGTTCTGTGAACAGCGGGTGAAAGAGGCCATCCGCCTCGGATTCCATAAGATCATCGTCCCGAAAGACAACCTGCGTCACCTCTCGAAAGAGACACTGGCCCAGGCCGAGATCATCGGGGTCCAGTATATTTCGCAGGCATTCCAGG
>JAFTZU010000161.1 GCA_017461005.1 Clostridia bacterium
TCACGCAAAACAGGAATGCCTCGACCCCACACAAGTGCGGCCGGGGTCTTCTTGTGTTATACTGTAACAGAATTATCCGGAAGGGAGGCGATGTACCCTGGCAACCTTAGCCACCTGGCTTTACGCGTTATCGGGCCACTATCTGTTACTGGTCCTGGTGTCCACCGTACTGTTCCCCATCGCCATCCTGGCACTGGGTCTTGTCATGGAGCTCTTCGCCCAGGCCATCACCACGGTCATTGCGTTTGTCACAGGCCCGCTCATCGCCTTCGGCATCCGGACCTATGCCACGTACATCGGCACGGTCATCCACGAGCTGTCCCATGCCACCTTCGCGTTCTTCACCGGAGCGAAGGTCAACAAGATCACCCTCATCCCCCACGGCGCCACCCTCGGCAGCGTCGAGTACACGCCCCGGGGCAACCGGTTTTTCCAGGGCATCCAGCAGAGCCTCAGCGCCGTCGCCCCCACTCTGGTCGGCACCGTGCTCCTCTACCTCATGTTCTCTCAGGTGCACCCGCTCCTGACCGAGGCCTGGCACTTTGTCCTCTTCTACTACCTCGCCCTCAGCATCCTCTTCCACATGGACCTCAGCATCGCGGACCTGCGCAACTTCTTCGCGGGCATCCTGCCCTTCCTTGGGCTCACATTTCTGTGCATGCTTCTCTTTTTCGGCGTCCTCGGAACCGATACCGTCCGGGACTTCGCACTCAAACTCATGCAGCAGTACGGCGCACCCGCCATAGACTTAACACCTGTTGAAGGTTTTTTAACCTTTTTTAAGGAATCGGGTGTATGATGTGGGCGTAATCGGAGAACAGCACTCCGTTACTGGACCACCTTTTTGAGTATCGAAAGGAGAAGAGTTTATGGGATTTTTAGCTACGATCATCGTTGGTGTGCTGGCCGGATGGCTGGCTGAGAAAGTCATGAAAGTCGACATGCCGACCTGGCAGAACCTGCTCCTGGGCCTTTGCGGCTCGGCACTTGGTTCCGTCGTCCTCGGTGTCGTCGGAATGGACAAGCCCGCCGGTATGATCTCCGGCATCCTGGTCGCCTTCATCTTCGCCTGCCTCATCGTTTGGGCAGTCAACAAGATCCGCGCCCGGAAGTAACACCACAAAGACATAATAGCAGCCGTCCTCGAAAGAGGGCGGCTGTTCTTTTTTGTATGGGCGATTCACTCCTTCGCCGCGGCACGGGCGTCTGCCTTTGCCTGTGCTTCCTCCACCAGGTCGGGGTCCGGCGGGAGCAGCAGTTTCTGGGCGATGAAGAATACGATGGTCTGGACGATCCCGCATGGGATGAGCAGGAGGAGTCTTGCCAGCGAATGCATCCACTCCCAGGGAGCACGGATGATGAGCGGGTACAGTGCACCCTGCATCCAGGTGGCGAAGACGATGGTCAGGACCATGATGACGAAGTACAGGACGAAGTGCCAGCGCGGCGCGGAGGACTTGAACGTGTACTTCTTGTTCATGATGTAAACGAAGATGTTCGCGATGATGTTTGCGAGGAAAAACGGCAGGACGTAGCCCCAGGTCACAGTGCCGCCAATGATGTACTTCGCGGCGTCCGCAGCGCCGGCGGCCGTGTCCGTGTCGAACAGGGTCGGCTCGTTGTAGAGGAAGTCGAGCCACTTCGGCAGAGTCGCGGTCAGACCGTCGAAGAACACCGGGAAGATGTACTGGAGCACGGCCTGGATGATGCCTCCGAGGCCGCCGACCCCGATGAACTTCACGAGCTGCCACAGCGTCAGCAGCGGTCCGGAGAGCCCGGCCAGCTTCTGACCAACGGTCTTTTTCTCTTCACTCATGACGAACCTCCTTTTCTCTCCTTTTCTCTTCTTTTCGATTCTCAGTCTTCTCTTGCCTTGTTCAGCTTCTCCGCGGCGCGGATGGCTTTCCGGCCGAGGAGTTCTGTGTATTTCGCGGCGACGGCGCCGTTCACGGGCGGCACGTTCCGGGTCCATTTGGCGATGTACCGTCCACCCTTTTGGACCACCGATGACTCCACTTTCTCCAGCATGGCAGCGCTCTCCTCTTCGTCGAGGACATAAGCTTTCGCCACGTTCCGGAACATGGACTCCTGGATGGGTTCGAGGAACTCCTTGCTCTCCCGCTTTGTCGGGAGGACCGTGACGGTCAGGGCACTGCGCTTGGCCGCCATCACGAACTTCTCGGCGGCGTCGCGGCGCACCTTGTACGACATGTTCTTCATGACGTTCAGGTTGATGGCCTGCGCGTCCGGGATGAGTTCCGCGGTCTTCTCCTTCAGTTCGTCGATGCCATAGGCTTCGACGGCGTATTCATCGTTGATCTTCAGCTCTCTGGCCACCACGGAAACGACCGCCTTGACGTTCAGTTTCTTTTTCCGGCGGTACCGTTTCATGACCTTGGTGTACATCGCCTCATTGTCTTTGATGGCGGCGGTGGCGTAGGACTTCGTGAAGACGACCAGAATGGGCACGCCTTCCCACAGTTTCGAGATGCGGTAGAGATAGTCGAGGGACTCTTTGGAGACGCGCTTCGACTGGGCGTCGATGCAGAACCAGATGACATGGATGAGTTTCGTCATGTCCTTCCGGGTAAGTCCCTCTTCGGACCAGCCGGACAGTTCCCGTTTCACCTTCTCCTGCTTGACGATGCTGTACTCGAGGCCGGCGGTGTCGATGAGCCGGAACGGAAGGTCCTTCCTCTCGTAGAGCTTCATCTTCTTTGTGACGGCAGCGCCGTCTCCGACCTTCGCCCGCTCCTCGCCGAGCACCGCGTTGATGAGGGTGCTCTTGCCGGCGCCGGACGCGCCGAGGACCAGCACGTTGACTTTCTGGTCGTCGATGACCGGTCGCTCCACGAACTCGAGACTCTTCAAGGTCTGCCGGTCGGCAACGAACTCGCCGACCTTTCCTGCTCTGGATGCGATGCGGTCATACTTTCTTTTAGCCATTGGGTTTCTGCTCCTGTCTAACTTGGATTCCTCCCTATTCTACCATAAGAAACAGCCGCCCTCAAATGAGGACGGCTGTTTGTTTTACAGTTTCATATAGTCTTCCATGTCCGTGAAGCCGAGGGACTCGTAGAGGGCACGGCCGGAGTCGGAGGTCTCGAGAAAGACTTTGCGGTAGCCCCGGGCCTTCGCTTCGGCGATGAGCCAGCGGCAGGTCTCCTTCGCCACTCCCATGCCCCGGTACGGTTTCCGGGTGTAGATGTTCATGAGGTATGCGCAGCCGCCGTTCCCGTTGTCCGGGGACGGCATCTCGTGGTAGAGACAGATGCCGCCGCAGCCGATGATCTCCCCGTCGGCCACAGCGAAGCAGGCGATGTGCCCCTCCCGCTCCAGTTCCCGCTCGTAGTACGCACGGTTTTCGGCGGTCAGTTCGGTCATCGGGTCGTCTGCCGGCACGTGGAACACCTCATGGAGCACCTCCATGCGCCACTCCATCAGGAGGTCCAGGTCGTCGAGCGTTGCCCGTCTGATTTCGATGTTCAATAGGAGCCCTCCTTCAGCACGACCGGAAGCTGTGAGACATCCGGTTTTCCGTTGGTGTTCAGTGGGATGGACGGCATGGTCACGAAGAATTCCGGGACCATGAACGGGGTCAGGTGCTCGGCGAGTTCCGCCTTCAGTTCTGAGAGCACGACGCCCTCTTCGTTCGGCACGACATACGCCACGAGGTAGTGGAGGTCATGCTCGTCCTTCAACGCGCGGACCAGCGCCTGGCGCACACCCCTGCACTGGTACAGCCGGGACTGGACTTCGGCGACCTCGACCCGTTTGCCGAGGATCATCACCTGGTCGTCTTTCCGGTGCAGGAACGCGATGTTCCCGTCCGGCAGCAGGTACCCGAGGTCTCCGCTGCGGTACCGCACCCGGCCGTCGTCCAGGGCTTCAAACGCTTTGTTCTCTTCTGCATGGTCACCGATGTACCCGAAGGAAACACCGTCGCCATAGATGCAGACTTCACCGGTCTCTCCGGCTGGGACTTCGTTTCCGTCGGCGTCCAGGATGTGGATCTCCACGCCCTTCACCGGTTTTCCGATGGGGTACGTCCCGTCTTCGAGGACACCGCCGTCGTTGCACCGGTAGTACGAGGCGCAGACCGTGGTCTCGGAAGGGCCGTACGTGTTATAGACGTCCGCGTGGTCTAACAGGTTGTCGACATAGACGCCGCGCAGTACATCGCCACCGCTGATGAGCAGGCGGAGGGACGACGGGATGGACGGCAGGTGGTTCATGTCCGCGAGCAGGTACGGGAACCCGCTGAGCAGCGTGACCTTCTGGTCCTCCACGAACTTCATAAGGGAGTTCAGCGTCCGCTTCTCCTCCTCCGTCGGCAGGGCGAGGGCCGCGCCGTTCAGGAGGCTGCAGAATACTTCTTCCACGAAGATGTCGAAGGAGCACACCGAGTACTGGAGCATGATGTCTCCTGGGCCCGGATGGAATTCATTGGCGAACGCGTCCACATAGTGGACCACGTTCCGGTTGCTGACACATACGCCCTTCGGGCGGCCGGTGGTGCCGGAGGTGTACAGCACATAGGCGGGCTGCTCCGGGTCCTGGACATACGCGCTCTCCGGGTCCGCGTTCGGCAGTTTCGGGAACAGGCGGTCCATCGTGACGACCGGGAACTTCCGCAGCTTGTTGGCGTACTCCGCCTCGGTGAGGACGTAGTCGACGTTCGCCTCTTCCATCATCATCTCGATGCGTCCTCGCGGGAACTCCGGTTCCGCCGGGACATACATGGCGCCGCACTTCAGGACCGCGAGGATGGTCGCGATCATCTCCGCCGTGTGGTTCAGGACGACGCCAACGGCCTTCGTGTCGGCGGGCATCTTTCCGGCGATGAGGTCCACCATCTCAGAAAGCTGGGCAAACGTCAGCGTGCGGACCGTCTCGATGATGGCCGGCTTCTCGCCGTGTTTTTCTACCGTCTGACAGAACCGCTGATAAATCGTTTCTTTCATGTCACTTCCCCTTTCCAGAGTATGGTTCACTGTTCCAGCAGCCACTGCAATCCTGCCGCGGAACGTTCCAGCGCATGCAGGTAATGGTTGCCGGGGTTCAGGACGAACGTCGTGTGGATGCCGCTCTCGCTCATGTGCTGCGCGATGGCCTCCGTGTTCTCCAGCACCGTGCACAGGAACTTGTTGCGGGTCTTCGCCTCCTTGTCCCCGAGGGACAGGTACAGGTGGTCCGGCTTCCGGACCGGTTCGTGGGCAAACACGTATTCTTTGAAGTCCGGGAACCAGAGGGAGCCGGACATGCTGGCGTAGCGATCGAAGACATCGGTATGGTACATGGTGTACATCGCGAACAGGCCCGCCAGGGAATAGCCCGCAAGGCCTCTCCAGAGCACCTTGCCCGGGTGCTGCTTCTCCGCTTCCGGCATGACTTCTTCGAGGAGATACTTGCGGAAGTCGTCCGCGCCGCCGGTGCAGGGCGTGTCCCCTTTCATGATGGGCGGGATGTCCCAGGGCGCCATGTCGTGGTCCCACTCGAGGTCCTTGATGGCCACCAGCGTGAAGTCCGGCGCGCCGTTCTTCTGCAGCTCCTTCCAGACCTTCTTCCCCTCTCCGCCGAAGGTGTTGAGGTAGATGACCGGACGGTCCGGGTCCTTCGCCGGGAAAACTTCGTACTTTGCCATAGTGTGTCTCTCTTTCGTGTGAGTCGTTGTCCCCATTATACCACTTCCCGCTCCCGTTGGCGATGGACCGACGGTTGAAGAACCACCCCGAAATGTGATACAATCTCCCGGAATGAAACGAGGTGAGGACATGAAGATCAGCGGAGCCATTTTTGACGTCGACGACACTCTGACGGTCTCCGAATGGGTCTGGAGAGGCATTCCCGAAAAGTTCCTGAAACGCCACGGCAAGACTGCGGAGCCGGGGCTCGACGACACTCTGATGCTGCTCAACACAGCGCAGATCGGCGAGTACTTCAAGGAACACTATTTCCAGGACTCCCGCCGCAACGCGAAGAGCATCGTCTGGGAGTTCGGCACCATGGGCGCGCCCTACTACTTCTTCATCGTCCCGCTGAAACCGGGTGCGAAGAAGCTGATCAAACAGCTGCACCGGCAGGGCGTCAAACTGACCATCCTCAGTGCGAACGAGACGACACTCATCAAGGCGGCGCTGCTGCGTACCGGCATCCTCCGGTACTTCGACTCCATCTTCTGCGGAAAGAGCGCCGAAAACGCGAAAGACAACCCGCAGTCCTTCGAGAAGGCTCGGGAACGCCTCGGCACCCCGAAGGAAGAGACCCTCGTCGTGGACGACTCTCTGTACGCCATCCGGACCGCCGCGTCCGCAGGTTTCCCCTGTGTCGCCGTGGTCGACGGTGAGGAGACCCCCGAAGTCCAGGCAGAGCTGGAAGAGCTGGCACTCTTCTGTGTCTCCGACTTCCATGAACTGCTCGACAAACTGGAAGGCCCGAACGCGTGAATCGCCCAATGGAATACCAAAAAGAAAAGGACTGGCTCATACGAGTCAGTCCTTGTTTGTTTTCGCGATGTACCGGAAGGGCCTCAGTCCTCCACTTTCGGAGCGTCCTTGCCGGTGGTCTTGCGCCATTCTTTGTACTTGTCGATCTCGCCGTCGAGGAGCTTGTTGACCATCTTCAGGACGGCAGCGTCGTCGATGAGGCCGATGATGCCGAGGCTGTCCGGGATGAGGTCGATCGGAGAGATGGTGTACAGTGCGCCAAAGAGGATGATGGCGACGGAACGCCTGGAGATGTCTCTGTACTCTTTGTACATGTAGTCTCTCGCGAGAAGGATGTAGATGCGGACATCTTCCAGGGTATCGGCAACGCTGTCGAGTTTGCCGCCGGGGACTTTCTTCAGCATGCCTTCGGCCTTTTCGATGGTGTCGCTGATCTTCTGGTCGTCTTCCATCAGCTTGTACACTTTATCGTAACCGACTTTCAGGATGGCAGTGACTTTCGTGATATCTTTCAGTGATGGCATAAACGTTCCTCCTAGAGTTTGTTATATACAGTATATCACACTTACGCTTTTACTTCACCGGTGACCACGTTGAAGGTCTTGCCGGCGAAATCGTAGGAACCGGTGAACGTGAAGTCGACTTTGCCGTCCTTCACATACCAGGTGCCGTACTGGTTCTGAGCGAGGCCGGTGTAATCGGTCAGCTTGCCGTCCTCATAGACGCCCCAGACACCGTTCTCCTGGGTGACCTCGGTGTCGTTCATCGCGTAATCTTCCTGGCTCTCGACGACGTCTTCCGTGGCGCCCTTCAGCTGGTCGAGGTACGTGGTGAAGTCGATGTTCTTGAGCTCTTCCACCTTCTCGTTGATGGCGTTCAGGGAAGCCGGGCGTTTCGGCACTTCGAACTTGACCTTTTCCTTGACCGTCTCGATGACGCCCTGCAGCTTCGAGGTCGTCGTGACATCGGAGACCGGTTTGCCGCTCGAGAGCACGCTCTGCGCCTTCTCGACGAGTTTGCCGGCTTCGGCGGTCTGGTCGGTGATGCGGGTGATCTGGTCGCCGAACGCGGTGACCGCGTCCATCATTTCGTCGGGCATGGACTTGCAGCCGCTGAGCAGCGTGCACAGGAGCGCGAGCGCCATGACCAGTACCGTGAGTTTCTGTTTCATATTCAGTTCCTCCGTTTTTCTCCTTTTTCGCCGCCCGTCTCGGGGCGCCATTTTCACTACTCCCCCATTTTACAATAGAAAACCGGAGAGCGCAAACTCTCCGGCTTTTTTACCATTGTTAACTTTTTGGCAGTTATTCGGCGATGTGCCCCTTTGCCTTGATGACGTCGATGACACCGTCCACATACTTCTCGCAGATCTCCTCCGAGGGAGCCTCGACCATGACGCGGATGACCGGTTCGGTGCCGCTCTCGCGGACCAGGATACGGCCGGTGGTGCCGAGCTCTTCGCCGACTTTGGCGACCGCCGCCTGGACGTCGGGGTCGTTCTGTGCGTCGGGTTTGCTCTTGACGCGGACGTTCTTCAGGACCTGCGGGTAGAACTCGACCGGAGCGGCAAGGACGCTCAGCGGTTTCTCCTTCGCCAGCATGACTTCCATCATCTTGAGGGAGGTCAGGATGCCGTCGCCGGTGGTGGCGTACTTCGTGAAGATGATATGACCGGACTGCTCGCCGCCGACGCGGTGGCCGTTCTCGACCATGTTCTCATAGACGTACTTGTCGCCGACCTTGGTCTGCTCGTACTCGATGCCGACCTTGTCGAGGGCTTTGTACAGGCCGAAGTTGCTCATGACGGTCGTGACGACCTTGTTGTTGATGAGCTTGTCCTGCTCCTTCAGGTACAGGCCGTAGATGTAGATGATGTGGTCGCCGGTGACGACGTTGCCCTTCTCATCCACGCACAGGCAGCGGTCTGCGTCGCCGTCGTAGGCGAAACCGACATCGAGGCCGTTGTCCACGACGAACTTCTGCAGGTGCTCGATGTGTGTCGAGCCGCAGTCCGTGTTGATGTTGTACCCGTCGGGGTTGTTGTTCATGACGAAGGTCTGTGCGCCGAGCGCGTCGAAGACCGCCTTGGCGATGGACCATGCGGCGCCGTTCGCGACGTCGAGGCCGACCTTGACATCCTTGAAGCTGTACTTCGCCAGAGAGACGAGGTAGCCGATGTAACGGTTGCGGCCGGCGACATAGTCGACGGTGCGGCCGATGGCGTCTTTCTCCGCCATGGGGACTTCGCACTTGCCGTCGATGTAGTCTTCGATGAGAAGCAGGGTCTCTTCGTCCATCTTCTCGCCGTTACCGTTGACGATCTTGATGCCGTTGTCATAGTACGGGTTGTGGGACGCGGAGATCATGATACCGCAGTCGAATTTGTCGACGCGAGTGATGTAAGAGACGGAGGGAGTCGTCGTGACATGCATGATGTACGCGTCGGCGCCGGCGGCCATGAGGCCCGTGCACAGCGCATACTCGAACATGTAGCTCGAACGTCTGGTGTCCTTACCGATGACGACTTTCGCTTTTTTGCCTTCGCGGGCGCCGTAGTACCAGCCGAGGAAACGGCCGATCTTGATGGCGTGCTCGAAGGTCAGGTCTTTGTTGGCTTCCCCGCGGAAGCCGTCGGTTCCGAAATACTTGCCCATTTTACAGTCTTTCCTTCTTTTCGATGTCTAAGAAATACTTGTAGGTGTCGACGGTCAGTTCGCCGCAGGCCTCTTCGTCACAGGCGATGATGGCGCCGTTGTGCATCTGAAGAGCGCTGCAGGTCCACTTCTGGGAGACACCGCCTTCGACGGTCTTCGCAAGAGCTCTGGCTTTCGCGTGGCCGTTGATGAGGATGAGGACTTCTTTGGAATCGGTGACGGTGCCGACGCCGACGGACAGAGCCTGTGCCGGGACTGCTTCCGGATCGTTCCCGAAGAAACGGGAGTTGACGATGCGGGTGTCGGTGGTGAGGTCGCGGACGCCGGTGCGGGATGCGAGGGAGGTGTACGGCTCGTTGAAGGCGATGTGGCCGTCAACGCCGATGCCGCCCATGAAGAGGTCGATGCCGCCGTAGGAGGCGATCTTCTCTTCGTAGCGTGCGCACTCCCCTTCCGGGTCGTCGGTCATACCGTTGAGGA
>JAFTZU010000162.1 GCA_017461005.1 Clostridia bacterium
CCAGAAGAAACTCGCGGAGAACTACACCATGTTCCTCTGGGACCAGAGAGCTTCCGCCAAGAGCTACAAGTACTTCAGGTCGAAGAAGCAGGACCTCAGCGTGGACCTCTACAAAGAAGACGCGAAGCAGCTGATCGACTACCTGTGCAAGAAGTTCAAGAAAGATAAGATCGTCGTCTTCGGCCACTCCTGGGGCACGGTCCTCGGTACACCGGTGTGTTATGAGTACCCGGAGCACATCGCCGCATACATCGGCCAGGGCCAGGTCGTCAACGGTGAGATGAACGAGGACCTCTCCTACAAGTTCGTCATGGAGGAGGCCGCGAAGGCCAAAGACAAGAAGGTCATCAAAGCCCTCAAGGACCACCCGCCGGTCAAGGGCGTCTACGACAGTTACGAGATCATGAGGGCGCAGCGCGACGCACTCTCCAAGTACGGCGGCGAAGAGTGGAAGAACCGGGGCGGCATGGTCCAGACCCTGATCATCCCCTTCCTCAAGTTCGACGGCTACCACCTCAGAGACCTGCCGAAGTACGCCTTTGGCGCCCTCTACCTGACCGATGTCCTCTGGCCGGATGTCATCTCCTGCGACTTCTTCAAGAGCGTACCTGAACTCAAGATGCCGGTCCTCATGACCATCGGCTGCCACGACTACAACACGCCCTTCGAGGCGGCCCGCCAGTGGTACGACGTTCTGAAGGCGCCGCGCAAGGAATGGGTCTGGTTCGAAGACTCCGCCCACTCCCCCATCAAGGAAGAACCCGACGCCTGGTACGACGCCGTCAAGACCTTCCTCGACAGCCTGGACCTGAAGTGAGGGCGGAGCGTTGTTATGAATGAGACTACCAGACTGGCATTGAAGATCCTTGCGACGGTCGCGCTCGTCGTCATCGTCTATATGGCGTTCTCGTACCTGGCGGCCGCCGTCATTGCGCACACGGCGTATGTGTTCGAGTGGTCGGATGTGCTCGTACCGGTGCTGCTCGGCTTTATTGCTGAGTACCGGGACATCACGCTGCTCGTGAAAAGCATCCGCGGCGGAAAGGAATAACTGACACACAAATAAGGGACGACCCGACGTGGGTCGTCCTTTTTTTATTAAAAAATCTTGATTCCTATAAGAACAGCCAGTAGAAGAGTGCGAGGTGCACGACCAGCAGAGCCGGGACGCCGTAGGCGAACTTCGGCTTGCGGGTCTTGTGCCGGAACGTGTACATGCCGAAGAGCGCGCCGACGGAACCGAAGCACGCGGCGAGGGTCAAGAGCGTCGCTTCGGGGATGCGCCACTCGTCGTGGATGGCGCGTTTCTTGTCGACGCCGTACACGACGAACGCGATGACGTTGATGGCGATGAGTACCGCGTAGATGACGCGGATCGCCAAAGGCGGCAGGATGTGGACCAGCATGTGCTTCTCCTTTGTGTGCTTATTCAGACGGGTGGTCTCAGGACTCCACGAACTTTTTGATGAAGTTCCAGACGCGGGTGTTGTTCTCCATGCACTGGCCCTTGGCCCAGTTGAACATGAAGCAGTGGTTCTGGATGGGGTTCGTGCTGTGGTACTCCTCGTAGGGGATGCCCAGCGCGTCGAGTTTTTTCAGGAGGTTCTGGGTCTGCCCGTAGCAGAGGGCGTCCCACTTCGAATAGCTCAGGAACAGGGTCCGCGGGAAGTTCGCGTTCACGAAGTTGATGGGACTGATGAGTTCCTTGTCCGGGCTCTGCTCGAAGGTCCGCTTGCCGTAGCCCATGGTGTCGTAGGTCAGGACACCGGAGACCGGGGCCACCGGGAACGTGTGGAGCATCTTGCGCAGGTCGTACATGCCGCAGTTGAGGTACGCGGCGTTCGGTTTCAGGCGCAGTGCCGGGATGCCCAGCTGTTCGTGGAGCGTCTCGTCCGTCGAGAGGTCCAGCACGTAGAGCGCGCACCAGCCGCCCGAGGAGTCACCGCCGACCATGACTTTGCTGAGGTCGAAGTTGTACTCGTCCGCGTGGTCCACGACCCAGTTCGCCGCCTCGGTGATCA
>JAFTZU010000163.1 GCA_017461005.1 Clostridia bacterium
AAGGCCGATCGAGAAGTTCAGCCATCCGTCTTTCGTTCTGAGATACTCTCTGTTCTTTTTGACTTTGGAAAACTCGATCGCGAAAAACTGAAGCACTAAATGCGCCGCTTCGTTGGCACCAAGGCCGATCGCTTTCGTTTTCATATCCATGTTGTTACCTCCCTCATAAGCATTCGATTCCTTCCGCGAGGAAGAACGATTTACAATGTTCGATCTTTTCCGGGGACTGCCACGAGTCGAGCCCCGCCACTTCTTCGGCGATGGGGACACCAAGCTTTTTGGCTTTGATATACCAGGTGGGGTTGTAGGCGAGCAGTTCCGTCCGGGTGACGCCGTTTTCCTTGTAGAGCTTCACGATGTCCTGCAGGTTCTCATCGGTGTCCGTGATGTTCGGGATGAGGGGCGTTCTCGTCAGGTAGTCGAAGCCCATCTCCTTCGAGTCTTTCAGGAACCGTTTGAAGTTTTCGAGAATGACATCGTTGTAGACACCGCAGTATTTTTTATGCTGTTCGCGATCGATGATCTTGATGTCCATATAGATGCTCGAGACGTAGGGCAACATAAACTCTTTGACCTTGTCGTAGTCGAAGAGGCCGGCCGTCTCGATGTGGATGGAGATGCCTTCGTCGTGCAGCGCCTTGCAGAGGCCGCCCATCCATTCGGGACAGAGACACGGTTCTCCCCCGCTCAGGGTGACCCCGCCGCCGGACACATCATAAAACGGTTTGTCGGAAGCGCATTTTTTGACGATCTCCTCGACGGACATCTCTTTTCCGACGCGGGTGAGCCCCTTCGGCGGACAGTGCTCCACGCACTCGAAACACAGGTCGCAGATGCTGCGGTCCAGGATACCGGGCTTGTCCGGGCCAACCGCGCCCTTTGGGCACACGCTCTTGCAGGTGAAGCACCCGATGCAGTCATCGAGGGAAACGGACAGTTCCGCCTCCGGCTTTTTACTCTCCGGGTTGTGGCACCAGATACAGCTGAGAGGACACCCTTTGAAGAACACCGCCGTGCGGATGCCCGGCCCGTCATCGAGGGAATTCGCCTTGAATTCGAGCACCAGCGGCTGTCTCATGCTGTCACCTCCCAAAATAAAAATAACACCCGTTAATCTAACAAGTGTTATTATATCATCATAATCTTAATGATGTCTTAAGAGTTCTTTAAGATTTGCCACCGTTACCGACCGCGCATCTGGTCGATCGCCCCGGCCACGAACTGGTCGATGACCGCGTCGTCGATTGCCTCCGGGTCCGGCCCGAAGAGGTAGTCGGTGATCTGGCTGTTGCGGAAGGTGACGAACCCGTGCACGGTGCAGAAAAAGTGTATGATGACCGGCATGGTGTCCTCAAGGGGACGGCCTTCCAGCACGCCGGACTCCAGGATCTTCGTGCTGATGTAATTTCGGACCTTGAGCGCCGCCTCCATCTCCCGGGCCGCTGCCCCCTCACTGGAGGAGCCGACATAGTCGTAGTACTTCGGCACGTCGTTGACCAGCATGATGTTGTAGAAGTTCGGATTCTCGATGCCGAAGTCGACGAACGCTCTGGTCAGGGCCGTCAGTTTCCCGAGCGGGTCCTGCACGCTTTGCGTCGCGTTTTTCAACTCTTCATACAGGAGTTCAAAGCCCTCCTGCAGAACTGCCAGGTAGAGTTCATCCTTGTTGGCGAAATACTGGTAGATGGTCGTCGCGGTCATGTCGAGGCGATTCGCGAGTTTCCGCATGCTGAAATTGTCATACCCGTCCTCACTGATGAGTTCGAGCGCTTTGTCGAGAATGTTCTGTCGTACTTTCAGAACTTCTTCCGGACTTCTCGCTTTTCTCGGCATTCGGGTCCCTCCCCTCTTTCGTGTTCTTCACTCTATTATATTCGGAACAGCAGAAAGACCGCAACTCAAAAGTTGCGGTCTTCTGTTTCAAGTGTGGTTATTTCATGAGTTTCCGGAAGAGGGTCTTGTAGTCTTCCAGAGAAGCTTCCTTCGGGTTGCCGGGCGTGCAGGCATCGGCTGCGGCGCTTTCGGCGAGGAAGTCGAGGTCCTCTTCTTTGAGGGCTTCGAGGACGGTCGGGATGCCGACATCGACGGAGAGTTTGCGGACGGCATCGACCGCCGCTTTGCGGTACTCTTCGACGCTCATGTCATCGACCCCTTCGACACCCATTGCCTTCGCGATGTTCGCGAACTTGTCACCGGTGGTGTCCGCGTTGAACTCCATGACGTTCGGAAGCATCATGGCGCAGGCGACGCCGTGGGGCGTGTCATAGACCGCGCCGAGCGTGTGGGCCATGGAGTGGGCGATGCCGAGGCCGACATTTGAGAAGCCCATACCGGCGATGTACTGAGCGAGCGCCATACCCTC
>JAFTZU010000164.1 GCA_017461005.1 Clostridia bacterium
ACGTTCAGTACGCCCCTCTACTTCCGGAACGAGGCTTTTGCTGGACGAAGGAGCTACTGTCCCAACTGACCCCGGACCTGGACCTCTTCGTCTTCTGCTCACCGAACAACCCGACGGGCGTCAGCGCTCCGCCGGACCTGCTGGAGCAGGTACTGGACCGCTGCGCGGAACAGGACATCGCGGTCCTGTGGGACGCGAGCTTCCTGGACTTCTCGGAAACGCCGGAGACGTACCGTGCCATCCTGCGGAAGGCATGGGACCGACAGCAAAGCCTGCACGTCCTGAACTCATTCACGAAACTCTATGCCCTCGCCGGTCTGCGGCTCGGGTATTTCCTCACGACAGATACCGCCCTGCTCTCTGCGGTGCAGGAGGCGGGCGCCCCCTGGACCGTGTCCACTGCCGCTCAGGCGGCCGGCGTCGCAGCGCTCCATTGTGACGACTATGTCTCGAATGTGACGCGGTATATCGCCACCGAAAAGGCGTTCCTGCGGAAGGAACTGGCAGCGCTCGGGTTCGTCGCTCCCGGAAACGGGGGAGAACGGGTGCTCGTGCCGTCAGACGCCAACTTTTTCCTGCTTCGGACGGAGCGGGAGGACCTGGCGGACATACTGGAAGAACGATACGATATTGTCCTGCGGAGGGCGGAGACCTTCCCGGGACTGGACGAACACTGGGTCCGCACGGCGGTGCGGGGCCGGGACGATAACGCGAAACTGACAAATGCTCTGAAGGAGGTGCTGGGACGTGGCTAAACCGATCATGGTACAGGGTACGATGTCCGGTGCCGGCAAGAGCCTTCTTGTGACGGCGCTCTGCCGCATCTTCACGGAAGACGGGTACCGGGTGGCGCCCTTCAAGAGCCAGAACATGGCCCTCAACAGCTACGTGACGAAGGACGGCCTCGAGATGGGCCGCGCCCAGGTGGTCCAGGCGGCTGCCTGCGGGAAGGAACCCGATGTCCGCATGAACCCGGTCCTCCTGAAACCCAGCACGGACACGGGCAGCCAGGTCATCGTGAAGGGCGAAGTGCTGCGGCACATGCCGGCGGCGGAATACTACGCCTTCAAGTCCGAACTCATCCCGTCTGTCCTGGAGGCCTACGAGTCTCTGGCGGCGGAGAACGACATCATCGTCATCGAAGGGGCCGGGAGCCCCGCGGAGATCAACCTCAAAAAGGATGACTTCGTCAACATGGGCCTTGCCGAACTGGTGGACGCACCGGTCCTGCTGGCCGGAGACATCGACCGGGGCGGCGTGTTCGCGCAGCTTTACGGCACGGTGGCCCTCCTGGAACCGAACGAAAAGGAGCGGGTGAAAGGTCTGCTCATCAATAAATTCCGCGGCGATGTACGTCTCCTCGGCTCCGGACTCGACCAGCTCGAAGAACTGACCGGGGTCCCGACCCTGGGCGTCATCCCGTACCTCCGGGTGAAGCTCGACGAAGAGGATTCTCTGGCGGAGTCGCTGAGCGTCAAAACGGCGCAGCGGCCGGTGGACGTGGCCGTCCTCCGTCTGCCGAAGATCTCGAATTTCACGGACTTCGCTCCCCTTGAAAACCATCCGGTCCTCGGCCTGCGCTACGTGGAGTCCGTGGAGGAACTGGGGTCCCCGGACCTCGTCATCCTCCCCGGCACGAAGAGCACCGTGGCCGACCTCCTGTGGCTCCGGCAGACGGGCCTCGAGGCCGCCATCCTGAAACTTGCCGCCCGGGATGTCCCCATCCTCGGCATCTGCGGCGGGTACCAGATGCTCGGCGAAGAACTCGACGACCCCGCCGGCATCGAACAGGGCGGCACGTTCCGCGGCCTCGGGCTCCTGCCGCTGCGCACGGTCTTCGAAGCGCAGAAGACCCGCACCCGGGTGCGGGCAAGGCTCCTCGAACCGGTCCGCGCGAAACTGTTCGAAGGGGAAGAGGGCACATCGCCCAAAGAAGTCCTGCTGGACGGTTATGAGATCCACAACGGCTCGACCCGCGTCACCGACTGGGACGTGCTCGGACAGGGGACCTCGTCCTTCTGCAAGATCCTCGAAGAGGAGAAGGAAGGCGGCGTCGCCCATGTGGACGGGTTCACGAAGGGAAACGTGTTCGGCACCTACCTGCACGGACTCTTCGACTCGGGAGAACTGACGGAGGCACTGGCCCGCTGGCTCTGCTTCCGCAAGGGCATCTCCTATGAAGCTCTCTGCCCGAAGTCCCATGACGAGGAGCAGGAGGAAGAACTGACGAAACTGGCGGCCGCCGTCCGGGAAGCCCTGGACATGGACGCCGTCTATGAGATCCTCGGCCTTGCCGGACCGAAAAACTCTTGAATCGCTGATACGAAAACGGGAAAGAAGAAACCTATGTCTGTTGTCATAAAACCATCGGAGATCGAACAGAACAGCATGCGGATCATCGCCGAAGAACTGGCGGAACGGGGCATCTCCCTCCCGCCGGAACACGAGACGGTCGTCAAACGGGTCATCCACACGACGGCCGACTTCGACTATGCCGCGAACCTCGCTTTCACCGCTGATGCGGTGCAGAAGGGCGTCGCGGCACTGGCCTCCGGGTGCGGGATCGTCTCGGACACCAACATGGTGAAGGCCGGCATCAGTAAGCCGGCCCTCGGCAAAGTCGGGGGCACGGTCCACTGCTACATGGCGGACCCGAACGTCGCTGCCGCCGCGAAAGAAGCGGGCACGACCCGTGCGGTCATGGCGATGGGGTACGCAAGGACCCTCCACCCGAACGCCGTGTACGCCGTCGGCAACGCGCCGACCGCACTCCTGAAACTCTCGGAACTTATCCGGGACGGGTTCCGCCCGGCCCTCATCATCGGCGTGCCCGTCGGGTTCGTGAACGTGGTGGAGAGCAAGGAAGAACTGCTCGCGACCTGTGAGGAGTATGGCGTGCCCGCCATCGTGGCCCTCGGCCGCAAAGGCGGCAGCAACGTGGCAGCGGCCATCTGCAACGCCCTGCTCTATGCCGCGGCGGACCTGCAGGACCCGGAAGACCGGAACTGGAAGACGAACTAAAAGGAGACCACTCTTTTGAAGGAAGATACCAAACTCTTACTGGACTGGTATGACGCCGAACGGCGCATCCTGCCCTGGCGGGAGGACCCGACGCCCTACCATGTCTGGGTCTCGGAAATCATGCTCCAGCAGACCCGGGTGGAAGCGGTCAAAGACTACTATGCCCGCTTCCTCGCGACGCTGCCGGACGTGGCATCCCTCGCTGCGGCAGATGAGGACACGTACCTGAAACTCTGGGAAGGCCTCGGCTACTACAGCCGGGTCCGGAACATGCATAAAGCGGCGGTCACCATCATGGAGGACTACGGAGGGGAGATCCCCTCGACGGCGAAGGAACTGCAGAAACTCTCCGGTATCGGGGAGTATACGGCGGCGGCCATAGCGTCGATCGCCTTCCAACAGCCGGTTTCCTCGGTCGATGGCAACCTGCTGCGGGTCTACGCCCGCCGCAATCTCTACCGGGAGAACATCAAGGACCCGGCCGCGAAAAAGGTCGCCTACGACTACTACATGGAACGCATGCCCGAAGACCGCCCCGGGGACTACAACCAGGCCCTCATGGACCTCGGCGCCACGGTGTGCCTGCCGAACGGCGAGCCGGAATGCTTCCGTTGCCCCTGGGCCGACCTCTGCGAAGCCCACAGACAGGGCGTGGAACTGGAAGTCCCCGTCGTCCCCGCGAAGAAGGCGAGACGCGTCGAACACCGCAACGTCTATCGCGTCCACTGTGGCGATGCACTTCTCCTTTCTAAACGGCCCGACACCGGTCTGCTCGCCGGCCTCTACGAATTTCCGAACGACCTGCTGGGGGAGGTTTCCGGGAAGACTGAGGGAAAAGCGACCGGCAAGCCGACAAAGAAACAGATAACGGAACTCTCAAAGAAAGCCCTCGACCGGTTCCTGGCCGACAACGGCCTGACAACTGTTTCCGTGTTCCCGCTGCCGGCGGCGAAGCACATCTTCTCCCACGTCGAATGGCACATGATCGGCTATGACATCGAGGTCGAGTCCCTGGAACACCTGCCGTCCGAGGCGGCCGGAGTTTCAGACCCGGAACGGCCGGATCTGTTCGTATGTCAACTTCCGGACGTCGACCGCTACTCCATCCCGAACGCCTTCGATGCGTTCAAATTCTGAGGCGAAGACTTCGGCAGAAGAAAGCAACAAAAACCACAGAAACAGAGAACCAGAAAAACAATCCAGAAACAACGATCCATAAAAAAGGCCCTGCAAAGCGTATGCTCTGCAGGGTCTTCCTGTTTATAGTTCGGTTGTCGGATCGGGTGACCGGTGCCGGTCACTTTTCTTCCGCGAAGAAGTCTCTCTTGTTGAAAGCGGCGGTCATGAATCGCCAGGCGGCTTTCTTCGTGGTCAGCCACGCGATGTAGTCGTCCTGTTTCTTTGCCTTGACGTTCTTCACCATGCCCTTGACGAGGAACTTCGAGACGACATCCGGGTAGTCCCCGAGGATGTTGTAGACCTTCTTGGTCCGCTCTTCGAGTTCCATTTCTTTTCCGTCGCCGAGCGGATGGGTGATGAAGTTCGTGATCATGATGCCGGGGTTCAGCCGACCGACCTGGACCGGAGTCTCGGTCTTTTTGAGCTCCGTGGCAAGCCCGCGGACGAGGTACTGGACGCCCTTCTTGGAGGCGCCGTAGGCGGTGAGGCCCAGCTGGGTGGCGTCGTCCGCACCAAAGCCTTCGATGCAGTAGACACAGCCGTGGCCCTGTTCCTTCATGTGGGCGATGGCGACTTTGCTGCCGTAGATCGCGCCCTTCAAGTCGATGTCCACGAGCAGGTCGATGGTCTTCTGCTCGAGTTCCCACAGAGGGATCATCGGCTGGTTGACGCCGGCGTTGTTGACCCAGACGTCGACTTCGCCGAAGGCCTTTGTGGACGCGGCCCAGAGTTTCTCGAGGTCGTCAAGCTTTGTGACATCGCAGGGCGTCGCGATGACCATGCCCTTCTTCGGGGCCAGCTTCTTGAGCTCGGCTTCGGCCTTCTTCAGCGCGTCCTTGTTGACGTCGCAGATGCTGACATTGTACTTGTGCGCCAGGAACTGTTTTGCCATCTCGAACCCGAGTCCTCTGGCCGACCCGGTGATGACCGCTGTCTTGCTCATATCGATTTCTCCTTTACAGTGCGGCGACGGCGTCTTTCAGGGCGTCGACACGGTTGGTCTCTTCCCACGGGACGCCGAGGTCCTCGCGGCCCATGTGGCCGTACGCGGCGACCTGCTTGTAGATGGGACGGCGCAGGTCGAGGGCGTCGATGATGGCGGAGGGACGAAGGTCGAAGACCTTGTTCACCGCGGCGCTGATCTTCTCGAGCGGGACGGTCTCGGTGCCGAAGGTGTCGATG
>JAFTZU010000165.1 GCA_017461005.1 Clostridia bacterium
AGCGACGTGATGAGCTGCCGCAACACCGGCTTTGCCATGCTGGCCACGGGCAGCGTGCAGGAGGTCATGGACCTGGCGGCCGTGGCGCACCTGGCGGCCGTCAAGGGCCGGGTGCCCTTCATGCACTTCTTCGACGGCTTCCGGACGTCCCACGAGATCGCCAAGGTCGAGCAGATGGACTATGAAGACCTCAAGAAACTCGTCGACTATGACGCGCTGGACGCTTTCCGCGCCCACGCCCTGAACCCCGAGCACCCGATGCTCCGGGCGACGGTCCAGAACCCGGACATCTTCTTCCAGATCCGTGAGGCCAACAACACGGACTATGCGAACCTTCCCGATGTGGTCGAAGGCTACATGGCGGAGATCTCGAAGATCACCGGCCGCGAGTACCACATCTTCAACTACTACGGCGCACCGGACGCGGAGCGGGTCATCGTGGCCATGGGCTCCGTCTCCACCTGCATCGAAGAGGTCGTCGACCACCTGAACGCCAAAGGCGAGAAGGTCGGCTTCCTGCAGGTGCACCTGTACCGTCCCTTTGACATTTCCCGCTTCGTGGACGCGCTCCCGAAGACGGTCAAGGCTATCGCGGTCCTCGACCGCACCAAGGAGATGGGCTCCACTGGAGACCCGCTGTACCTCGATGTCTGCGCCGCCCTGCGCGGTCGCGCGGACCTGAAAGTCGTCGGCGGCCGCTACGGCCTGTCCTCGAAGGACACCACCCCGGCGCAGATCGCCGCGGTCTACACGAACCTCGCGAAGGACGAACCCCTGAACAGCTTCACCATCGGCATCGTGGACGATGTGACCCACCTGTCCCTGCCGGAGGAGGGCCCGCTCTACTTCAATGAGGGCGGCGTCGTCAGCTGCAAGTTCTGGGGCCTCGGCGGTGACGGTATCGTCGGCGCGAACCACGACACGGTCGCCATCATCAACGACCACACCCCGAAGTACGCCCAGGCTTACTTCGAGTACGACGCGAAGAAGAGCTTCGGCATCACCAAGAGCCATCTCCGCTTTGGCGATGTACCCATTCGCTCTTCCTACTTCGTCAAACAGGGCGACTTCGTCGCCTGCCACAGCCCGACATACATGGAGCAGTTCGACATCGCCGAGGAAGTCAAGCCCGGCGGCACGCTGCTCATCAATACGCCCTGGTCCTTCGAGGAACTGGATGCGCACCTGCCCGCTCACGAGAAACGGGAGATCGCCCGCCGCGGTCTGAACGTGTATACGATCGACGCGGTGTCCATCGCCAGAGACCTCGGCCTCGGCTCCCACTACAACACGGTCCTGCAGTCCGCGTTCTTCAAACTGATGCCGGTCATTCCGGTCGACGAGGCCGTCGGCTACATGAAGGATGCCGCCTCGAAGCGCTACTTCGCGAAGGGCGAAGAGGTCGTCAACAAGAACCTCGCGGCCATCGACGCGGGCCAGAACGCTCTGGTCAAGGTCGACGTGCCGGCGGAGTGGGCGGACGCTGTCGATGCGCCGAAGCCCGAGCGCGACGTCCCCGCGGTCGTCCGCGACATCCTCGACCCGGTCAATGCCCAGAAGGGTGACGACCTGCCGGTCAGCATGTTCGAAGACTACAAGGACGGCGTCATGGACATGGGCATGACCGCGTTCGAGAAGCGCGGCATCGCGACCTTCGTCCCCGAGTGGGACCCGGAGAAGTGTCTCCAGTGCAACAAGTGCGCCTATGTCTGCCCGCATGCGGTCATCCGTCCGTACCTGCTGAATGCAGATGAGGCGGCCGGTGCCCCGGAGGGATTCCAGATGGTCCCGGCGAAGGGCAAACAGGCGGAGGGCCTGCAGTACAGCCTGCAGATCTCGAACCTCGACTGCACCGGCTGCGGCTCCTGCGCGAACGTCTGTCCCGCGAAACCGGAAAAGGCACTGGCCATGGTCCCTGTCGAATTCTCCGCTGAGAATTCCGACGGCTGGGAGTACGCGCTGAAGCTCTCCGACAAGGGCGACGTCTTCGACCCCTACACCGTCAAGGGCAGCCAGTTCCGGCAGCCCCTCCTCGAGTTCTCCGCGGCCTGTGCCGGTTGTGGCGAGACTCCCTATGCGAAACTCCTCACGCAGCTCTACGGCGACCGCGTCTACTGGGCGAACGCCACCGGCTGCTCCCAGGCCTGGGGCTCGGCCATGCCGGGCATCCCGTACACCGTCAACCGCGACGGCCACGGTCCCGCCTGGACGAACTCGCTCTTTGAAAACAACGCGGAATTCTCCCTCGGCATGGTCCTCTCGGTCCAGCAGCAGCGCGCGGCGGAAAAGGCCCGCGTCGAGGCGTACCGCGAGACCTGCACGGACGCGTCCGTGAACGCCGCCATCGACAAATGGCTCGAGACGTTCGACGACTTCGACGCCTCGAAGCCGGCTTCTGAAGCGCTGGTCGCCGCACTGGAGACCGTGGCCGCCTCTGATGAGGCCGCAGCCGCCATCCTCCGGTACAAGGACCAGCTCTCGAAGAAGACCTTCTGGATGTTCGGCGGCGACGGTTGGGCCTACGACATCGGCTTCGGCGGCCTAGACCACGTCCTCGCTTCCGGCGAAGACGTCAACGTGCTCATCGTCGACACGGAAGTTTACTCGAACACCGGCGGCCAGTCCTCCAAGGCGACGCCCCTCGGCGCGGTGGCCCAGTTCGCGGCCTCCGGCAAGAAGCGCCCGAAGAAGGACCTGGGCGGCATGCTCATGACCTACGGCAACGTCTATGTGGCCCAGGTCAACATGGGCGCCGACAATGCCCAGCTCATGAAGGCTATGAAGGAAGCCGAAAGCTTCCCCGGCCCCGCGGTCATCGTCGCGTACGCGCCCTGCCTGTCCCACGGCATCAAGCTGGGCATGGCGAAGGTCCAGGACGAGATGAAGCGCGCCACCGACGCCGGCTACTGGAACCTCTACCGGTACGACCCGCGCCTCGAGACGCCCTTCCACCTCGACTCCAAAGAGCCGACGCTTCCCTACGAGGAATTCCTCGACGGCGAAGTCCGCTACGCCTCCCTGAAGCGCACCTTCCCGGACAACGCGAAGGAACTCTTCGAAGAGGGCTCCCGTCTCGCCGCGAAGCGCTACGAGAAACTCAAGAACCACCAGTAAGCGCGGCGCTCAAACTTCAAAGCGCGGCCCCCAAACTGCACAAAGAACAGGCACCGCCAATCGGCACCGCCTGCTCGCAAAGGACCTCCCCCGGGAGGTCCTTTTTTACTGCAGCCCCTCCCACAAACCAGAATTTGTCAATGGAAACATCCGCGTTCCAGCAGAGCTGTCCGCGTACTAACGCCCTTCGGGCTTAGGTGCCACAGCTCTTCGGTGCTGTCAAGGGCGCTCCCGAGCGCCACACCCTGTGTGGCAAAGCCCCATGACAGCCCCTCCGCCCTGCGGCAAAGGGCAAACAACAGGCCAAAGGGGCACTGCGGCCCTTCGGCCTGCAAGAAACTATGGGAATGAGGAGAGCTTGAACTGGATTCCACGTCAGATGGCTTATTCTTGCAGCTTGACGTGGAGTGTCAGGAGTCCTGCTCGAGAAAACTCCACGTCGGTATGCTCTTTTGGGGAGTTTGACGTGGAGAATCAGCGCTCCTCTTTTGTCCTGTTCGAGAAAAATCCACGTCAGGACTCTCTATGTTGCACTTTGACGTGGACATTTTTTACCTCTGCTCCGTCTTCGCGCCGGAAGTCAGGCAAATTGTCCACGTCAGAGGACCGGTTTAGGTTGTATGACGTGGACTGAGAGAAAACACAGTTCAGGAAACGGAAGATACTCCACGTCAGCGATGTCATATTCGCTTTGTGACGTGGATTTCCTCATCTCGGCGGCGTCTGCGCCAAAGGGTCTCACGCTAAACGCCCGTTTCGTCATTTTTAGCGTGAACACGTCCTGTTCTATTTCGAATATTTGTCACGCTAAGAATCGATATTCGATAATTAGCGTGAAACTGGCGAGAAAGCCGGAAAGGGTAGGGGTGTGGGGAGAGGGGAAGGTGGCTTTCTCCTACGCTCTTTGGCTTCCCCTTCCCCACGTGTTATAATGAGGCGTATAAACAGAACGTCTTTGGACGAAGGCGGAGCGTCTTCCGTCACAGGCGAGAAGGAGAAGCTTATGTTTCGAGAGATGCGGCGTTTTAAGCAGGCGCTGAGTGAAGAGGAATGCATCGCCATTCTGAAGGAAGAAAAGAGAGCGACGTTCGCGGTCCACGGAGAAGACGGATACCCCTATGCGTTGCCGGTCAACTACTGGTACGACGAGAACGACGGGTGCATCTACTTCCACTGCGCGAAGGTCGGCCACAAGCTGGACGCCATCGCGGCGGACGACAAAGTCTGCTTCACCGTCTGGCAGGAAGGCCCGCAGGAGCCCGGCGAGTGGTGGTACCACATGAAGAGCGTCATCTGCTTCGGCCGCGCGGAAGTCATGGAAGACGGCGAGGAGAAGTACGAAAAGGCCCGGAATTTCGGCGCCAAGTACTTCCCGACGGAAGAAGAGCTGGAGGCGGAACTTGCACATTCCTACAACCGTGCGAACATCGTCCGCATCCGGATCGACCACATGACCGGGAAGAGGATCAAAGAGAACTGAGGCTGAGCAGGCTGCCCCCGGCGAGTGCCGGAGCAGAGGCCAGACCACCTATGGGAGGCATATATGATGGATAAAAATCTCTATACCAGAAATGAAAAACTCGCGCAAAAGGTCATCAAAGGGCTCGAGTCCCGCAACATGACCGGCTATTACGCGGCGAACAAGGAAGAGGCGCTGCAGAAGGCACTCGAACTCATCCCGGAGGGCAGCACCGTCACCATGGGCGGGGCGATGAGCGCCCTCGAGATCGGACTGGTCGACGCCCTCAAGAACGGCAACTACGACTTCCTCGACCGCAACCAGATGGAGCCCCGGGAAGCGCTCCTCAAAGGCTACGACGCGGATGTCTTCCTGACGAGCGCCAACGCCATGACTGAGGACGGCATCATGGTCAACATCGACGGCAATGCGAACCGCGTGTCGTACATCGCCAACGGGCCGAAAAAGATCGTCGCCATCGTTGGAATGAACAAGGTCTGTGACGACATCGACGGTGCCATGAAGCGCGCCCGGAACATCGCGGCGCCCACGAACGCTCAGCGGTTCGAGATCAACACGCCCTGCAAGAAGACCGGCAGTTGCGCGAACTGCAAGAGTCCGGACACCATCTGCTGCCAGTTCCTCATCACCCGGTACTCCCGCCACGCGGGGCGCATCCACGTCATCCTCGTGAACGATGACCTCGGGTTTTAAGCCATGCAGCAGGAATTCTTTCTGAACGACGACGGCATCCGGCTCCACGCGAAGCTGGACCGGCCGGAGGGCCTCGAGAAGTGCCCGCTGTGCATCGTGCTCCACGGCCTGACCGGGCATATGGAGGAGGACCACATCCGTGCGGTCGCTGCGGCGATGAATGACCTCGGCATCGCCACCCTCCGTGTCGAACTGTACGGCCACGGCCAGAGCGACGGCGCCTTCGAGGACCACGACATTGCCAAGTGGCTCCACAACATCGACGCCGCCACGGACTACGCGAAGTCCCTCGACTTCGTGACGGACCTGTACCTCTGCGGCCACTCCCAGGGCGGCCTCGCGGCAGTCATGGCGGCCGGACGGCGACCGGAGGACTACAAAGCGCTCCTGCCGCTGGCTCCCGCACTGATGATCCCGCGGCTGGCGAAAGAGTTCCCCGACGACGAAGTCCCCGACTGCTTTTACTTCCACGAGCAGCGGATCGCCCAGGGGTATATCCTCGCGAATCGCGCCCTCGATGTGGACGCCGCCATTGCGGCCTACCACGGCCCGGTCCTGCTCGTCCAGGGGACGAACGACACGACCATCGTGCCGCAGGACACCATCGACGCGGCGGACGTGTACGACAACGCGACGCTGGTCCTGGTGGAAGGGGACACCCACTGCTTCGACTACCATCTCGACCAGGTGGTGGCAGCCGTGAAGTCTTTCTTTTCTTAACATTTTGTGCTATAACAGATTTGCAAGTATTTTGCGCATTGGCGCATGAAAGGGAGAAGTATTATGGAAAAAATCTACGCTCTGGTCGCGAAGACCGAAAAGCTCAACTATGTCCTCGTCCTGGGCCTGTGGGTCCTCGGCGGTGCCCTGACCCTCGTCGGGTTCCCGTGGATCGTCCTCGCCATCCTCGCGATGCACGTCCCGGAGACCATCTTCATCGGCATCCCGACCGGCAAGGAGAACGGCAACAGCCTGGCAGACAGCATCGCGCTCTGCATGACCTTCGGCTTCCTGTGGTGGATGCCCGTCAAGCACAAACTCCTTCAGAAATAAGGAAAAGCGATCCAATAAAGAAAGACCTCTGCATTTGCAGAGGTCTTTTTGTGATTATCCTTATTTCGCTTCGTCCGGAATGTCCGCATCTGGAGTCATGTAGAAGTCCTCGTTGGAGTCGGCGCCGCCGAACGTGCCGGTGACCGTGATGTCCATGGGCGTCGTCTTGTCCCAGTCGAGGTACTCGGTGTAATAGCCTTCCGCCGAGTAGGAACCGGTGATGTGCCAGACTTTGTCATAGGAGTCGAGGAGCGCCTGCATCTCTTCGTTGTCGGAGGACACTTCGACGAGGAAGCCTTCGTTCGTGGACTCGCCGGCGCCGTCCTCCCGGAAGACCGTGCCGCTGGCATATCCGACGATGTGTACCGTCACTTCCGTGCCATAGAGGTCGTTGTGGATCTTCTCCGGCTTGAATGCGGTCGTCACGTGGAACTCTGCCGGGGTGAGCTTGTTCTTCGGGTAGTCCGGTGTCGCCTGCAGGAAGGCCTGTCTGATCTCGTCGGTGTCGAGGAAAATGCCTTCATAGTAGTAATAGCCCCGGGCCTTCTCCGCGGCGCTCTGGTGCTTCTTCTCGGACGCGGTGGCCGTCGTGGTCGTTGCGCTCGAAGTGTTCTTCGCGTTGCAGCCAGCCAGCGCCAGGAGCATCATCAGAGCAACCAGAATGGCTGTGAGTTTTTTCATTGCTAAATCGCCTCCAGGTCGTTTGGGTACTGTCGTTCTCATTTTATCAAGAAATGTTTTCAAGTCCATAACTGTTCCGCCGTCCCGAGGAGGTCGCAGATCTCCTCGACGCTGTCCGCGAAGTGGATAAGCGACAGCTGGCTTTCGGACGCGAGCCCCTGCTCGACCATGGTGCGGAGCAGCTGCTTCAGGCCGTCATAGTACCCGTTGTGGTTGTACAGGATGCAGGGCGCGTCGAGGTGGGCGAGACAGACTTTCGACATGATCTCGGAGATCTCCTCGAGGGTCCCGGTGCCGCCGGGGAAGGCAACGAACGCATCGCCGAGTTCGATCATGATCGCTTTCCGCTCCGTCATGTCTTTGGTGGCGATGAGCCGCGTGAGCCCCTCATACTGCAGGACAGCGTCGATGAAGAACTGGGGCTCGACACCGGTGGCTTCTCCGCCGGCTTCCACGACACTTTCGGCCAGCACGCCCATGAGCCCGGACTTGGACCCGCCGTAGACGAGCGCGTTCCCACTCTCTCCGATCCAGGTGCCGAACGCGCGCACGGCCTCCTTCAGTGCCGGGTCTTTCCCTTCGCTCGAGGCGAGGTAAACGGTGATGTTCATGGGTCCTCCTTATCGTTTCGTCAACAGGCACACGCACTGCTCTGCAGACTGTGCCTCTAAGCTCAGCCTTCGCGCTTTGCGCTCGACTTCACTAAGAGGACACATGTCTCGACGTGGGCGGTGCGGGGGAAGAGGTCCACGGGCTGGACCCCATCGGCGATGTACCATCCTTTCTCGGCAAATCTCGCGCAGTCCCGGGCGAGCGTCGCCGGGTCGCAGGAGATGTACACGACCTTTTCGGGGTCGAAGTCCGCGATGGTCTCGATGAGCTGTTCGCTGAGCCCCTTGCGCGGCGGGTCGACAAGGATGATGTCCGCTTTCACGCCGTCGGCCTTCAGCCGGGCGGCCGCATCGGCGGCGTCGCCGCAGAGGAACGTGGCGTTGTCGATGCCGTTCGCCGCGGCGTTCTTCTTCGCGTCCTCGACGGCTTCCGGGACGATTTCCACTCCGTAAAGCCGGCTGCACTGGTCCGCCATCGTGAGGCCGATGGTGCCGGTGCCGCAGTAGAGGTCCAGGAGGACCGGCTTGGCTGACTCGCTCGGGCCGGCATCGGCACTCTCGGAGTTTCCGGCCGCCGCGCCGAACGCCTTCTCGGCAGCGATGCTGTACAGCACTTCCGCCTGCGGCGTGTTCACCTGGTAGAAAGACTTCGGCGAGATGCGGAACGTGCAGCCGAGGAGCGTGTCCTCGATGAAGCCGTCACCGTACACGACCTCGGTCTCGTCACCAAGGATGACATTCGTCTTCGCGGAGTTATAGTTGATCGACAGGGTCTTAAAACCCGGAATGGTGTCTTTCAGAGCGTCGACGAGGAAGCTGACTCTCGGCACGGACGTCGGGGACGCCTTGCGCCCCTGGGCGCCGGGCCTGCGGTTGAACTCCGCGGTCGCCTCCGGGCCGTAGCCGTTCACCACGAGACACACCATGAGTTCCTTCGAATAGTGTCCCTGCCGGATGTACACATGCCGGAGGAGTCCTTTGTGGGTCTGCTCGTCATAGACGGTGATGCCGCGTCGGATGATCCATTCCCGGACGACGGTCAGTACATCGCCAAAGGGCTCGGGCTGGAGCACGCAGTTCTCACAGGGGACGACCCGGTGGGTGTTCGAGGCGTAAAAACCCATGACGGGGTTATGGTTCCGGTCGAGCTGGACCGGGAACTGGGCCTTGTTGCGGTAGCGGAGCGTCTCGTCGGAGCCGCGCACGGGGAGGACATCTACGTCCAGGTGCCCGATGCGCTCGAAGGCGTCGGCGACGCGCCGGTGCTTGTACTCGAGCTCGGCCTCATAGGACACGTGCCGGTAACAGCACCCGCCGCACTGGGCGGACACCGGGCAGTCCGGTTCGACGCGGTCTTTGGAAGCCGTGAAGACCTTGAAGGCCTTGCCGACGGCGTAGTTCTTTTTCGCTTTGATGATGTGGCAGAGCACGGTGTCGCCTACCGCCGTATTCGGTACAAAAACAGCGATCCCCTCATGCCGGCCGATGCCGCTGCCTTCCGTGGTCATGGCATCGATGGTGAGGGTGATCTCGTCGTTCTTTTTCAACATGGTAAGGGTCCCTTCTGCGGGGGTCTGCCCGCGGTTCGTTGGCACTATTTTAACACAAATTTTTTTGAAAGAAAATGCAACTCCGCATGTTGTGGTCGAGGGCGGGAAACGCTTTTTCGAACCTCATCATTTTGTGGATTCGCCCTGCCGTCATGGGGCGATGCACCCTTTCCGGGAAATAGACATCATTTGCGGATTTTGCTAAAATGAATTGCTATTGATTATCAGATTTCAGAGTGAAATGAACTGGAGAGAGAACGCATGAGTATCCATGTCGCCCCGGAACTGCTCGGCCGGGTGTTTTTTGTGCCCAAAAGCATTGTGGACGAACACCTCGCCTACGTGAACGGGCAGCAGCTGAAAGTGCTGCTTTATGTGCTGCGGCACACGGGTGAAGACCTGGAGGTACAGGACCTCGCGGGCGGCCTTCGCATGTCCGCGGCCGACGTCTCGGATGCTCTGCAGTACTGGCTCACGACGGGCGTGCTCGTCCGGGACGACGCGCCGGAGGGCGTGAGCGTCCACCCGGTGACGCCCCCGGCCGCGAACGGCGGACCGGTGCCCTACACCCGCGGCGGGAGCACTGCCGGAGCGGG
>JAFTZU010000025.1 GCA_017461005.1 Clostridia bacterium
AGAAAAGTACATTTTTATTCTGCAATTATGTGCATTTTATGCTTGCAAAAAACAGAGGTGCTTCTATGAGCAACGATTCTAATTGGGACAGCGGCTGGAACACTTCCGGTTCCGGAAACCCCTGGGACTTTGAGCCGAAGGACCCTCTGGGTGGTGGCTCCTCTCACGAGACAGAGGAACGCCACGCGTTCGGTGACTCTGATGTGCCGCCCTGGCCGTCGCGCAACTACGATGGCAGCCCGGAGCGGGAAGGCGGATGCCTGGGCTCTTTGGTAGGGCTGCTGGCACTGCCGGTGGCGAGTATTGTCGGGGCGCTGTTTGTCGTGATGAACTGAAGGCGTAAATCGCCAAAGAAATATGCCGCTGAGCTGACGCTCGGCGGCTTTTGTACGATTAATCGTCTTGCTGGTTTTTTAGGAAAAGAATATACTAAAAAGCGTAACAATACCTTTGTGAACGGAGGCTTGAAAATGGGTAATGAAGAAAAGAAAGTCGTAAAGGTAAAAACTGTTAAAGTGAAGCCGAAAGAAGCCCCGGCACCTGAGCCAGTTAAAGTCGAAGTGCCTGCGGAACCTGTGAAAACAGAGCCCGTTGCCGAAAAAGCAACCGCACCGTTTTATAAAAAGTGGTGGTTCTGGCTGATCGTGGCAGGTCTTGCCATTGCACTGATCGCATTGCTGACGAATGGCTCCAATAAATCGACAGACCCGGCTGAGAGAGTCTATGTTGCAGAAGACAAGATCCTCGAAATGTACAGCGACCCCAAAGCTTACAAGGGTCAGTATGTAAAACTTTCAGGTAAAGTGTTTTCCAACCCTGAGCAGAAAGACGGCACGTACGTATTCCAAATGTGGGGTGACCCAACCAACAGTGAACGCAACACTGTCGTCTATACCTCGGATACGACGTTAGACCTGCATGAGGGTGACTATGTAATGGTCGACGGACGGATCGATGGAGTTTTCTCCGGTGAGAATATGCTTGGTGGAGAAGTGACTGCTCCTCAGATCGGTGACGCGGTTGTTACGAAGAGCAACTACGTTGATGTTGTAGTCCCGACTTTGAAAGAGATCACGCCGAACCTGAATCAGGATCAGCAAGGCTTCAATGTGACGGTCGAAAAGATTCAGTATGCAGCTGAGCAGACCCGTGTTTATGTCACTATCCGGAACAATTCTGCCGATAAGATGTCCTTTAGCAACTATGACACACGCATTCTTATGAATGGCCAGCAGATCGAGCAGAAGGATGACTGGGATGCTGAACTTCCGAAACTGTCCTACGAGATCCTCCCGGGCGCATCCACTTCTGGTGTGTTGACGTTCCCGGCAATCGATCAAAACCAGGCATTCCAGCTGATCATCCCGAGTATCTACTCCGACAACTGGGAACTGGATAATGAATTTAAAGATATGGTCTTTGATATTCAGCCGTAAAAGTACATCGCTAAAAAGCAGGCCGCTGAGCTCGTGCTCGGCGGCTGCGTGGTTATGTGGGGGAGATGTATCTGAGTGCGTCAGTTTAAGAAGGAGCCCCAGTCCTTCCAGGAAACATAGTCAGTGCCGTTGATGTTCATAGTGAGATCGCCCATGTAAAAGACAACACTTCTTGTGTGCTCGTTTCCTTCGACGGAGTTTCTCAGACCTGCATATTTCCGCGCGTTTCCGGCGAGCTTGCTTTCAGGTCCGTTAGAACTCTTGACTTCAATGGCAAATGTATGTTTCCAGTCGGCAATGGTGTCTACCTCGAACCCTTTTACATCGCGATAATAGGTCAGATAAGGTGACCTTCCCTGATTGAGCTTTTGTTTTAACAGTTCTGCAACTGCGAATGTTTCCACGATGGCGCCTTTTGATTCACTCAATAACAAATCGGATTTGGTTTCCATGCGAAGCAGATGGCATAACAGGCCGGTATCCACAAAGAATAACTTTGGCGTTTTTACGAGAGCTTTGTTCAAACTTTTCGAATCTGGTTCCAGAAGATGGACAATAAAGGAGCGTTCCAGAATGTTCAGCCAGCTTTTTGCGGTTGGATGAGATATTCCAATGTCATTGGCCAGGCCATCAAGTGAAAGCAACTGACCGCTTCGAAGCGCACAGGCGGTAATAAATTTCTTGAAAGTAGGGAGATTGGCGTCCTTGATTTGTTCTTTTACATCTAAATCGAGATAGGTCTCAATATAATTTTCGTACCAGTCAAACCGGTCATACCTTTTTTCATTATCATACAGGGGCGGATACTGACCGTTAAAGATCAAATCGTAGGGATCTTCCGGCAAGAGACCGGCAAGTTCCAATTCCTTTGTCGTAAATGGGAGGAGCTTCAGGAAAGCAGCTCTTCCTGCAAGACTTTCTGTCATGTTTTCACGAAGGCGGAATTGGCTTGATCCGGTGAGGATGAACTTCCCAGGACTATAAGGAGCCAAATCTACGTGTTCCTTTAGCGCATCAAAAAGACCGGGGACTTTTTGAGCTTCATCAATAATGGCTCCTTCCGGAAATGCATTTATGAAATCTAACGGGTTTGATTCTGCAATGGAACGAGTTCCTGCATTGTCTAAGGAAATATATCTTTTTTCTGGAAATACTGCCTGGCATAAAGTCGTTTTACCACTTTGTCTGGGACCGGTAACACCAACAACAGGAAATTGGTTCGCCAGACGGACCAGAGCTTCTCTTGCAGTACGCTCTATCATAATGAACACCTCACAGAATGTGGAATAATCCAAAGTATACTACGGGAAAAATCCAAAGTCAAGGCATGGAAAAATCCAAAGTTTATGCCGAGGCTGACGCCACGACCCTGATGGAAGCGGGTATTTGGACGCGGATGCTTCGCCGCGGAGAACTGGGAAGAGTTCGACGACTACGACGAAGCATACGATTACTACGAGGACTATATGGCGGGGTATGATTAAATCGCCAAAGAAAGAAGCCGCGGGGCGTGCGCTCCGCGGCTTTGTGTTATACTGAAGGCAGTAAATCGCCCAAGGGAGGGAAGCGTATGCAGTTTGGGTTTTCCTATGTGGGGCTGGTGTTCCTGATTATGCTGATGGTCCCGAACATGCTGTGGACGAAACACAAGCCGAAGGACTACGAGAAGTATGTCGGCAACGAGAACAGGGTCCTGCTCGCGTTCGAGCGAGTCGGGGAAGTCCTGGTGTCTGCCGCGGCGCTCGTCTTCGCGGACTTCAACTGGAAGCCCTGGTCCGCCTGGTCCTGGTGGCTGGTCGCCGCCTTCGTCATGATGGTGCTGTACGAAGTCTTCTGGGTGCGGTATTTCCGGGGTGAGCAGACCATGCAGAGCTTCTACTCGAGCCTGCTCGGCATACCGGTGGCGGGCGCTACGCTCCCGGTGCTTGCCTTCCTGTTGCTGGCGATCTATGGAAAGAACCCGGTCCTGGGTGCGGCCGTGCTGATCCTTGGTATAGGGCATATCGGGATCCATTGGATGCATAAGAAAGAGATATGAAAGAAGCCGCTCGAGCCGGATGCTCGGGCGGCTTTGCTGTTGTGTTGGTCAGTCGCGCTTCAGGAAGTCATAGAAGGCGAAGCCGAGGATGGCTGCGTCGCACTTGAGTGACTGTTTCAGGTATTGTGCTTTGCAAAGAAAAAAGATTGTAATGCCTTTCACAAATGTGGCTGAGAAAACGGACGGCTGGTGGTAAAGTAAAACCATATTTGTTTCTTGCGAAAGTTTTTTGCGAAAGGATCCTTGGAAATGAAGAAAATGACCTCCCTTTGCCTTGCACTGTTCCTGGTGATGACCATGGTCCTGGTGGGGGTGGTGCCGGCGTTTGCCGTGACCGGTGCACAGGCGAATGCACAGGCGAATGCATACGACCGGCACAGCATCGGACTGACCAGCGTGGAAAACGCGCGGGAGCTTGGCGGCTACCGCACGAAGGACGGGCGGACCGTCCGGTTCGGCAAACTGCTGCGCACCGGTGAGCTGACGGACCTGTCTGCCGCGGACCAAAAGAAACTGGTGGACCGGTACCATCTGAAAAAAGTCGTCGACCTGCGGTCCGACCTGGACGTTTCCATGAACGGGGAAGATGTGAAGGTCCCCGGTGTCGAGTACTCCCGGTACCCCTTCCAGCTGTCTCCGATCTCCACTTACCTCCAGTCCACAGCAGGGCTGGAACTGGCGATCGACACCGCGCGGGAACTGGCCGCCCGCGACTCTCACCTGAGCTTTACGAACGCCTATTTTGAGGGCGGGTACATGAGCATTTACACGTCGAAGGACGGTCTTGCCATGGTACGCGGTTTCTTCGACGAACTGCTCGACGCGAACGGCGACACGGTGCTGTTCCACTGTTCGGCGGGCAAAGACCGGACCGGCAACCTCGCGATGCTTCTTCTGGAAGTCCTCGGTGTGGACCGGAAGACCATCATCGAAGACTATGCGCTGACGAATGTCTACATGGCGGACTCCCTGCAGAGTTCCTACGACCGCATCTATGAACTGACCGGCAGCGACGCCATCGCGAAGGACCTTTCCTACTTTAACGGGGTCCGACGCTCCTGGATCCGTCGCTCTTATGAGACCATCGAGCGCAACTACGGCTCGGTGAACAATTACCTGACGAAGAAGGTCGGGCTTTCGAAGAAGGACATCCGGAAACTGCAGAAGGCGTATTTGGAATAAGGCGTGAATCGCGAAAAAAGGAAGCCGCTGAGCTGACGCTCGGGCGGCTTTGTGATTATTTGAGGTACGTTTTCAGTGTGGCTTGGACGGTGGCGCGGACCGCAGATGCTGTTTCGGAGCACCATTTCGATGGGAGGCCTGCTTTTGTGCCGACGGCCAGTAAATCGCCCTCGGAAGGGGAGGCGCCGTTGCCGTTGACGGAAGTCGTGTGCTCGCCGAAGTAGGTCGTACTGTAGGTGAGGTCATAGGCGGGAGACAGATGCCAGCGTTTTTGCTCCTCATCGTAGAGGAAGGAGAAGTTTTTGGCGTGGTCATCCCGGTTGTGCGCGAAGACGTTGAAGCACATGCGGCGGTACAGTTCCTGCAGGTCCTGCCGGTCTTCCCGGGTCACGAGGCGTGTGAGCTTCATGAGGTCATGGTAATCCATGGCAGGGGAATTGTGGTCCAGTTCCAGAAGCGCTGCGGCGGAGAGCATGTGGAGGCGTTTTGGGCCTTCCTCAGATGCGATTCGGTCGAACCGCTTCATGCCAAAGTAACCGCTGCAGGTTTGAGAGGGAAACAGCGCGTACTCTGCCATGCGGATGCCACAGCTTTCTGCGCACTTCGCGTAGTCGAATTCGAGTTTCCCAAAGTCCGGAGGGTCCACGTGGGACTGGAATTTGACGATCCAGTCTTCTCCGTTGACGGAGGCCAGTACTTTTGGACGGGTGCCGCCACTGGAGCCTCCCATTCGGTAAATGGTATCGAGGTCGTCGACCGGCTGCGCACGGAGCAGTTTGCTGCAGAGCTCTGCCAGGTGGTCGTAGTCCGGGTCCGAAACCGTCGTTGAGAACGTTTCTGCCGGGTGGAAGGTCAGCGCACCCATGCCGGAGGTCCCGACGATGCTGAGCCGGTCCAGCACACCGAGGCTTCCGGGGTCGATGCCCTGAGCGGTCAGCATTCGGTCGACGAGCAGTTGCCCCCAGGAGTCCGGCAGTACATCGCCAAAGGCCCCGTGAAGGCCGCCGAAGTTCCAGTTTTTCGGGAGGAAGACACCGGGGCGCAAGGGCAGGGAGAACGGGCTGATGGAAAACCCGTTTTGCAGCCAGCCGTCTGCATATTCGAAGGCGACTTTGTGAGCGTCTTTTCCCTGCTCGACCTCTGCCAGTCTGCCGACCGGCTTTCCGTCGAAGCGGACTTCCAGCGTCTTATGTTTGTTCATGGAGGACCTCCTCGATGGTTCGGTAGGGCGTTTCCGTGAAAAGGTTCCTGAGCTCGTCTTCACACTCCAGCGCCATGGCAAGTTTTGTGAGGGACAGAAGAGAGATCTGCCCGGTTTGTTCAAATCGTTTCAGAGAACCAAGGCTGACCCCGCTCTGCTGACTGAGCTGTTCCTGGGACAGCTTGCGGCGTTTGCGGATGCCGCGGAGGCGATTCGCCAGCTTTCGGTCGAGTTCGTCTGCGGTTTCCCAGATGAGCGCATCCATGGAACGTGCCTCCTTTTGCGGATAAAATATTAGCTAAATAAGTGAAATAATGATAAAATAGATATTATATTAGCCGAATAGATTATACTCTTTTGCGGGGAAGAAGTAAAGCCGCCTGAGCTGGTGCTCGGGCGGCTTTGTGGTTGTGTTTACTTGCTGACGGTTTCGCCGTCGGGGAGGCTGCGGAACAGCGCCATCATGTCGCGGAAGTTCTGCATGCGGTCCTCCTGGTAGCTTAAGTCCATCCAGGAGGTATGGTCTCCGTTGACCGGCGGCATGTTGTACCAGATGCCGGGCTGGAAGTCTGTCTGGCCGGGGACCGCGTCCACGGACGGCTGGCCGGTGGGGGCAGACTGAGCTTTCAGGTTGACGAACCCATCGCCTTTGAACCAGTCCGGGTCGTTCTCGAGGCCTCTGTCCTTGAGTGCCTTCGGTGCATACCAACCTGTGACACAGCCGGCGATGAACGTCAGCACGAACATACCCTTCTTCGGCTTCGTGTGGATGCCCTTGGCGGGCTGCATGGCGCTGGCGCGCTGTGCGAAGTAATAGATGTTCTTGTCTGCCGGGTGGAGGCTCGGGTTGATGACGTCGAGGTTCTCATGGACGGTCATCTCGATGAAGCAGTTCTGTGCGCCGCTGTGCGGGTCGCAGACTTTCTTGATGGCGTCTTTATACTTGAGCGGGTTGCGGAGGTGCAGCCGGTGCGCGTCTTCCCGCTCCGGCGTGATGCCATACTGCGGCAGGTCGATGTAGTAGACGTTCGACATGAACGTGTCGCCGATGACTGCGCCGAGGACCGCGAAGATGCCGGTGATGAAAGACAGACCGTAGTTCGTCGGGAAATCCGCGAGGGTCGTGCCGTTGTTCGTGCCGGAGAGGGTGGTCAGGCAGTGGATGAGGTGGCCGTGGCCGCCTTTGAAGAGCGGAGACAGTTCGTCTTCCGGTGTGACTGCGCGCTCTTCTTCCGAACCGTACACGAAGAGTTCGGACAGTGTTTTGATGAGCGGGCCGCCCATGGAATGGCCGATGAAGTTTGCCTTCTGGTGGGGGCCGGGCTGACCGAGGTCTTCGAGAGCTCCGTGCTCATAGGTGCGGCCGTAACGGCTGATGCCGTACTTCTCGGCATGCGCTTTACCGAAGTCGACGGTGCCGCCGAAGAGCCATGCCCACAGGATGCAGACTCTGTCCCATGAACTGTTGAGGGGGCCGAGGGACGGGAAGAGGCACTCGTAGCCGAGCCCGCGCAGGTCCTTCAGGACATTGTTCTTGCCTTTGCCCCAGTAGGGCATGATCTTGTTCTGCAGCTGGTCTTCACCCCAGCCGCCGAGGCCGGACATGAAGACGGTCGGATAGTTGTTGTATTCCATTTTTCGCACTCCTTTACACGTGTTTACTTTCAATATATGTTCGAACAATACCGGATGTCAATACACTTTTTTAGGAATATGTTGCCCGGCTCCTGGCAAGGGCTCGGGCGGCTTTGTGGTATACTGGGGGTGGCAAGTGCCATAGGCATAGTACGAAACTCAAAGGAGGAATTGTGATGAGTAAAAATGAAACCCGCAGTGCTGTCGTGACCGGAGCCGGTTCCGGCCTCGGCTTTGCCACTGCAAAACTTCTGAAGAGCGAGGGCTGGACCGTCTTTGGCACGATCATCGAGAGCCAGTCTCCTGACGAACTGAAGAAACTTGGCATTACGCCGATCGTCGTGGACATTTCGAAACCGGAAATGACGGACGCCGCGAAGAAGCAGGTCGAAGAGGCCCTTGGCGATAAGGGTCTGTCTGCCCTGATCAACGTCGCCGGTCTGCCCGTCGGCGGCCTTCTCGAAGGCTGCTCTCCGGAATACATGCGCTGGTCTTTGAGCGTCATTGTAGAAGGGACCATCAATATGGTTCGCTCCTTCCTGCCGCTCCTTCGGAAGTACGGCCCGGCCCGCATCGTCAACGTCACCACCAGCGGCACTTTTATTCCCGCAGTCTTCACGGCCCCGTACTCCATCTGCAAGTTCGCGGAACAGGGCATTACCGAAGTCCTGCGCTATGAGCTGCGGAAGTTCGGCATCCAGGTCTGCAGCGTCGCACCCGGCGGCATGAAGACCCCGATGACGGAAGACATGAAGGGCAACACGCAGAAGAACTGGGACCGCATGGGTCCGGAGATCTATGACATCTACTACGATAAGATCCACAAGAGCCTCGACTTCATCAACATGATGGGCGGCCTCGGCAGCAAGCCGGAGAGTGTCGCCAAAGTCATCCTCAAAGCGCTGAACAAAAAGAAGATGAAGATCACCTACCTGGCCGGCCCGATGGTCGTCTGGATGAAACCGGTCAAACGTCTCCTGGGTGAAGACCTCTTCGAAGCCATGATGAGCAAAATGCAGAAAATGGGCTGATGACCTGAGTCCGTAAATCGCCAAAAAGAAGCCGCTGAGCTGGTGATCGGCGGCATTTTTGTTGTAACGAACGGTTTGGGGGCAAGGTGCGGTTGACACTCGTCAGAGCGAACCTCTACAATGGAATGGAAAGATTTTGTTTGCGGAGGTCCAAAAGGGCATTCAGTAAATCGCCTTGCCATATGCGGGGGTAGTATTTATACTAAGGGTAAGGAGCGTGAGTGGCATGGAACTGAAAAAGCTGTCGGGCATTCTGGCGGAGCACAGGATCGGGCTGTTCGCCGTGTCCACTTACAACACCGACTACATTCTGGTCAAGCAATCGTCGAATGACAGAAAGGAGCGTCAGGATGGACTATTTCCCGGACCTTATGGACCCGATGGAGGAGAAGGATGCCTTCGACCTCGCCAACGAAAAATGGATGTACGATGAGATGACCGGGGACGACGAGTTCGACCAGGACCCGCTGGGTGAACTGGACGGACTTGACGACGACCTCGACGCTCTGTACAAAGATGACCCGGATGACGACTTGGATGACGACCTGTTCAAGGACGAACTGGACGATGAGTTCTTCGCGGACGACTTCGGGTCGGAAGACGATTTCTAAAGGAGACCACCTATGAATATCGGAAGTGCCATGAACCTCATGTCCCAGGGCAAGCAGGCCTGGGCGACCTTCAAACAGAACCACCCGGAGTTCCCGAAGTTCCTGAACTACGTGAAGAACAAGGGCGTGCCCGAGGGCACGGTCATCACCATCAACGTGAAGTACCCCGAGCCGGACGGGCAGAACGTCCACTCGGAGATCAAGGTCAAAGCGTCAGACGTCCAGCTGCTTCGAATGCTGGAAGGTTTGATGAAGTAAAGGCGTGAAACCCGCGCAATCGAATGACAAAGAAAGCCGCTGAGCAACGTGTTGTGCTCAGCGGCTATTTGTTTTGTTTGGAGCATGCCTGCTCGAAGGGCCCCGTCAGAAGTGTCGTGCGACGGGCCGGGTTTTTCCGTTGGTATGCGGGTGTGAGCGGAGGTGCCAGGCGGGTAGAATGAGAGTGGAGAATTCTACTTTTCAAAGAAAGGAACACGACTATGAAAAAGCTTACTGTCATCACCGGTGGCGCGGGTGGAATGGGCCGCGCCATTGCGAAGAAGATCGGGCCTGAGTATGACCTCGTGCTGGCGGACCGCTCCGAAGAGGCGCTGGCGAAGGCCGTCGAGGAGCTGACCGCGCTCGGCATTACGGCGCATACGTGCGTTGTGGACATTGCGGACAAGGCGAGTGTCGAGAAGCTCGCCAGGTACGCGGCGTCTCTGGGTGAGGTGAAGAATGTCATCCACACCGCCGGTGTATCGCCCACGAACACGAAGGCCGAAGACGTGCTGAAGATCAACGGCATGGGCACCATGTACATGACCGAGGCGTTCTACCCGGTCATGGCCGGTGGCGGCGTCATGATCAACTTCGGCTCTGTCGCGGCTTACACGCTCGAGCCGCAGGAAGAGTGGTACGACGTCTTCGACAACTGTGAGGACGAGGACTTCTATGACCAGATCCTCGAACTCGTGGCGCCGTTCCAGGGCGACGACTTCGCCTATGCCGGCACCTGTTATGCCATCATCAAGCGTTTCGTCATCTACTACACGCAGAAGAACGTCGCGCGGTTTGCCGAGAAGAATACACGCATCCTGTCCGTGTCCCCGGGCTCGTACTTGACCCCGATGCACCAGCTGCTCATCGACCTCGAGCCGGACACCGCGGACTGCCAGCTCGACCTCATCCCGGCAGGCCGCTGGGGCCACCCGTATGAGATCGCCGAGCTCATCGGCTTCCTGGTCTCCCCGGGTGCCGGCTTCGTCTCCGGCGTCGACATCCTCGCCGACGGCGGCCAGACCGCGAACACGTTTGTGGAACAGCTGTAAATCGCCGAAAGGAGCATGGTCATGGACCTCAACACACTGTTTGGTTATGAAGGAAAGACCGTCGTCGTGTCCGGCGCGTACTCCGGCATGGGCCGCGCGGCCGCGAAACTGCTGTCGGAGCTCGGCGCCGAAGTGTACACCATCTGCCGGCGGAACGGTCGGCACAGCGAACTGGACTTCCCGGTCGCGGGCGAATTCCACGCGGACTTCGGCGTGAAGGAAGACCTGGACAAGCTGGCAGAGGAACTGCCGGAGCACATTGATGCGCTGTTCCTGTGCCACGGCATTGCCCTGAACTCGGACGGCAGCAACACAATGGACGTCCAGAAGGTGAACTTCCTCGGGCACAAATACCTGCTCGAGAAGGTCATCAACCGGGTCGCGGACGGTGGGTCCGTGAACATCATCGGTTCCGCCGGTGGCTTCGACTGGGAGTCTTCATTCGAGAACTGCATGGAAGTCATCGAGACGAAGACCTATGAAGAGGCTTTGGCATGGTACGAGGCGCACCCCGCGGAGATCGCCAGCGGGTACGTCTTCTCGAAGCAGTGCCTCAATACATACGTGCGGGCGATGTGCCACGAGCCCATGTACATCGATCGTAAGATCCGACTGAATCTCATCGCCCCCGGCAATACGGAAACCGGGCTCAAAGAGGACTTCGGCGCCGGCACCTCGCCGAGCGGCAACGTGGAAGAGGGCATCGAGATCATCGAATCCCTGTTCCTCGACTCCTGGGACGGCTACTGGGCCTCGCCCGAGCAGATGGGCTGGCCGCTGGTCGCCATCGGCTCGAAGATGTTCAACTACATGAGCGGGCAGATCATCTACCTCGACTACGGCGTCAGTGCCACCTGGCAGATCGACTCGATGTGATGACTTGAATCACGAATAAGAAGCCGCCTGAGCTTAACGCTCGGGCGGCTTTTGTGTTAAGTGAGGCGTTGCAGCAAGTCCGTCGGAGTGATGGCAGGGACCTTGCTGTGCGCGAAGTCTTTCTGGTTACGGGTGATAATGTAGTCTGCGCCGACCCGTGAGGCGGTAGCGCTTTGTATGGCGTCCTCAAAGTCATCCCATTTTGCATTCGTGGCAAAGTCCATGTCTTTTTCTGTCAGGTCCGCAACAAAGAATATCAAGCGTAGCTTGTTCCATATTTCTTCTATCTTGTCTGCGCCAAGCTCCTTTCGCATGACATAAACCAGGTTGGCGAACGTCAAAGCAGAAATGTAACCTTCTGCTCTTCCTACTTCGCACAGCTTCCAGATGAGTGAAGATACTTCTACATGGGGCTGACGGTTTTCGAGGACATCCAGAAGGATGTTGGCATCAATCAGCAATCTCATACTTTTTCTTCAAGCTATCCATGCGCGGATCTTCTTTCGTGTCTGTGCCACTGAGAACACCGATCAACGTGTCGGTGAGATATGAGACACTGGCGTCCCGCGGGACAAAGCGGGCGACTTCTTTTCCGTTTTTCGTCACGATAACTTCTTCTCCTTTCATGACCAAATCCAGATAACGGCCAAAATTGTTTTTCATTTCCGTGGCAGTTGCTACTGTATGTGTCATAGGAAACCCTCCTTTATTAGCTAATTTTATTATATTTTAAATTAGCTAATAGTCAAGGGGCCGTATATCGCCCAAGACTACATGCCCAGTGCACGGCGGATTTTCATTTCAACGTAGGCGATGTCCAGAGGGGCTTTGCTTGTTTCATAACTGTAAATCATGCAACCGCCATCGTACATGCCGTTTTCTTCGTAGATCTTCATTTTGCCGAAAGCGTTTCTGGCATAGTTGTCGGTGTCATCCTGGTCGTCGAGCTTTCCAAAATGCTCGAGATAGAGTTCCCGTCGGTTCTTGACGTCCAGGATCGTGAAGTCCGGGCGCCAGGTTTTCTTGTAGCCGTTTACCACGACTTCGATGGGGAACTCATAACGGTACGGAATGCCAAGCCGGTAGAGCAGGTTGGCAATGAGCTGCTCAGACTTGGAACGTACTCGCTCACCGCGGTCTGTGATGTATACCGGGGCGTCAGGCTTGAAATAACCAGAGGTGTAGGTGACTTCCTCCCACTGTTTGCGGTATTGTTCGTCTGTCGGGATAATTGGGGTCACGAGCTTTTGCCGGGCGGGAGAGAGCGTTTCATAGACTTCCTCGACTGTGGTGCCTGGGAAGTGGCTTGCAAGGAGGTTCCATGCCTGGAGCTCAAGTTCTGCTGCTTTAAGCACTTTGAGGTCATAGGACTTCTGGGCGAGCTGACGGGCGAGGTCGAGGTTTTTTTGGTTGAGGTATACGCCCATCTGACGTTTTCCTTCATCCACCTTATAGTATCGGTCGTTGCCTCGAACGTTGGCGATTCGGAGAAATCCGGAAGGCGCTGCTTTGAGAGCTCGTTTCTTGGCTCCTATCAGTCTGGTCAGCGTCTGCTCTCGATGGCGGGTGTTGGGTTTTGGCATGTTATTACTTCCTTTCAAGACTGGATTATGTGCAGAAGCAAACTGATTCTTCGGGATTTGAAATGGGTTTGCCCCTTTTGACGTTGCTGGAGCCTCATTCCTTCAAAAAAGCAAACGCGTATGTTTGAAATGAAATATGGGTTTGCTGTTTTTGAGGTGAGGTGAGTCGCATCGCCTCGGAAAGGCAAACGCGTATGCCAAAAACTGGAAAAGAGTTTGCCTATTTGGCTTTGCTTATTTGCAGTTCATTGCCGTCAAGGCAAACTCAAAAGTTGAAAAATGGATACGAGTTTGCCTTTTTAGCAAATGGGGCCTGCGGGAAGGCAATTAAGAGCAAACGCAAACCATAAAACGTTTGATGGGTTTGCTTTTCTGCTTCGATCGTCAATGTTGGGGAAGGGGAAGCCATGCACAGCACTAGCTTCGCGTCGAAGAGCGTGGGAGAAATCGCTGCTGAACAGAACAATACTCTTCCGGCGAAAAGGATCATCGAGTGGAGTTGCTCGTTTCTGGTGAAGAGGACAGGAAGGGCTGCTTTGCCAGGAGAAAAAGACAAGAGGGGTTTCTCTGCCTGGTAAAAATGCGCGTTTTTATGCAGGGGTTCAAGCTATCCTATACCACAAAAATGAGCGCTGTGCGAGTGTTTCTTTGGGAGTGGTCGATTTGGGCCAATGAACGGTCGTTATTGGTCGAGAAAACGACCGTTTAAGGAAAAATGGGAAGAAATGGGACAAAAACAGGACAGATAGTTGGAGTAAGAAAGAGATCAAAAAAGCCGCCTGAGCGATGGTGCTCGGGCGGCGTTTGTTTATGGGTCGTCAGTCGCGCTTCAGGAAGTCATAGAAGGCGATGCCGACGGCGGCGAGGTCGATGACGGTGGCCGCGATGATGACGGCGAGGACTCCTCCGGTCAACATGGTGTATCCCTCCTTATAACCAGCCTGCGAAGCCGCAGACGATGAGTAGAATGGCGTCGAAGCCAAGGATGGCTGCGTCGCACTTGAGTGACTGTTTCAGGGTCGGCCTGTCGTGGACGTAGAATGCGGTCGCGAAGAACGGCAGGTAGCCGATGAACCAGATGAGCCACGGGACCTTGCGCTGCCAGAACGGCCACTCCCAGGTGAGAAGCCCGGAGTAGTTCAGGAAGCACTCGATGATGACGGCCAGGGTCGTGAGCACGACAGCATAGAAGATACGGTTGTTGATGCCGAGGATCTTCGCTTTCCGGTCCTCCGGCAGCATGAGGCAGGATGCGATGCCCATCATCAGGAACATCATGGAGATCTCCACATTGTAGCCGATGAGGATGAGGAGCGATGTATCGCCCACACCCATCGGGGTGCCCCAGACGGGTGCGTACCCGCTGATGAAGCAGACCATGGAGTTCCAGGTCTCGTTGAAGAGGTCCATGCCCCAGAGGGCCACACCGCCGGCAAGTACCTGGTAGTGTTTGTCGTGCATCTCTCTCGAGATGATGTAGATGAGGACCAGCAGGATGGGGATGATGTACCAGTGCATGGTCTGGGACGGATGCCGCAGTATTTCTAATGCGGACTGGGTGTACTCAGAATACATAGACTTCAACTCCTCTCATAACTCAAACCTTGAACGATGGGGTATTGCTCAACTTCATCATATAGCGAAAGTTGACTAGTGTAAAGATACTATTTTTTACTATTCGTTTGAAACGGGTTCACTTTTGCGGGGGATTCGGTATAATGAGAAGTGGTTAGACAAGTGCGCAGTTTTGATAAAGGGAGGTTTACGTATGGACGCGAAATATGAACCGTTGTTCACGCCGTGGAAGGTGGGCAACGTCGAGATCAAGAACCGTGTGGTCATGCTGCCGATGGAAGGCACGAACATGATCAAATGGGAGGCGGAGACCGGGTTCTCGAAGGGCATCAAGGAGTTCTATGAGGACCGGATGGACCAGAACATCGGTCTGTTCATCCCCGGGCTCATCCCGATGGTGAGCATCGTGGGAGAACGGTGGGTGTACAAGCACCCCGAGGTCTTTGCGCCGGCGAAGGAAGTCGTGGATGAGATCCACGAATGCGGTGCGAAGGTGTTCTTCCAGCTGAGCGCGGGCGCGGGACGTTCGATGATCCTGCCGCCGCTGCTGAAACCGCTCATCAAGTACAAACCGGTCAGCGACCTTACCGACAAGATCGTCACGTCCAAGTGGTGGTGGAGTGCCCCGGATGCCGGGCTCCCGAACGTCTGGTCCACGGACGTCAAGATGTATGAGTTCACGTCGAAGATGATCAGCCAGTTCGTGTATGCCTTCGGACAGACGGCACTGCGCTGCAAGGAGATCGGGGTCGACGGTGTCGAGATCCATGCCGTGCATGAAGGTTACCTCCTCGATCAGTTCGCCATGCCGTACACGAACCACCGGACCGACGCATATGGCGGCTCACTGGAGAACCGGCTGCGGTTCACCTGTGAGATCGTCAGAGAGATCAAGAAAGTTTGCGGCGAAGACTATCCTGTCTCGCTGCGGTACTCCGTACGTTCGATGACCAAGGGCTTCAACTCCGGTGCCGTGCCCGGTGAGGAGTTCACCGAGATCGGCCGGACGATGGAAGAGTCCGAGAAGGCCGTCAAGATCCTGGAAGAAGCCGGCTACGACCTCTTCAACTGTGACAACGGCACCTACGACGCCTGGTTCTGGGCACATCCGCCGGTGTACGCCCCGCTGAACCTGAACCTCGCGTATGTCGAGCATATCAAGAAGTTCACGACCAAGCCGGTCGTGTGTGCGGGACGCATGCAGCCCGAAGTGGCAGCGGAGTCCATCGCCGCCGGGAAGATCGACGCGATGGGCCTCGGACGCCAGCTGCTCTGCGACCCGGAATACATTACGAAACTCATTGAGGACCGTCCCGAGGACGTCCGCCCGTGTATCGCCTGCCACGGCGCATGCCTGCCCTTCAACGGCATGAACGGCAAGGGCACGGACATCAATGTCCTGAGCTACAAGATGGGCCAGTGCGTACTGAACCCCTGGACCAACAACGAGACCATTTACAAGAAGGGGCCGGCGAAGTCGCCGAAGAAGATCGCCGTCGTCGGTGGCGGCATCGGCGGTATGGAAGTGGCCATCGAAGCGGCTGCCCGCGGCCACAAGGTCGACCTCTATGAGAAGACCGACCGCCTGGGCGGTGTGTTCAACGCGGCTGCTGCGCCGTCTTTCAAGGAGAAGGATAAGGAACTGCTGAAGTGGTTCGCGCGGGAACTCGAGAAGAGTTCAGCGACCGTGCATATGAATACGGAAGTGACCGATGTGGACGCACTGGACGCGGACCTCGTTGTCGTGGCCATCGGCGCCTCGGCGAAGACTCTGCCGGTGCCCGGCGCGGAGATGGCGGTGACGGCGGTCGACTACCTGGACGGTAAAGCGGAAGTCGGGGACAACGTCGTTGTCATCGGCGGCGGCCTGACGGGCTGTGAGATCGCCTATGACCTCGCGTTGCAGGGCAAGCACCCGGTCATCGTCGAGATGACGGAACACCTGGTCGGCGCTCTGGGCATCAACATGGCAAACTCCACCATGCTGCGGGAACTGCTTCGGTTCCATGAGGTGCCGGCGTACACGAGCACCACGGTAAAGGCAATCCGGGATGACGGCGTACTCATCGACACGCCGTCCGGTGAACGGAGACTGTTCGCTGACTCGGTCATCATGTCCGTCGGCTACACGCCGGACAAGCGCTTCGCTCCTGCCGGGAAAGGCAAGGTCGGCGAATTGCTCGGCAAGGTCCTGCCGAACCACGACCGCGTCCGCCTCATCGGCGACTGCGACAGTGTCGGCAGCCTGAAGACGGTCATCCGCCAGGCATATGAGCTGGTGCAGGAGATCTCGTATTGAAAGTGAAGGCGTATATCGCCACAGAAAGGCAGGTGGGTGCTGTGGAGAAGCGGCGCTGTGAGTTTCAGTTTGGCGGGAAGCCGTACCCGGTGACGGAGAAGTTCCTCGTGTACCACGACACGCGCTGGGGCAAGCCCCTGCACGATGACCGGGAACTGTTCGCTATGCTCATCCTCGAGGGCATGCAGGCGGGCGTCAGCTGGAACCTGATCCTCGAGAAGGAGGACAACTTCCGCCGCGCGTTCGACGGGTTCGACCCGGCCATTGTGGCGATGTACGACGAGGCCAAGGTCGAGTCCCTTATGCAGGACGCCGGCATCATCCGCAACCGTCGCAAAGTGACCGCGGCCATCTCGAATGCACAGGCGTTCTTGCAGGTGCAGGAGGAGTTCGGCAGTTTCGATGCTTACATCTGGAGCTTCACGGACGGGCAGGTCGTCGACCACCGCCTGAAGGACGGCGACCCGATGCCGGCGAAGGACGAACTCTCGGAGCGGGTCAGCAAGGACCTCAAAAAACGCGGGTTCAAATTCGTGGGACCCGTCATCATCTACTCGTACCTCCAGGGCATCGGGGTCATCAACGACCACTCCGTGACCTGCGAGTACCGGTAGGCTAAGGGGCGCGATTTGCGGCTTCCGGAAGAATATGCTATACTGATGTCAGATTTGTACGCATATAAATTTCGTAAGATAGTTTTCAGGAGGAGTTATGGACCACAAGAAAAAACAGCTGATACAGGACATCGTATTCATGATCATTCTGGTCGCCTTCATGTTCTTCATGGTCAAGGGCGTCCCCGCTCTGATGGGCGGCGTGACCGACGCAAGCGGCAACCCGCTGCAGATGACGGTCTCCACGGTCATGGGGGCTCCCATCCAATAACAGGAATCGAAACCCGCTGAGTATCCCTCAGCGGGTTTTTCTTTACAGTAAGAATCTTTTCTAATGTGAATGTTATTTTCGTAAGAAAAATAGTATAATAGGGGACGAGCGAGGTGTCCCTTATGTTACGAACCAGACTTGTGCGCCCGTTGCTGGCGCTTTTCTTATCGCTTGTGATTATGTGCGGTGCGTTCATCGCGGCATTTGCCGAGACGGAAGAACCGGCGACCACGAGCACTACCGTCGCGTCCGAAGAGAAGTCCGGGAAGGACTCGGAAGAACCGAAGTCGGACGAGGAGAAGTCCTCGAGCACGACGAAGAAGGACGCGGACAAGGAAGACTCGGACCAGAGTTCGACGAAGAAGTCGGAGGATGAGTCTACGACAAAAAAAGATGAGTCCTCGACGTCCAAAGAGGACGAGTCCACGACCGAGCCGACGACCGAAGAGCCCACCACCGAAGCGCCGAAAGAACCGGACTTCGCGCCGGACTACACCGGCATCGCTCAGACCACCTATGAAGGGGTCGAGGGCTGGTGGAGAGTCGTGGACGGCAAAGTCCAGCCGAAGGCCACGGGCGTGTACCAGAACCAGTACGGCTGGTGGTACGTGAAGAACGGCCGCGTCGACTTCGACTTCTACGGAGTCGAACAGAACCAGTACGGCTGGTGGCGCATCGAGACCGGCAAAGTCAACTTCAAGGCGCAGAGCATCTACCAGAACCGTTACGGCTGGTGGAAGTGCAAGAACGGCAAAGTAGACTTCTCCTACACCGGCGTCGCCCAGAACCAGTACGGCTGGTGGCGCGTCAAGACCGGCAAGGTGGACTTCGGTGCCCACGGCGCATACAAGAACGAGTACGGCACCTGGTATGTGAAGAACGGCAAGGTCGACTTCGGCAAGACCGGTACGGTCGTGGTCGGCAAGACGTCATACACCGTCCGGGAGGGCAAAGTGTACGGCACGTCCGTCAAAGTGCCTCTTGTGAACCAGCTCCCGAACTATCCGACCGGCTGTGAAGCGGCCTCGGCCACCATGGTCCTCAAGTACTGGGGCTACGACATCAACATCACGAAGATGGTCGCCGCCATCCCGCGGGAGAACCTGCGGACGGTGGACGGGAAGCGGTACGGGCCGCGGATCACCGAGAAGTTCGTCGGCGACCCCCGCAGCACCTACACGTCCTCGAACCCGGGCTACGGCGCCTTTGCTCCGGTGGTCTCGAAGTCGATGAACAACGTCATCTCGAACCAGCACGGCAAACACAAGGCGTACAACAAGACCGGCGCCAGTTTCTCCGAACTCCTCGACTACATCAACGAGGGCAAGCCCGTCATCGTGTGGTCGACGTACAACCTGAAGACGCCCAGTACGGTCAACGCGTGGTACATCGCCACGAGCACCGGACCGGAGTACTTCTCGTACCCCCGCGGCACCCATGTCTGTGTCCTCGTCGGGTATGACGACAAGAACGTGTACCTCGCGGACCCCTACGGCGCGAAGACCAAGACCTTCAGCCGCTCCGCCTTCAACGACAAGTACAAACTCCTCGGCCGCCAGGCAGTGGTCGTGCAGTAAACGAAAAAACGCCGCCAAGCGCTTTGCTTGGCGGTTTTTTGACATGCGTCCGGCAAATGGGTAGAATAGGGGCGTAACGAATGCTGAAGATACCGGGAGGTATACGCATGAGCGAAGAGAAAAAAGATATCCTCATCGAAGAGACCGACGCCGGGCGGCACCGCCGCGAGAATCCGGAGCCGGAACCGAAAAAGAAGAAAGTGTCCGGTTGGCTGATCGCTGTCATCGCGGTAGTGGTCGTGGGCATCATCGCCGGACTGGCTGTATATTTCGTCCAGCAGAAACAGAACGAGGACGACGTTTATGTTCGTACCGTGTCTGTCACGACGGACAAGGAGACGATGACCACCACCGAGGAAGACCTCAAGATCGAGGACTCGGACGACGTCGTCATCTCCGGGGACGACGCCATCGGCGGCGACCTGGTCGGCGGGGACACCACGACCGAGGGCTCCTGGAGCTGGACAACGAAGTCTGACGAGGACTCCGACGACGAGGAAGACTCCGACTCTGACTCCGACGACAAGACGACGAAGAAGACCACAAAGAAAACGACCCGCCGCCGGACCACGCAGTGGGACCCGCAGCAGGCCGCCGAAGACTTCTGGAACGAAGTGTCGAAGTGGGCGCGGTAAATCGCCGGTAACACAGACCGCCAGGCTTTATGCCCGGCGGTTTTTATTATGAGTATGGCAGAAAAAACCATGCAGAAAAACAGGAGTCAGCATGTTATAATTTTGACGTGATATTTATGGGCTGTAACTTTAGGGAGGTTGATTATGGCACTGTTCAAGAAAAAAACGACAATGGACCACATCCTGTCGGCGCAGCAGGGCGAGCTGGATGCGGAGTACATGTACAACGAGATGGCGAAAGTCGTCGAGAAGGACTACCCGGAAGTCGCAGAGAACTTCCGCAAGGTCGCGAAGTCGGAACGCGCGCACTACAACGTCTGCGCGAAGATCACCGGCAAGACCCTGACGAAGCCCGTCCCGGTCAAGGCCATCCTCGTCAGTAACATCCTGAAGAAGAATCCGAAACTGGCACTGACCCTCGTTGCCAACGGCGAATACGATGCCGCGAGCGACTATGCTCCGTACATCCTCGAGTATCCGCAGATCGAGTCCGTTCTGAAGGACGAGATCCGTCACGGGGACAACGCGAAGGAGCTCATCGCGAAGTATTTCTGAGGGTGGTCCGTAAATCGCGAAAAAGAAAGGCCGTCGGACGGGATGTCCGGCGGCTTTTACTGGTTTAAATGAAGGGCTGTTCCATGTAGTGGGCCAGCATGTACTCCGACATGTTGCGGAGTTTGCGGGCGAGGTCTTCCGGCGCTTCCTTGAAGCCGTTCTCGCTCCATCGGCGGATGCACCGTTCCACGCCGTACGTCGTGTAGGTGAAGAGGAGTTCGAGGTCTTCGACGCCGAGGGCGATGCCGCTCTTTGTCCAGTGGGTCATGATCTGGCTGTGCATGGTGCCGACCATCCGCTCGAGGAACCGGCGGTTGCCGTTGTCACTGAGGAGCAGGGTGGCGAGCTTGCGGTTGTCCAGCATGGTCTGACAGATCTGCCGCAGGAGGCTCTCGTAGTCCGAGTCGATGGTCGAATCGACGATCCTTACGATGAGGTCGATGAACTCGTTCTCGATGGTCTCGAGCAGCGCCGCCGGGGACGGGTAGTGGCAGTAAAACGTGTTGCGGCTGATGCCCGCCTCTTTGCAGAGCGCCGTCGTGGAAATGTCAGAAATGGGCGTGGTCTCCAGGAGCTTCAGCAGCGCTACCCGGATCTCCGTTTCCTTGCGTATGTAACGTGGGTCCATAATCTCTCTCCTCCGGCTTTGTAGTATAACACAAAACCGTTCTTGTGGTATACTGGGTTTAGCAAAAGACCACGCAGGAGAGAAGGTAACGACATGATCAAACGGTTCATCGAAGTGGACGGCAGGATGCTGTTTCCCATCGCTGGACAGCAGCGCATCGCCTACACGCTTTCCGGCTCCACGGACTTCTATGAACTGAAGGAGATGCAGGGGCACGGGGGACACCCGGGCACGGTCCTCAAGTTCTACGACTACCGCCGGCGGCGCGTGGCCCAGCCCTTCGAGCAGAAGCCGAACGTCATGTACAGCGCGCCCATCTTCAGCTGGAACCGCTACTTTTTCCTGCAGTGCGACTACGGGGAGCGGATCCTGCGCCTGTACCGGTACACCCCGGAGCGGCCGCTGGTCCTCTTCGAAGACCTGGACCTCACCGGCTTCGACCTGTACAACCTGAGACTCGTTGGCGATGCACCCCACATCATTTCGCAAAACGGCGAATGGTTCCGCTGCTACTGGCCCGAGAAGTTCTCGTTCCCGCTGCAGCCGAACGAGACCGTGTGTTTCATCGAGGACGACAAGGTGTACCTCGAAGCGTGGTTCGAAGAGGGCTGGGACGACGAGCACGACTGTGCCGGCCCGAACTATAAGTTTTATGATAAAGTCATTGTAAAAGACTTTGAAGGGAACACTCTGTCCGAAGAAGTCGGGTCCCTGAACCAGGGGCCGGACGGCGACTGGTGGATCTCGTAAAATAAGGAGGTAATTGTTATGAGTAAAGTCAACGACTTTCTGACCGAAACCGGCGTCTTCTTTGTCGCGACGGTCGACGGCGACCAGCCGAAACTGAGGCCCCTCGGCCTGCACTTTGAGATGGACGGCAAAGTCCTCTTTGGCATCGGCGAGTTCAAGGATGTGTACAAGCAGCTCGTCGCGAACCCGAAGGTGGAGATCGTCGCCTGCAAGCCGGACGGCCACTGGCTCCGTTACACCGGCAAGGCGGCCTTCGAGACCGACCCGAAGTATGCCGCGCAGGCGCTCGAGATCATGCCCGATCTGAAGGCGATCTACAACGAAGAGACCGGCAACAAGATGGCCTGCTTCTCCCTCGTGGACGCCACCGCGGTCGACATCCCGATGATGGGCCCCGGCGAGGACCTGCTGGCCTGAGCAAGTGAAAAAGAAACCGCTGAACGAATCCCGTTCAGCGGTTTTGTTTTCTGCTTGGCTCGGGCTTGCTGGGAAAGAGAAAAAACCTCCGGCTTTGGGGCCGGAGGTTTTGAAGGTATGAATCAGAAGATCAGGCTTGCAAGAATGCCAAGAACAAAAACGGGAAGTTTGACAAACAGTGCAAACAGAGGTTCTACGATAAGGCTCCAGGCTAACATGATGGTTCTCCTTTCTTGAATTCAATACTTTCACAATAGGGCTTGTGGTTGTTTGCATTTACCACACTTCCAGTATATGGATAGTTTTGTGCTGCTTTCTATCACATTTGTTAAAAGTGGCGTGTAACTGCCAAAAGTTTACAAAAGTAAAACATGTATGGTCGTCCGAGGACAAGAGGATGAGCGGATGACCGAACAGGGGGCGGAGCATTGCGTGCAAACAAAAACCTCCGCTCCTGAAGGAGCGGAGGTTCTATGTTGAGTTACTCAGCCAGACTTGATGTGAGTGCCTCAGCGAGGCGTGGCGTCAGTCTCTGTAGACCTTCATCGTGTGGTACTGCTTCGTGAAGGGGAAGAGGATGGGGACCGTGTCGGAGTACTTCTGGTACTCGGGGTCAAGGCCGTAGTTCTTCTCCTGGCGGAGCTCCAGACGCTGGGCCGAGTTGTACATGACGTAGATGATGGTGACCAGCGCGATGAGGACGACGATCCACTGTTTGCCGGTGACGGAGCCGATGCCGGAGACCGCGACGCCGATCCAGAAGAGGATCTCCGAGAAGTAGTTCGGGCAGCGGACGATCTTGAAGAGACCGGTGTCGCAGAAGCGGTGCGGGTTCTCTTTCTTCGCGGCAGACTTCTGACGGTCTGCGGTGGCTTCGCCGATGATGGCCAGCGCCATGATGACGATGCCGATCCAGGCCCAGACGTTGTCCTTGCTCTGGTTGATGACACGGTAGGAGACCGCGGAGGTCTGTGCCGTGTAGAGGAACATCATGATGATCCACATGACGGCGGACACGAACACGGGCGTCCTCTTGGCGGCGCCGGTGGACTCGAGGGTCTTCTTGTAGTTGGCGTTCTTCAGCTCTCTTCTGAGAAGGTAGCCGCCGAGGCGCCAGCCGTAGATGATGAACAGTACGGACAGGATGCCGGTGGCGACGGTCAGGGAACCGTTGATGAGGCCGAAGATGAGGTGGAACAGACCGATGCACATGACGGCGAAGCCGTAGCCGACGGACATGAACCAGACGAATTCAAAGAAGCCCATGAAGCAGCCGATGGCGGCGAAGATGAGGACGGTCCACATGAAGGTCGGCCATGCATGACCGACATAAGCGGGGTCGAGATGGAACATTACTTGTCACCTCCGAAATAATCTTTCAGATATTCGGCGAAGGACGCATCGCCCGTGACATCTTTACCGACGAGGTCGTGGGACAGGGTCCATTTGGAGAACATGATGATGTCGTGCTTGCCTTCCTTCTTGATCTTCGGAAGGTTCGCGAGGATGCTGAACATCCAGATGGGGGAGTCCTTGATGATGACGGGCTTGCCGGCAGCGCGGAAGCACATCTTGGCCATCTCTTCGTAGCTGTAGGTCTCTTTGCCGCCGACTTCGTACATGGCGTTTTCATCGCCCATATGGTCGACGATGAACGCAGCGAAGTCCGGGCAGTCGACGACGTTCGCTTTGACGTCGTGGTAGCCCTTCAGGAGCTGCATCTCACCCTTTTCGACGTAGGGCTTGAAGACTTTGGCGATGTCATAGAAGTAGCCGGTCGGACGGTGGATGACATAGGGGATGCCGCTCTTCACGAGCTCGTCCTCGAACATGGCCTTCGCGTGGAGCATCGGGACTTCTTCGGCGCCCTTCTCCTTGCAGGAGATGACGGAGATGTAGACGAACTTCGGCGTCTTCGCGGCGACGGCTTCGTTCAAGAGGTTCAGGTTGCCCTGGTAGTCGATGTCGTACGCGGTGACCGCGGTGGACGCAGAGGTCAGGCCCATGGTCGTGATGACGACATCGGCACCGTCGCAGATGCCCTTCAGGGTCGCGGGGTCGGTGGCGTTGATCGCCTTGAAGGTGTACTTGCCTTCGAGTCCGTTGTTCTCTTTCTCCTTGAGGTCGGCGGCCACGACGTCATAGCCGCGGTCGACCAGCACTTTCAGGATCTCGAACCCGAGGTTGCCGAACGCACCAGCCAGTAAAACTTTCATACATTTTTCCTCCCTTTTCATATCCTGTTGCTTTTCCAGGTTTCACTTGACAGAAAAGCAACGCTTTACACTTTTATCATAGCACAAGTTTTGTCAAAGGAAAGCGGTAAATCGCCAAAAAGAAAACCGCCGGCTCAAACGAGTCGGCGGTCTGTCTGGTTGTGTTGGCGATTTACTCCTCCGAGTTGCCCATGGTCAGCGTATTGGACTTGAGGGTGTCCCAGTTGTCCCAGGCACCGGCCGTGTTGGCAAGCTTTTCGAACTCGTCCTTGACACCGGCATCCTCGAGCTGTGCAGCGACCGCGGCGGGGTCAGCCTTCGCGGAGTCCATGAAGGTGACGACGTCCATGAAGTTCTCGTCGAAGTTGGCGCGTTCCTCTTCGTCGAGGACTTTCTGCCAGGCATTCAGCATGTTGTCCCGGAGCGCGGAGATGTCGCAGCCGGCGAGGTTGTAGTCCTGCGCGAACCGGAAGACTTCGACGGCAGCTTCGGCGAGCTTCAGGGAAGCGCCGGCCGTGCCCTTCGGGATGTTGCCGATGACACTGAAGTATCCCTTCACGAGGTCCTGCGTGGACGGAGTGCTGAAGATCTTGTTCGTGGCGGATGCCTTCGTGGTCTTCTTTTCAGTCGTCGTCGTGGGTTTGGCGGAGGCGGCTGTTGTGGTGAGCTGCTCCCTGCCGTCATTGACTTCCTTATTGAGCGGGCGGTCGCAACCGGCGAGCACGCTGAGGGTCATGAGGGAAATGAGCAGAATAGCCATAAACCGTTTCATGAGAATAATCTCCTTTCGTTTTTACCACCATATATTGTACTCGGAGAGTCGACATTCGTCAATGAAACACTTTATCTATTCTGACACGGGATTCTGTGTTATAATACGTTCCGTAAATCGCCCACAGGAGGAACCTGATGAAACAAGTGAACGAACTCATCCCGAAGGGATATTTTGACGAGCACAAGATCGTCGACGGCACCGCGGCCGGCGTCCTCGTGGACATGGCGGTCTCGGACCTCATCCTCTTCCCGGAGGAGAAGATGCCGGACCTAGAGTTGTCCGCGGAGGAGGCGGCGCTCGCGGAGGAAGTCCGCGTCTGCACCGACGCCGAGCAGCTGGTCCGCTGGATGCGCAAACCCGTGTCCGGTCTGCTGCGTGCCCGCATTTTGCGCCGCGCCCTGGCCTTCGAGAAGGACGTGCTGCCGCTGATGCAGCACCGCGCTCTGACCACACAGCTCGACGCGTTCGAAGACTGTGTGACCATGCTCTTCCTCGTGTGCAAGAAGAACCCGTGCCCGTGGATCATGGAAAACTACGCGGACGTCCGCTCCGAGTTCCTGCAGAGTCAGTTCTGCCTCATCCTCGGCATGCGCGGCTCGCCCACGTACATCCCGTTCCTGATGGAACAGGTCGACCGGTTCGAGAAACTCCGGACGACGGAACAGTATCTGGAGCAGGGCCCGTTGCTCGGCATCAACGCGCTGCAGAGCTGGCCGGCGGAGCGGGAAGACTGGAACGTCTACGACGCGCCCGCCTTCTTCGACCTGCCCCTGACGGTGGACCTGCCGGAAGAGCTCTCCGAAGAGGAGATGCGGGAGCAGACAAAGGAAGGCACGGAGCTCTTTGAGAAGGTCAAGGCGGAGGCCGCCGAGTACCTGAAACAGCGGATGGAACAGATGCTTGCCTGGTATGAAGGCGGGCAGTCGCTCGAACGGATCGCCGTGGAGGTGGGACTCCCGGAGGAGGTCGTCGCAAGCATGATCCGCGTCCAGCAGAATGAAAAGAATGGTGCTGCGGAGACCGAACCCGCTGCGGAGTAAAAAGACGCAGCAGAGACCGGACCCGCAGCGAGCACCAGCTGAGAAACAACTAACCTTTGGGAGGCATATTACATGAAAGTTCTGATTTTAAATGGTTCGCCCCGTATGAACGGTAACACCACCCTGGCCGTCGACGAGATGGTCAAGGTATTCGAAGAGGAAGGCGTCGAGACGGAAGTCGTCCGCATCGGCAACCAGGCCGTCCGCGGTTGCATCGCCTGTAACGGCTGTGCCGCGAAGGGCAAGTGTGTGTTCGATGACGTCGTCAATGAGATCGCGCCCAAGTTCGAAGAGGCCGACGGCATCGTCGTGGCAACGCCCGTCTACTATGCGTCCGCCAACGCGACGACCATCGCGGTCCTGGACCGTCTCTTCTACAGCACGCCCTTCGACAAGGCGTTCAAGGTCGGCGCCGGTGTGGCAGTCGCCCGCCGCGGCGGCACCTCTGCCACCTTCGACGAGCTGAACAAGTACTTCACCATCTCGAACATGGTCGTCGCCGGCAGCCAGTACTGGAACAACTGCTTCGGCCGCGAGAAGGGCGAGGCCGCCCAGGACGCGGAAGGACTGCAGACCCTGCGTGTCCTCGCGCGGAACATAAGCTTCCTCATGAAGTCCATCGCCCTCGGGAAAGAGCAGGTGGGACTGCCGAAGACCGAAGAGCACGAGTGGACCCACTTCATCCGGTGAGTGAAAGCCGGCCCGGCGCTGCAAACTTGACCCGGACACAGAACGGAAATAATAAGAAAAAACGCCGACCATTGCGGTCGGCGTTTTGAGTTAGATCAGGAAAAGACCCTTAGAAAAGAAGGCCGATGGGGCCAAACAGGAACATCAGGGGCCATTTGATCAACAGGTCAAAAATCAGACTAAACATACAACGTTCTCCTTTCACTTTTTACCAAGGTGGCTTATAAGGTCAATTTCATTGTATCTTACGGTTTTATGTTCGACAATTGTGAACAATAGCCAAAAAAAGAGGACTGTGTTTGACGGGTGTATTAATACATTTGTGCAACCCTCACATTTATCGTTTCTGGTTTTTTTGATGTGCTGTTTGGAAAGTTGTCATATGTTAAATCTTTGTACGTTACGAAGGCACTTCGAAATGCAAGGAAAACCTTAAAATAGTCTTAAAAATCCGCGTAGTTATGCGAAAAACAAAAGGTAAAAAGTGAGTTGACACTCACGCAAAAATGTCGGCTTTTTCTGTGTGTGAGTCATTGAAAGCTGGACAAATGTGCACTAAAATGAAGTTGAACCGTTAAGCGGATTTTAAACTCTTAAGAAAGGAAGCGCGGATATGTTCAGCCTTATTTTTGACATCCTCATCAAATGGCCTCTGGGCATCCTTTTCGCCCTCATCTTCTAAGAGGACCTGACAGGTTTTTCGAACAGAAAAACCGTCCTGTTCTCCGAACAGAGAAACCGGACACGTTCTCTGAAGAGAAAAACCGGACACGTTCTCCGAAAAGAGACCAAGTACCAACCTGAAAACCGCCGACTCTGGACTGGTAAACTAATTTCGTACACCAAAAATGCGGTTTTGGGCAGTGTGTTGTATACTTGAAACAGAATAAAACAACACCAGTATACCCTGAATCATTTCACATTTATGGGGGACGATATGAAGTACACAAGAGAAGAA
>JAFTZU010000166.1 GCA_017461005.1 Clostridia bacterium
CAGCAAAAATCTTGCTGATTTCAACCTACGCAAATCTCTATCTCTGCATTTGCGTAGGTTGAATCCAGACTGCGACAGTGAAAGTGCTGAAAATCCGACCTACGCAATTTTGGCTTTCTCTATTTGCGTAGGTTTTCAAGGGAAGCCAGGAGAAAATTTCAGCTGGGGCGAGGAGGCGCCGCAGGTTCTGGACCAAGGGGCATGCGCCCCGACTCCATGAACCTCCGACGAAGCCCCGGCGTCGATCACATCGATAGATTTCAGTTTGGAGGGGGCACGGCCGGGTTGTTCATAAATAAAAAAGAGAGCCTGCCAAGGGCTCTCTCTTTTGTTTTGACTCAGACGGTGTCGCCGTCGGGGAGGCGGCGGTAGATGTCGATCATGCGGTCGTACATCGCGAAGTACTCTTCCTTCGTCTTGCGCCAGCCGTTCCAGATGACGTGGTCGCCACGTTCAATTGGCATGTTGTACCAGATGCCGGGCTTGAAGTCCGTGTCGTAGTCCGCCTCTTCGCAGTGGGCGTTGAAGGGACCGGACTGACCGGGGACGTTGACGAACCCGTCGCAGCGTTTCCAGTTCGGGTCGTCGAAGACACCGTACTTTCTGAGCTTCTTCGGGAAGAACTTTGCAGTCAGCCAGCCGGCGGACCAGCAGAGGCCGCACATGTCGTCGTAGCTCGGCTTGCGGCCGCCCTTGCCGTCGTCGACGGTGCCGTCCGCTCTCTGGGCGAAGTAGTAGATGTCCGGCAGCGGGAGCTGGTGCGGGTTGACGAGTTCCTGGACGACTTCGACTTTCATCTCATGAGTGACGGCGTCCAGCGTCTTGTTTTTGTTGTAGGCCCGGATGGCATCGAGGTGGGACCAGGGCGTCTGGAGTTTCCAACCGTGGATGTCCTCGACTTCCGGCATGAGGCCCCACTGCTGGGTCATGAAGTTGTAGTATTTCATGACGGGCGTGGTCGCGAAGACCGAGTTGATGACCAGCATGTAGTAGGTCATGAAGGTCATGCCCGGGTTGCCGAGCAGAGACGCGAGGGTCGTGCCGTTGTTGACGCCGGACAGGGTCGTGACCGTGTGGACGAGACCGCCGTGGCCGCCGGCGAACAGGGGAGACAGGTCGTCGGGGTCGGTGCCGTTACGCTCCTCTTCCGAACCGTAGACGAACAGGGCGCAAATCTCCTTGATGGACGGGCCACCGAAGGAGTGGCCGAAGATGTTGATCTTCTTGTGGGGCCCTTCCTGACCGAGGTCTTTCAGGACACCGGGGTACTCTCTTCCGTACCGGGCATGACCGTACTTCTGCGAGTGGACTTTTCCGTAGTCGACACGGCCGCCGAACAGGTAGGCCCACAGGACACAGGCGCGGTCCCAGCCGCTGTTGACGGGGCCGAGGGACGGGCGATACACCTCGATGCCCTCTTCCCGAAGGTGTTTGCACAGGTCCTTCTCGTGGGTCAGACCGAAGTGCGGGAACTTTTTGTCGATGAGGTCCTGCTCGCCCCAGCCCATGAGGCCGTGGACGATGACGACAGGATAGTTATTCTTGTACTCCATAAAAATTCTCCTTGAAACGTTGCTCTCCCACGGTACATCGCCGCAGGTTTTTACACTTGTACAAGTAACATTATAGGGGAGGAGAATGCAAAGGAATAGACAACAAAGTGCACCGAAATCCCGTGCATCGCCCCGACAAATGTGAGGGGAGACGAGACCTCCCGGCGCGTTGCGGGGCAGTTCCTTTTGCCGCCGGACTCTGTTATAATAGGGGCACTGAACTTAAGGCGGCCAGGCCCGTCAGACCATAAAGGAGGAACCTCCATGAAAGCCATTCCACGCAAGCCGAAACCGGCTATCCTCGCGTTCAACTTCGAAGGCGAGCGCTACGACACTCTGAAAGCCCTCTGCGACGAACTCGAAGTGGGCCTCATCAATCACTGCGCTTCCGAGAACCCCGCGGCATTTTCCCTGACCCTGGGCGATCTACTGGACGGCGGTTCTGTCGCCACGCAGACGGAGCTGACGCCCGAAGCAAAGATGGCGATGAGCGCTCTCGCGTTCCCAGAGGAATTGTATGTCCTCGCGAACCTGCCGGAGGACACCCTCAATGCGTTCCTGAAAGCGGCCCGTGAGAACGACCTGTGGATCCCCCTCAAGGCCGTCGCCACGCCCACCAACGCGGGCTGGAGACCGATGGCTCTCAAGATGGAGCTCATGGAAGAACACGCCGCCATGCAGGCTGCCATCGCCGAACACAAGGCGAAGCAGGCGGCGGAGGCGGCCGTGAAGGCCCGCGAGATATCCGATGAAACCTGAGTTCTCGTCCTGCGGCCTCTGCCCCCGTGCCTGTGGTGTGGACCGGAGCGGCGGCCAGCGCGGCCGCTGTCACGAGACCTCCACGGTGCGCATCGCCCGGGCTTCGCTCCACCAGTGGGAAGAGCCCTGCCTTTCCGGGGACCGCGGCTCCGGCACCGTGTTCTTCACGGGCTGTCCCCTCGGCTGTGTGTTCTGCCAGAACTACAACATTGCGGATGGCACGAACGGCACCGAACTGACGGAGAACGAACTCGCCGACGTCTTCCTGAAACTCGAAGACCTGGGTGCCCACAACATCAATCTCGTCACCCCGACGCACTTCGTGCCGGCCATCGCCCCGGCGCTGGAGCGGGCGAAGGAACTGGGCCTCCGACTGCCGGTCGTCTACAACACCGGCACCTACGAAACCGTGGAAACACTTCGGATGCTGGACGGCCTCGTGGACATCTGGCTCCCGGACTTCAAGTATGTGAGCCCGGACCTCGCCGCCCGCTATTCCTTCGCGCCGGACTACTTCGAGGTGGCTTCCGCCGCCCTTGAGGAAATGGTGCGGCAGACCCGCACCGCGCAGCGCCACGACACCTGGGTCCCGGACCTCTGTGCCTTCGACCTGAACGGCATGATGACCCGGGGCGTCATCGTCCGGCACCTCATCCTGCCGGGCTGTACAGAGGACTCCAAAGCGGTGCTCAAGTACCTGTACGACACGTACGAAGACGACATCTACCTCAGCATCATGAACCAGTACACACCACTGCCGCGGATCGCCACCCTGGCCGGCGGGAAGTACAGGGAACTGGACCGTCGCGTCACCGACGCCGAGTACGACGAGGTCGTGGACTTCGCGGTAGACCTCGGTATCACGAACGCCTTCGTCCAGGAGGGCGAGGCGGCGTCCGAGTCCTTCATCCCCGACTTTGAACACTTTGACTTAAGCGCTTTTCTGGAGCGGTGAATCGCCCGGAAGAGCGCACTTTTTTTGTATCCGTCCAAAGAATGAACAGAAAGAAAACTTTTGTCTGGATTAAGATTATATAAAGATTAACAAAAGATAATAAGGTTGACTCATTTTATACAAAAACCAATCAGAATGGAGTGTAACGAATGAAACGTACAAGAAGAGTCCTCGCGATCCTTCTGGCACTGGTCATGGCCATGAGTGCCATCTGCATCTCGGCCTTCGCCGCCCATAAGAAGCAGTACCAGTCCTATGTCTTCTTTGGCGACAGTGTTACCACCGGCTTCGGCATCCAGTCCTACTTTGACGTAGCCGAAGAGGGCGGTACCGCGGAAGGCATGCGCGTTGCCGGAGCCTATCCGGACCTGGTTGCCAAAGGCGTCGGTATCGACGAGGACAACGAGAACTATTACAACGAGGCCCACAGTGGCTGGCGGACTTCGGACCTCCGTGAGACCCTTGACCCGTCCTACAACAACGATGACGGCGCTGCAGCGAAAGCGCTGTCCAAAGGTATGGCAAACAACAAGGTGCTGGCGGACCCGCAGAGCAAAGAACTTCAGGACCGGATCCGTGAAGAGATTGCCAAGTCCGACCTCATCACCATCGACCTCGGCTCCAACGACATCCAGCTCCCGATCATCATGGCGCTGTATGCTGCCATTTACCCGCAGTATGCGTCCTATTTTGGACAGCAGGAGTACAAAGACTGGATCATCGAAGACCTGCTGAAGAAGTACGGCTCCGAGAATGACATGATCGTCAAACTCACCGAAGCAGTCGCCAAGATCCACGGCATCGAGTACGCACTGGAAATCGTCTCGAAAGCCGCCCTCAGCGGTCTCTACAAGTTCCACACGAACTACCCCGCCATCATCAAAATGATCCACGAGATCAACCCGAACGCGGACATCTATGTCATCGGTCTGTATAATCCGCTGTCTGACACCGCGATTTCCGACGACATCCCCCTCAAAATCGGCAAGGCCCTCGACCCCGTCATGATGAGCCTGAACCTCTATCTCGCTCAGCTGAACCCGGCGAAGAGATATTACACCTATGTCGACGCGTTCAATACCTCAGTCCTCGGCACCATCACGCTGAGCTCCCTCGTGGGTAAAGACATGAACCTCGCCGGTATGGGCGACTACACCATGTACATCCATCCCAGTGAGAAAGGCCATGCGTACATCGCCGACCAGGTCCTGAAAGCCATCCCGGACGTGGAAGACCCGGCCCCGGCCGAAGAACCCGCACAGCAGGAACCTGCACAGGAACAGCCCGCTCAGGAAGACCCGGCACCCGCGCAGCCCTCCACTCCCGCCAAGGAAGAGCCCGCTGACAAAGACCTCCTGAACGGCGTCGTCCAGGGCCCCGATGGCAAGTGGGCGATGTACCTCGACGGACAGGTCGACACCGACTACACCGGAATCGCGCAGAACCAGTACGGCTGGTGGCGCATCGAGAACGGTTACGTCAACTTCAATGCGCAGAGCATTTACCAGAACGAATTCGGCTGGTGGAAGTGCACGGACGGCAAGGTCACCTTCAAGGAACAGGAGATCTACCAGAACCAGTACGGCTGGTGGAAGTGCACTGACAGCAAAGTCACCTTCAAGGAGACCGGCATCTTCAAGAACAAGTACGGCAAGTGGTACTGCAAAGACAGTAAAGTCGACTTCAACAAGAACGGCAAAGTCAAATACAACGGCAAGACTTACACCGTGAAGAACGGCAAGGCTTCGTAAGGCGTCAGCCCAGCCAATTACACAGCACAAAAACAAAAAGAGAGCTCTGAAAAGAGCTCTCTTTTTTGCGTGTGTATCAAGCGAAGGGTTTACGCGTTGTTCTTTTTGGTCGCGATGGAAGCCGCCTTGACGACCAGTTTGTTGGTCATCGGGATGTTGACGACGTCCTTCTTGAGTTTCAGCTTTTTCATCATAGTGTCGGCGAAGTCGACGTTGAACTCGAGGCCGGAGACGAAGCTGCAGACGTCCGCGCCGAGGAAGACGATGGGCCATGCCATCTCTTCGGGCGTGGCGAGGCGGGCGGCAATGCCGGCCTCTTTCAGGAGGGCTTCCTCACCGCCGGCGAGTTTCTGGAACTCGTCCTTCATGCCGGTGTCGGTGGAACCGGGCAGGACCGTGTTGACGCGGATGCCCTTGGCGCCGAGCTCGGCGGACAATTTCGCGGCATAGTAGGAGATGCAGCGCTTCGCATAGAGGTAAGCAAAGTTGGAGGGGGAGATCTTCGCGAGTTTTGCGACGGCCTCCTCAACGCCTTCCCAGGTGGTGGCGGCGAGAACCGGCTCCTCTTCCTTCCTGAACTTGAGCCAGCTGGTGCCGGCCGTCGAGGAGACGTAGACGATGGAACCGCCTGCCGTCATTCTCTTCTTGAGGTAGGTCTCGGTGGTGTACCAGTTCGAGGTGTAGTCGCAGTTGAACGTGGTTATGTAATCGGTCTTCGCACCGGAAAGGCCGGCAACGCCGAAGAAGCAGTCGATGTGCTCCGGGAGTTCTGCCCAGGCGGCGTCCACAGAATCCTTTTTCGAGAGGTTCGTGGCGATGTACTTCTCAATGCCGGGGACCGTGCACTCGTTGAGGTCGAGTGCGTAGACTTTGGCGCCCAGTTCGACGAGGATCTCGGTGGTGGCTTTGCCCATGCCGCTGGAAGCGCCGGTCACGACGCATACTTTTCCTTTGTAGCCGAGGGATGTATCAGTCATAATTCGATTCCTTTCCGGGCAAACCGTCCC
>JAFTZU010000167.1 GCA_017461005.1 Clostridia bacterium
CAAACACGTACCTCGCGTCGTCTTGGCGGTTGTCTGAACTCGAATGTTGGTACGTGTTTTTGCGATTTTTTGCCGAAACACGTGCCTTTGCCTGCTCATGGGCAGGATAAAAGTTCAGCTGGGGCGAGGAGGCGCCGCAGGTTCTGGACCAAGGGGCATAGGCCCCGACTCCATGAACCTCCGACGAAGCCCCAGCGTCGATCACATCGACATATTTCAGTTTGCAGAGGACAAAAAAGAGCCTTCCAATGGAAGGCTCTTTTGGTTTTATGGTTCTTTCTCCCCGCGTTCGAGGCGGAGGAGTTTTTCTTTGCGCCAGAGGCCGCCGGCATAGCCGGTGAGGCTGCCGTCGGCGCCAATGACGCGGTGGCATGGGACGATGATCGAGATCGGGTTGCGTCCCACCGCGCCGCCGACCGCCTGGGCAGACATGGCAGATCGCCCAAGTTTTGCGGCGACGAGTTTCGAGACTTCACCGTAGGTCAGTGTATCGCCGTAGGGAATCGTTCGAAGCACGGACCATACTGTTTTCTGGAAGTCAGTGCCATCAGGGTCCAGCGGCGGACAAAAGTCCGGCTCTTGCCCGGAAAAGTAGAGTTCCAGCCAGCGTTGAGTCTGGTCAAAGACGGCCCTTGCCGCGGCGGTCCGAGATTGTTCAGGAGAAGTTGCAAAAGCCGAGTCAGAAGAAACTGACGGCAAAGCCCGCACTTCTGTTTTTGCAGGAGGTCCGAAATACTTCTGCCCTTCCAGCCAGAGGCCGGTCAGGGATGCTCCGTCACTCGCGAGTGTTGCCGTACCAAGGGGCGTCTCACAGGTCGTGGTTACCAGTACATCTTTCATGCAAGCCCTCTCTTCCGCTATTCGCAGTTTACTTGCCGCCGAGCTGGCTCTGGTCGAATTCATGAAGGAGTTCGTCGACCAGCACGACATTGTAGATCTTGTTTTCGATGCAGTACATGATGATGACATCGAACTTGGAGCTTTTCGTCAGCGTGTAACCGGCATGGGCGATGAACGCCTGCGTTTCCTCAAGGTCCAGATGAAGTGCCAGCGCTAGAGAAACTGCGGTGGGCTTTTTCGGTGTGTAATTCGGATTGTTCCGGATCTTGGAGAAGAGCTGCCGGGAAACACAGGCACGGTTGTAGACGTCTGAGTCCTTTTCCCCGCTCATGTCGATCAGCATCAGGAGTGTCTCGGAGAAACCGGCATCCATGTTGTCCAGCATTTCGGTGAGGGTCTCTTTCTTCCCGTCCGGGATGGCTTCTGCCAGCATGGAGGGTGCGCCGAAGACAACCGCTTCGTCGGCAGCAAGCGACGATTCCAGCACGCCGTCCACGTCATACGACACATCTTCGTCGACCGGCTCCGAAGCACCGAGCGCCTGCCCCGCGGCGTACTCCCTCTGGGCTTCCCGGCGGGCTTTCATCCGCGGGCTCAGGTTGGTCGCGCCGGGCACATGCTGAGGCGCACCGTCCACGCCGTACTCCTCCTCGAACTTCGAGGCAACGTAGTTCTCGTCGATGTAGGACTGGATGGACTTGAACAGGCTGTTCGAGAGTTTGAACGCCTCTTCCCCGAACACGGTCAGGTAGATGTCCATCTCGTGGTCCAGGAGGAAGTCGCTGAATTCGTCGAGGGCGATCCGCAGAGACAGGCTCTTCGGGAACCCGTAGTTGCCGGTGGACAAGAGCGGGAAGGCGATGGACTCGCATTTGAGTTCGGCCGCCACGTTCAAAGCGGCACGGTAACTGCGCTTCAGCATCTCTTCTTCCACCGGGTTCTCGTCGACCCAGGCCGGGCCGACCACATGGATGACATACTTCGCGGGCAGATCGAAGGCCGGCGTAGCGACGGCCTCACAGACCTTGATGTCGCCGATCTCTTCCCGGGCTTTCAGCAGCTCCGGGCCGGCGGCGTTATGGATGGCGGTGTCCACGCCGGTGCCCACGACAGGGTGCGGGTTCGCTGTATTGACCACAGCATCCACCTGCATTTTCACGATATCGTTACGTACGATCTCAAACGGCATGAACACTCATCCTTTCGGTCAGTTACTTTCGGTTTTTGTAGTCTTCGTCGATGCGTTCCTTCCACTGCTGCGGAAGCGCACCGCAGGCGCGAAATTCCCGGACGGTCTCGCTCAGGACTTCGTAGTTCAGAGCCGTGCCTTCGCTGTCGCAGTGGTAGTCCACCGCATGGTCAGCGTCGATGCCGAACCGGCGTGCTTCCGCCGCGGCGTCGATGTTCGCGCCGAGGAACAGGAACTCCCAGCCGTACTTCTTCTCCTGACGTTCGATCATGTGGCGAACGCGCTCGTAGGTGTACTCGCGGCTGGCATTCTCCATGCCGTCGGTCGTGATGACGAACAGGGTCTTCTCCGGCACGTCCTCTTTCCGGGCGTACTTGTGGATGTTCCCGATGTGGTGGATGGCCCCGCCGACCGCGTCGAGGAGAGCGGTGCAGCCGCGGACATAATACTCTTTGTCCGTGAGCGCAGGGACCTTGTCGAGGGGCAGACGGTCGTGGATGACGTCCACCGTGGTGTCGAACAGGAGCGTGGAGACGTAGCAGCCGCCCTCTTCCTGTTTCTGCTTTTCGATCATGGCGTTGAACCCGCCGATGGTGTCGGCCTCCAGGCCGGCCATAGATCCGCTTCGGTCTAAGATGAATACTAATTCTGTCATGTAGCATGACCTCCTTTTCTTGATTGCACCCTCATTGTAGAAGGTTTCAAGAGAAAAAAGGTCAACTGCCAGGGGACATTTTCGTGGGGCGATCTACAGTGTGCGGATGATACCGTCTTTCAGCGTTTCAAACGGGTAGACCATTTTCATGATACTTCTCCCAGGACCGTATAGGTCAGTTTTCCGTTGATGCGTTCCGACTTCATGAGGCACACCCGGTCCACCGTCATGCGGACGCGATGTACTTCAGCAAGTTCTTCCACCAGCACCTGGTAAGGCCAGTCTGCCCGGCGCACCAGCGTGATGTGCGGGCGGAACTTTTTGTTGTCAAAGGGCACGCCGGCCGCGGCAAGTGCAGTCCGAACCTCGTGCACATACTGCTCTAGAGCCGGGTTTCTCTGCAGTCCGATCCAAAGCAGTTCCCCAAAGTTCCCGAGAGGTCCGCTCGTCAGGCGCAGGGTCGGCACCGGCACAGAGGCAAGCGCTTTCATGGCAGGCCG
>JAFTZU010000168.1 GCA_017461005.1 Clostridia bacterium
GTTGATACCCCACAGGATGGCCAGCTGTTTCCCGGTCACTTTCTGCAGGTCCACTTTCCAGGTGAGCAGGTAGCCCATGATGGGGTAGTAGAGGATCATGGCGAAGGTGAAGGTCGGGATGGCGAGGGGGTTCACACGGCCGATGTAGAACTCCAGGAGCGGGAGCACCGAGCCGAAGACGCAGGCGAGCGCGAAGAGCAGGAGCCCTTCCTTCGCCGAGAGCGCCCGGACGAAGCCCCGGAGCACCGGGACCGTCAGCAGGAATCCGAGGTAGGTGTAGAGGTACCAGAGGTGCCAGACGTTCTTCTGGATGACGCCCTTCAAAAAGCCCATGACCGTCAGCGGTTCTCCGCCCTGCCAGGCGAAGACACTGTAGAAGAGCAGGGAGAACAGCACGAGGTCGACCGCAATGCGGATGCCGCGCTTATACGTCTTCCCGATGCTCTCTTCCTTCTTCAGGAGCAGCGCGCCGGAGATCATGAAGAACAGCGGCACGGCCACCTTGCAGGCCACCGAGAAGAACAGGTTGAACCAGTAGAGGAACGTGTCCGGGTCGTCCGACAGGTAGCGGAAGAAGCCCCGATAGTTCGTGTGGTTGAAGATGACCAGCAGAATGGCGAAAATGCGCATGAAGTCTAAGGACAGCAAGCGTTTCTTCGCGCCGCCCGCCGCACCGGACAGAGCGGAGCCAGTCGCAGCGCCGCCTGGAGCGGAACCGCCGGCCGCCGAGACCGCGTCAACTCGTTGACTCACCCGAGTCACCTCCTTACAGTTTTTCGACCACGCCCCGCATGACGAAGAAGTTCAGCGTCATGGTGATGGGCGTGATGAGAATCTTCGCAATGAACTTGGACGTCTTCAGCAGCAGTTCCCACGTGAAGTGGTCCTGGATGAACACGTCGATGACCCCGAGCAGCTTGGACACGCACAGGATCAGCACGAACTGGTACACGATGTAGATGAGGTACTTCGCCCACAGCGGCACCTTGCTCGAGTTCTCGAACACCTTCCGGGTCGCGAAGATGAAGACGAACGTGACGCCCACCCACGAGCTGATGAAGTTGTTCACCACCAGGTTCGAGAACCAGATGCCGAGGATGGTGTACACGATGAAGTCGAGGATCCACCCGAGTCCCGAGAACCCGATGAACCGCACCGCCTTTTGCCAGATACTCATGCGTCGCCTTCCTTCAAAAACGCCTCGAGTTCGTCGGGCGTGCCCAGGACGTGCACCCGCTCGGGCGCGATGTCCGAAATGTAGATGTCGCCGCCCTTCGAGAGCAGGTAGTCATAGAGGGGGGCGATATACTTCTCCCCGTTCACAAGGTCATCCCGGGGGATATCGTAGTACTCGTGGTACAGGTCTTCGTAGAGCTGACAGGTGCGGAAGTAGTACGCACCGAGGGTGCAGTACGGGGAGATCCTCTGTTTTTCCTTGATCTCCACGACTCGGCCATCATCGTCCAGCCGGACGAAGCTCCAGTGGTCGCCGGGCGCCTGGAAGCAGGGGATGAACCCGTCGCCTTTCAGCTCCTGCCAGTTCATCTCGCCGGCCTCGACGTACGTGTCGATGTTGTACACCAGCAGCGCATGCTGCGGGTCCCAGTATTTATTA
>JAFTZU010000169.1 GCA_017461005.1 Clostridia bacterium
CGACCTGTCGCAGGCCCGGGTCCATCATTTCGAAGACGCCGATCTCATTGGTGGAGCCGAACCGGTTCTTGGCGGCCCGCAGGATGCGGTACGAGTAGTTCTTCTCGCCTTCGAAGTACAGGACCGTGTCGACGATGTGTTCGAGGACCTTCGGTCCGGCGATGTTGCCGTCCTTGTTGACGTGGCCGACGATGATGACCGGGATGTCGAGGCTCTTCGCGGTGCGGAGAAGCAGGTTCGTGCATTCCCGGACCTGAGTGATGGAACCGGCGGACGAAGAGAGTTCCGAGAGCATCATGGTCTGGATGGAGTCGATGATGACGATGTCCGGTTTCTTCTGGTTGACCTGTTCGGTGATGATCTCCACATCGGTCTCGCACATGACGAGCAGGTTGTCCGACGTGACACCGAGACGGTCGGCCCGCAGTTTGATCTGATGGGGGCTTTCTTCACCGGAGGCATAGAGGACGGTCTCCTCCTCCCCCAGCGTCTGGCAGATCTGCAAGAGGATGGCGGACTTGCCGATGCCGGGGTCGCCGGACAGCAGGACCACAGAACCCTTGACGATGCCGCCTCCGAGGACGCGGTCGAATTCCGAGAGTCCGGTATGGTACCGGTGTTCGCCGACCGTTTCGATCTCCGAGATCTTCTGGGCCACCCCGCGGGCGCCTCCTCCGAGACCGCCGGTCCTGGCGGCTGCCGTATTCCCTTTCTGTTCCACGCGGACTTCTTCCTGCATGGTGTCCCATTCCCCGCACTGGGGGCACTTGCCGTACCATTTCGGGTTCTCGTACCCGCAGTTCTGGCAGACATAGAGTGACTTCATCTTCGATGCCATAAGGCGATTGACTCCTTTGAAAACAAATAGGGTTATTTAAAGTACATATAATACTGACATTTGATCATGCCGTTGTAGAGCTTGCGGCGCTTGTCCGCCCTGCGGCCGAAGAGCTTCTCGAAGTCCTCCGAAGGACTGATGATGGAGTAGCTCCATCCCCGTTCCCGCGGGAAGACCTGGCCCATGGTGTGGTAGATCGCCTCCGCCTCTTTGATCTCCATGAGGCGCTCGCCGTAAGGCGGGTTGCAGATGACAGTGCCCCGGTCCGACTTCTTCTCGAAGTCCTTGAGGTCCCGCACCTCGAAGGTGATGCGGTCTTCGACGCCGGCCCTGCGGGCATTCTCTTTCGCGATCTCGATGACCTCCGGGTCGATGTCCGAGCCGTATGCATGGAACGTGCAGTCCGTGTTCACGAGGTCTCTCGCCCGTTCTCTCTCCTCGTCCCAGATCTCCTTCGGGAACTGCCGGAAGGTCTCCGCACGGAAGTGGCGATTCACCCCGGGAGCCATATTCATCGCCTTCATGGCACCCTCGATGAGGATGGTGCCGGACCCGCACATGGGGTCGTACAGCGTATGGAAGTCCCGGACTCTTGCGATGTCCACCAGAGAGGCTGCCAGCGTCTCCTTGATGGGCGCGTCGTTGGCCTTGAGCCGGTAGCCGCGCTTGTGGAGCCCTGCCCCGGTGGTGTCGATGACGATGGTGACTTCATCCTTCAGGATGGAGAACTGGACCTGGTACGTGGCGCCGGTCTCGGAGAACCAGGGCACTTTGTAAACGGTCTTGAGGCGCTCGACCATGGCCTTCTTGATGATGGCCTGGCAGTCCCGGACGCTGAACAGTTTGGAGTTCAGGGAGTACCCCTTGACCGGGAACGCGTCGTCTTTGCCGATCCAGTCTTCCAGCGGCAGCGCTTTCACGCCCTGGAACAGCTCTTCAAAGGTGACAGCATGAAAAGAACCCAGAAGGATCTGGATTCTTTCCGCGTGTCGTAAACATATGTTGGCTCTTGCGAGGATATGCTCATCGCCGGAAAAGAGGACTCTGGCGTTCTCCGCACGGACATCCTCTGCCCCGAGCTCCCGGAGCTCGTTCGCGATGAGGCTTTCCACGCCCATCAAACATGGGACGACAAAATTCATAAATTACTCTTTCTCCGGTTCGAGAAGGCCGTAGCCGCCTTCCTTACGGGCATAGACGACGTTGATGTCGCCGGTGTCGATGTTCTCGAAGAGGTAGAAGTCATGCTCCAGCAGGTTCATCTGCAGGATGGCCTCGTCGACGGTCTGGGGCTTGATGACGATGTTCTTCTGACGTTCGATCTTGTACTCGACTTCTTCTTCCACCGCCGGAGCCTCCGGGATGAGGGCGTCGAAGTTGCCGGATTTGATCTTCTTTTCGACTTTCGTCTTGTTCTTGCGGATCTGGCGGATCATGCTGTCGACGCATTTGTCGAGCGCCGCCGTCATGTCCGGGTCGGTCGCCTGGGAGCGGAAGAACAGGCCGTTGTTCTGAACGGTGAGTTCGACCGTCGTTGTATTATTCTTATTCACGGAAGCAGTGATCTTTGCTGACCCGTCACCTCCGAAGAACTTGTCGATCTTCGCAAGTTTCTTCTCAGCATGGTCCTTGAAGGACTCTTTCGGGGTGCATTTTCTGCCAACGATCGTAGTTTTCATAATGTTACCTCCTTTAAGGTCAACTTACACCTGTATTATAGCATAAAAACACCGGGGCATTCCACATGCTCCGGTGTGCTTTGTCATATTTTTCTGTTCAACCGTACCGTTTGTTTCCGCCCCGACGGGAGAACCCGCCGTGTTTCGACTCGGTGGCACGTTTGAGGTCGGTGAGCTTGTCATCCGACTGCTGCTTGAACTGCGACATCATCTCTTCAAAGGTGAGTTCGTGGTTGTCGGCATATTTGGACTTCTGGCCCTGCCAGACATTGGGTGCGGAACGTTTCCGTTCCCGGCGTTCCCCTTTGTCGCGATCGGCGTCAGACGCTTTTTTGACGACTTCCGCGTTCTCCGGGACCTGTTTCAGCGAAAGGCTGATCTTTCCGTTCTCGTCGATGTTGAGGACTTTGACCTTGACGGTCTGTCCCTTTTCGAGGAAGTCCCCGATGTCTTTGACGTACGTGGTGGACACTTCCGAAATGTGGACCATGCCCACTTTTTCTTCCGGAAGACTGACGAATGCGCCGAACTTGGTGAGTCCGGTCACTTTACCTTCTACGATTTCTCCTACTCCCAGTGCCATACGTGCGTGAAATGCCTCCTTAGTGCAGCATCAATTGGCGGTGGAGACGTCATAATAGACACTCTCCCCGGGCAGGACATAGCCGAGGACGTCACGGGCGATGCGCTCCATGTACGTCTTCTCGTCCTCTTCGCGGGCGAGTTCCTTGAGTTCGTCGTTCTCTGCCTGAGCCGAGGCAAGGGTCTGACGAGCGGTCTCCACTTCTTTGGTTTTCTCACTGATCTGAAACTGAAGGGATACGAGGGAAATGACGAAGTACCCCAGAATAGCAACGGTAGCAAGGGTCAGGATAAAGCTTTTGTTACTGCGCTTCACTGCTTTGCTGTTTTTCTTTGCCAACGAGAGGACCTTCCTTTCTTTACGTTGTTTTCTCCAATCTCATAATCACCCCTAATTATAAAATAAGAGATTATAAAAAGGCAAGAAATTCTTGTGTATATTTTAACATATCATAGAAGTTGATACATTTCTCCGGCGGTCTCTTTGGTGGCGTGCTCCACGACCGTCAATACTCTGGCCCGGATGACCCGGGAACCCATCGTGATCTCGATCTCGTCCCCCACCTTCACATCGTAGGAGGCGCGGGCCACTTTGCCGTTGACCGTGACATGCTTGGCATCGCACAGTTCGTTGGCGACGGTGCGGCGTTTGACGAGCCGGGAGACTTTCAGATATTTGTCTAATCTCATGGACAGTTACCTCGACATAGTAAAGTTGGGAGGAACGTGTCCGTTCCTCCCAATTGAAGAGCTTTGCTAAATGAAATTATTTAACTGCGTCTTTAAGAGCCTTACCTGCTTTGAAAGCCGGAAGTTTGGATGCCGGAAAGGTCATCGGCTCGCCGGTTCTCGGGTTGTGGCCCTGCTTTGCAGCACGGTTGCGGACTTCGAAGGTGCCGAAGCCGACAAGCTGGACTTTGTCACCGGCCTTGAGAGCCTCGGTGATCTGATCCAGAACAGAGGCAACAGCCTTTTCTGCATCTTTCTTGGTGAAACCGGTTTCTGCTGCAACAGCATTGACAAGATCAGTCTTATTCATTGTCTAGTCCTCCATATTATCATAATCTTATTGATTTTGGACATGCGCCAAATGGCACATTGATACCTCCAATATCTTAGCTGATAACGTGCAGTTTTTCAAGTACTTTTGCCATTTTTTTGCCTTTTGGCAAGCTTTCGATATCATGTCTTGTCAAAACCTTCAAAAGGCCGAGGAACACGAACCAGAAAAGTATGGAAAGTGTCAGGGCGATGAGCGTTGCCCAGGTGAATCCGGCCATTCTGGAACCGGGTGCGCCGGCAGGAAGGATGCGGACAAAAAGCTGATAGGAGCCCCATGCCACTCCCCCGGAGAGAGCACCGGCGGCGAAGGGTTTCAGGAAGACATTCACCCAGTCGACCTTGACCTTCGTCTGTTTGAGCAGCACGATGAGGTTGTGTGTGACGATGTAGAGGTAGCAGACGATGGTGCCGACGGGCGCGCCCTTGATGTTGATGGACGGCATGCCGCACAGGGTGAAGTCGCAGATGATCTTGAGCGATGCGCCGACAGCAAGTGCCTTCAGCGGGACGTCGGCTCGGCCGATGGCCTGGAGCATGTTGGTGACCGGGGTCGAGATGGAGAGCAGTAAGGCAAAGATGCCGTAGATCGCGACAAAGGGTGCCGAGATGGTGATGGAGGACTCGGCGTTGGTACCGACGTAAAGGATGCGCAGGATCGGCTCTGCGAGGACCGCCATGACGAAACCGGTGGGCACCGCCAGAAGGGTCGCGGTCTTGAGGACCGTGGAGATCGAGGAGCGCATCTTCTCATGGTCTTTGGTCGCCCAGGCGCCGGACAGGACCGGGATGGCGGACAGACCGAGGGTCATGATGATGGTCGGGATGAGGTTGCGGAAGTCGAGCGCGACACCGTAGGCGCCGTACAGATAGGACTTGATGTCCTTGTCGACGACGTTGGAGGCGGCGAGCTGGACCTGATACATCTGATGGAAGACTTCGGGAGCCTTGTCGACGGCCGCTTTGACACGGTTGTTGACGGTCCAGGAGTCGATGAGGTTCGTGACGTTCAGGACGAGAGAACTCGTGACGACCGGGATGGCGAACTTGATGATCTGGCTTCGCAGGCTCTTGCCGGACTCCGGTTCGGGGGAACCCTCGAGCATCTGCGTCGTGATGCCGTCGCCGATGACATGGTGGCGTATAACGAGATAGATGAGGCCGAGGATGGTGCCCAGCGTGACGCCGAGGATGGCGGCTGCGGCGCTGAAGGGAGCGATGGCGCTGGCGGCCTCTTCCCCGGTCTTGCAGACTGTGCCGTAGACGGCTTTCCCCTGCTCGAACTGGCTGAGACCGTGGATCTGCACCCACTTGGCGAGGATGAGACCGAAGACCAGTTTGCCGATGGTCTCGAACACCTGGGAATAACCCGTCGGGGCCATGTTGCGAAGGCCTTCATAGTATCCGCGGTAGGAGGACATCATGCACGCGAAGAGGATGGACGGGGCGATCATCATGATGCTCCAGAAGGCCTCCGGCGTGTGGATGGAACCGACAGCGGCGTGTGTATACGGCCAGGCCAGCGCCCACAGGATGAGGGTGCCGGTCATACCAGTGATGAGGTACAGCTTCTGTGCCTCTTTGCGGACCGCATGGACTTCCCGGTAACGGCCGGTGGCCATCCGTTCCGAGACCATTTTGGACAGGGCTACCGGCAGTCCCGCCATGGAGATGGCGTAGAGCGGCGTGTAGATCTCGTAGGCGTTGGTGAAGTAACCGCGGCCGACTGGTCCGAGGATGGCTGTGATGGGGATCTTGTAGATGATCCCGATGACATGGACGATGACCGTGGTGATCATCAGCAGCATGGCGCCGCCCAGCAGGGACTGGCCCTGGGTCCGATCTTTCTTAGGCATAGAAGTCTCTCACTTTCTGTTTGTTGGCGATGAGCTGGTCGAAGCGGTCCACGTACTCATAGGGGTACTTGTAATTGAAGACCCTAACGATGTCCGTGGTCCCGGGGACCAGCATTTTCGTGACAGCGCCGGCGCCGCAGGCAAAGATGTCCTGGCACTCTTCCATCATGAAGACGTTGTAGGCGCTTTCACAGCCGGGCTTCGCCCACCCGACGTTTTCGAGATTGCCGACGCTTCGCGTCTGGCGGTACATATAATACGGAGCATAGCCCGCGTCTGTCAAGCGTTCATTCGAGGTGTCCACCATGCGGGACGTCTCCTGCCCTCTCGCGAAGAGTTCCTTCGTCGGGATGAGGCTGGAGGAACGTTTGTAGGCCAGCGTGTGGACCGTGACGGACTCGGGGTCCATCGCGATGACATCTTTGAGGGACCGTTCGAAGTTCTCCGGTGAATCGCCCGGGAGCCCCGCAATGAGGTCCATGTTGATGTTTCGGAACCCGACACGGCGTGCCGCGGCAAAGACGTCATATACGTCCTGCACGGTGTGCCGGCGACCGACCGCTTCCAGGATGGAGTCGGTCATGGTCTGCGGGTTGATGGAGATGCGGTCTGCCCCGCCTTCCAGCATGGCAGCGAGCTTCTCTTCGGTGATAGAATCGGCTCTCCCCGCTTCGAAGGTCACTTCGTTGCAGCGGGAGAAGTCGAAGGATGCGTGGATGGTGTCGAGCAGCTGCTTCGTCTGTTCTGCGCTCAGTGTGGAGGGCGTGCCGCCGCCGACATAGACGGTCCGGAGGACCCTGCCGTAGTCGCGAGCGATCTGCCCTGTCACTTCGATCTCCCTGAGCAGGTTTTCGAAGTATGCGGGGTACAGCTTCTTCGCCCTGGGAGACGCGATGGACTCCGAGACGAAACTGCAGTACGTGCAGCGGCTCGTGCAGAACGGGATGCCCACA
>JAFTZU010000170.1 GCA_017461005.1 Clostridia bacterium
ATCTTTTCGCCGCGGTCGTCGAGGACGACACGGATGCCCTTGTCGCGGAGCGCCGAGAAGACCTGCTGGGAGTATTCCATGGTCTTCTCGGAGACGGGCAGGACCTTGACCTGCGTCGGAGCAAGCCAGGTCGGGAACTTGCCGGCGTACTGCTCGGTGAGAATGCCGATGAAGCGCTCGAAGGAGCCGAAGCCCGCACGGTGGATCATGATCGGGCGTTTCTTCTCGCCGTCACGGTCGGTGTACTCAAGTTCGAAGTTCAGCGGCAGCTGGAAGTCGAGCTGGATGGTACCGCACTGCCAGGTACGGCCGAGGCAGTCGGTCAGATGGAAGTCGATCTTCGGGCCGTAGAACGCGCCGTCGCCTTCGTTGACGGTGTATTCCATGCCCATGCTGTCGAGGGCCACGCGAAGGCCTTCGGTCGCAAGCTCCCAGTCCTCATCGGAACCCATGGAGTCTTCGGGACGGGTGGACAGTTCCACCTTGAAGGGGAAGCCGAACTGCTTGTAGTAGTCGGTGATGAGCTGTGTGGTCTTCGTGACCTCTTCCGTGATCTGGTCGGGACGGACATAGAGGTGCGCGTCGTCCTGGGTGAAGGCACGGACACGGAACAGACCGTGAAGGGCGCCTCTCAGCTCGTGACGGTGGTCATGGCCGGCCTCGGCGAGACGGAGCGGTAGATCGCGATAACTTCTCGGCTGGCTCTTGTAAACGAGGCACGCGCCGGGGCAGTTCATCGGCTTGACCGCGAAGTCCTCGTCGTCGATGAGGGTCGTGTACATGTTGTCTTTATAGTGGTCCCAGTGGCCGCTGGTCTCCCAGAGTTTCCGGGACAGGATGGTCGGGGTCTCGATCTGCTGGTAGCCGTACTCCGCCTGTTTCTCTCTCCAGTACTCCATGAGGGAGTTCTTGAGGAGCATGCCGTTCGGCAGCCAGAACGGGAAGCCGGGGCCTTCGTCGACCATCATGTAGAGCTGCATCTCTTTGCCGATGCGTCTGTGGTCTCTCTTCTCTGCTTCGGCGATGAGCCGCTCATACTCAGCAAGCTCGTCCTTCGTCTTGAAGGCGACGCCGTAGATGCGGGTGAGCATCTTGTTGTTCTTGTCGGCTCTCCAGTAGGCGCCGGACTGCGAGGTCACCTTGAAGGCCTTCAGGGCCTTGGTGTAGGTGATGTGCGGGCCGGTGCACATGTCGATGTAGTCGCCCTGCTGGAAGAAGCTGATCTCTTCGTCCTCGTCGAAGTCGTCGATGTGCTCGAGTTTGTATTTCGCGTTCCGCTCCTTCATCAGGGCCTTGGCCTCTTCCCGGGGAAGGATGAAGGACTTGAACGGAAGGTTCTCTTTGACGATCTTCCGCATCTCGTCTTCGATGCGCTGCAGGTCTTCGTCCGTCAGTTTGGTGTCACCCAGGTCGACGTCATAGTAGAAGCCCTTGTCGGTCGCGGGACCGAAGGCGAAGTCCGCTTCCGGCCACAGATGCTGGATGGCCTGCGCCATGATATGTGCCGCGGAGTGGCGGATGACTTCCAGTTCTTCCTCCGGCGGGCAGACCACGGTCTCGCTGTGAGAATTGATGATTTTCATAGAGTCTGACTCCTTTAAATGATTTCCGAAATAAAAAGCACCCCTGAACAGGACGCTCGTCCTTTTCAAGGGTGCCAAATGTTCTGACACGGTTCCACCTTGAGTTTCACTCATTGAGCCCTTTTAACGGAGGCAAACCCGGCGGCACTTGTTTCGCGCCGCTGCTCGGGAGTGGTGTTCCTCTTACGTCTGCAGTCCGTCTCTTCCAGCCACCTGAGACCTTCTCTGTTCTGCGCGTTCCGTAAGACTACTGTCTCCTTCATCGCAAGTATGTAAGGATTCTACACCGAACGGGAGAGGAATGTCAACCTTTCTCCTTCTGCTGTCTCAGCATGGCATAAAAGCCCTCTTCCATACAGGCGCGAAGCGCTCCCGCGACGATGCTCATCTCTTCATAGCCATAGTCTCTCGAGATGAGGTCTCCGACGGCGGTGAAATACATGTTGGTGAGGATGCTGACGATCTCGTGGTTGACCTCAACGCCGGCGACGGTCTTGGCATAATAGGACATCAGCCGCTCGACATGGCGGTGGATCTTCCGGGCGAAGTCCTCATACTGAGAACCCTCCGCGCGGGCCATCAGGAGCCGCACCCCGTCCTTGTTGTCCACA
>JAFTZU010000171.1 GCA_017461005.1 Clostridia bacterium
GATAGTAGTTCGGATGCTTTGTGATATCGTATTTGGTCGACAGAAACGGCCGTACACCCCTCAGCTGCAGGATACATTTTCCACCATCCATGACTGTCAGTTCGTCCCTGGTCATCAGCTCCCTTCCATATTGTCAAGTGATGAATTCAGATTCGGACAGAAAAAATACCCCCTTCATTCGAAACCTAGGTTCCAAACAAGAGAGTATGTTGTTATAAAGATCCTTACAAATGGGAATTTGTCAGAATCCAAAATCGCATTTATTGCCAAGGCCTTACGGTATCAATCCACCCTTGTTCTTTCCAGTATTTGTAATCTGTATATTCAGGATCTTTTTTCCCCAATCCAGTCTGCATCATTCTGACAGCATAAAACTTGGCTTTTACGACGAAATTAGTATGGGCGGGTTTAGTGTAATCAATCCTTTTCATTTGAGCAGCTGCTTTTTTAAGACATGTCGTTATTTTAGAACGCTTTTTTTCCGGGATGTTATCCCAAACGACATCACTCATCAGTCTGAACTTACAGACTTTTATTTTACTGATGCCCCACCAGGACAAGCTGTCTTTTATGTCTTTCGCAGTAGATTTACTGCCAGCGCCTAGACACTGTGTAACAATGATCGCTCGCTTGCCAAACATTTCCTTTGAAGGGCGGTGCGGCATCCACCGATATCCAAAATGATCCAGCATTGATTTCATTGCACCTGTTGTGTGAAATACATAGGACGGAGATGTAAACATGATCAGATCGGCATTTATCAATGCTTTTTCAATCTTTTGAATATTCTCGGCGTCTTTACACAGATGTTCATCTTTGAAGAAGCAAACTTTGCAACCGGCGCAGAAACCCGGACAGTCTTTAGGCAAATAGAATTCCGTTACCTCGGCAGTGTCACCAAACTCTTGCAGAAAAATCTCTTTTAGCCTGTATGTCACACCTTGTTGTTCCGTTCCATTTATTACTGTTATTTTCATAGTCATCTCCACAAACTACGATTTTGCGTCATCCCGACAAGCGGGAATCTACAGTGCTAATTCCATCAGCCAGCAATCTACTTTTTCTCCCTCAAACATCTCATGTTTTGGAAGTGATTTAATGATTTTAAACCCGGCTTTCTCGTATGCCCTTATAGCCCTTTTATTATCTTGGTGCGGGTCAAGAAGAACTCGTTCCGCAGCCATATTTTCTTTCAGATGAGAAGCCATCATTTTCAAAAAAGATGAGCCTATTCCCTTACTCCAGTATTTCGGCTCACCTATAAACTGATCCATAGCAAACACTATATGTCCATCGTCAGGATAGTCATATTCATCGAACAATTCACCACTCAATTGATAGGCCTGTGCATATCCGATGGGGGATTTCTTATACTCGATGATCATTCTGAATCCATCTGGAATTTCTTCCAAAAAATGTGCAGACAAAGTATCCATCGTAAACCTGACGTCACGACCTTCGTAATACTCCAGCACTCTCTTATCTGTCAACCATTTAAACATGAGTGGAAGATCTGTTTCCGTAAAATCTCGGATTGTTATTTCATCTTTTTCTATTTTCACGTAATCCTCCGTGCAAACTGCGATTTGGCGTCATCCCGACAAACATTAGCAAGATTTGTTGCCCTGACATCCAAATCACAGTCTCAACCTGTTGTTATCCAATCCACTAACTCAACCCTCCGAACAGAGCAGTTGATATATTCCCGAGGAGGATATTATACGGTCACAATCGTCCTTTTGGAAAGGTGGCCAGATGCCCGAAAAGCCCGGAAATACGGCACTTTTGACGGTCTTATGTATCCTTGCGTGACATCAATACTACCGTCTCGACGTGCTCCGTGTAGGGGAACATGTCCACCGGCTGGATCTTTTGGGCGATGTACCCCTTGTTCGTCAGGAACTTCAGGTCTCTTGCCAGGGTCTCCGGGTTGCAGGAGACGTAGACCACTTTCGGCGGTGCCATCTTGCAGACAGCCGTCAGGAATTCTTCCGTGGAGCCCGCTCTCGGCGGGTCCATCATGATGACGTCGACCTTCTCGCCGACCGCCGCCATGTCGGTGATGAAGCGGGACGCGTCGCCCGCATAAAACTCGATATTCTCGATGTTGTTCCGCCGTGCGTTGGACTTCGCGTCCCGGACGGCGGTTTTGTTGAGTTCGACCCCGATGACCCGCTTCGCGCCTTTCGTGGCGGCGATGATGCCGATGGTCCCGGTGCCACAGTAGGCATCAAAAAAGGTTTCATTGCCCGTGAGACCCGCGAAGTCCATCGCCGTATTGTAGAGGACCTCGGTCTGCTGCGGGTTGATCTGGTAGAAGGAACCCGGCGAGATACGGAAGGTGCAGCCGCAGAGCTCGTCCTCGATGTAGCCCTTGCCGTAGAGCACTTCGTTCTTCGGCCCGAGCACGAGGTTCGTGTGGTACGGGTTCACGTTGTGGACGATGGTCGTGATCTCCGGGTGCTCCTTCAGGAGCGCCTTCACGAAGTTCTTTTTCGACGGGAACATAGGCTTGCCGGAGACGATGACGACCATGACTTCCCCGGTGTTGTACCCGTAGCGGACCTGGACGTGGCGGAGGAAGCCCCGTTTGGAGTCCTCGTCATAGGCCTGGAACTTGAAGCTCTGGGCAAGCTTGCGGATGGAGACGATGATCTCATCCGCCTTTTTGTTCTCGATGAGGCAGTCGTTGACCGGCACGACCCGGTGGGATCCGGACTGGTACACACCGGAGACGAGGCGCTTGTGGCGGTAGTCGTAGGAGAAGGCCGCCTGGACCTTGCACCGGTAGTGGGTCGGGTCCTCCATGCTGAGGATCGGAGAGACTTTGCCGTACCGCCCGAGCAGACGCTTGCATTTCTGCTGCTTGAAGCCCAGCTGCTCTTCATAGGTCATGTTCTGCAGCTGGCATCCGCCGCACTTTTTCGCGAGCGGGCAGGCCGTGAGTCTGCCGGTCTGCTTGCCGGTCTGTCTCGCGTTCTGCCGGTGGTCGATCGCCTTTGCCATGGAAGTCCCTCCTTCTTTTCGTATTGGTTTGTTTATTATAACAAAAAAACGGGTGTAAAACCACGACGGGGCGGGGCCTCTCTGCTATAATAAGGGCAGACAAATGACAAAGGAGGGCTGGCAATGTACGCAGCACAGAAAAAATGGTGGCAGAGCGCCGTCATATACCAAGTATACCCCCGCAGTTTCCAGGACTCGAACGGAGACGGCATCGGAGACCTCCCCGGTCTCATCGAACGGCTCGACTATTTGAAGGAACTGGGCATCGACGCCATCTGGCTGTCTCCGGTGTGCAAAAGCCCGCAGGCGGACAATGGCTATGACATCTCGGACTACCGGGACATCGACCCCATGTTCGGGACGCTCGCGGACATGGACCGGCTCATCGCCGAAGGGAAGAAGCGGGGCATCGGGATCATCCTGGACCTCGTTTTGAACCACACCTCCGACGAGCACCCCTGGTTCCTCGCAGCGAAGAAAAGCCGGGACGACCCCTACCACGACTACTACGTCTGGAGGGACGGCGAGGAGGGCACCCCGCCGAACGACCTGCGGTCCGCATTCAGCGGTTCCGCCTGGGAGTGGGTGCCGGAGGTACAGCAGTACTATCTGCACCAGTTCGCCGTCCGGCAGCCGGACCTCAACTGGGACAACCCGAAGGTGCGGGAAGAACTCTATGACATGATCCGCTGGTGGATGGACCGGGGCGTTGCCGGGTTCCGTCTGGACGCGGTGGACCTCATCGCCAAAGTGCCGGACGAGAAGATCCTCGCGAACGGGCCGCGCCTGCAGGAATACTTCCGGGAACTCAGCCGGGAGACCTTTTCCCACGGGGACCTCGTCACCGTCGGCGAGACCTGGAACGCGACCGTGGACCTCGCGAAGGGGTACAGCAACCCCGACGGGTCCGAGTTCTCGATGGTCTTCCAGTTCAGCCACACCATGACCGACCAGGTGGAGGGCGGTTCCAAGTGGGACCTCGCGCCCCTCGACTTCCACAAATTCAAGTCGATCCTGGCACACTGGCAGACCGGTCTCCACGGATGCGGCTGGAACAGCATCTTCTGGGACAACCACGACATGCCCCGGGTCGTGTCCCGCTGGGGCAACGACAAGGAGTACCGGGTGGAGTCCGCAAAGATGCTCGCGACGGTCCTCCACGGCATGCAGGGCACGCCCTACATCTACCAGGGCGACGAACTCGGCATGACCAACGTGGCCTACCCCATCGAGGACTACCGGGACATCGAGCTCCTGAACGCTTATGACGAGCTGACCGCCGCCGGCAGACCGGAGGCGGACGTGCTGCATGCGCTCCAGACACGCGGCCGGGACAACGCGCGGACCCCCATGCAGTGGGACGACGGTGTGAATGCCGGGTTCACCGACGGCGAGCCCTGGATCCGCGTCAATCCGAACTATGTGGACATCAACGTGAAGGCTGCTCTGGCGGACCCGGACTCGGTGTTCTACTGTTACAAGAAGCTCATCGCGCTGCGGAAGGAATACGACGTCATCCGGGACGGCGACTTCACGCTGCTCGAACCAGATAGCGACGAGCTGTTCGTGTACACCCGCTCCCTCGGCGATGAACGGCTCCTCGTCGTCGCGAACTTCTTCGGGAACACGATTTCGTACGACCTGCCGGAAGGCTGGGACACCGAACGCGCAGACGTCCTCATCCATAACTACAAAGACTTCGAGTCCGGAACACTCCGGCCTTATGAAGCCTTCATGCTCTATCAAAAAGACTGATTTCCAGGAGGCCATCCCATGGCGACCGTACCCGTTTTCGCTTCCCTTGGCGATGCACTGAACGCCCTCGCGCCCGGCGCTTCTCTCGAGGCGCGCCGGCCCGTCGGCGGCAGCGACCTGAACCGCGTCTACCGGCTGACCCTCTCGGACGGCTCGGAGTTCTTCGCGAAGACGAACGCCTCTTCCCTGCTCCCGATGTATGAAGCGGAGGCGGAGGGCCTTGCCGCCATGCGGACGACCGGCACCATCGGGGTCACGGATGTGCTGGCCATCGGCCTCGATCCTGCGGAGTTCGGACAGGATGCGGCGTTCCTGCTGCTGCGCTGGATGGATTCCGGCGCGAAGCGAGCCGACTTCTGGGAGACCTTTGCAGAGGAGCTCGCGGCGATGCACGCGGCTGACACCTCGTTCGTGTTTGCCGGGAAGGACGGCGCAGTCACTGTTTCAGGCACCCCGCGCTACGGATTCTCCATCGACAACTACATCGGCTCGACGCCGCAGATCAACACGGCAAAGAGCACCTGGGTGGACTTCTTCCGGGAGTGCCGACTGCACCCGCAGGTCCGGTGGGCCTATGACGCCGGGTACCTGGATCGGTCTGCCATGCGGCAGGCGGACTCCGTCATGGAACGGCTCGAGTCCCTCCTGCCGGAGCCGGACCACCCGTCCCTGCTCCACGGCGACCTGTGGGGTGGGAACTTCATGACCGGGCCGGACGGCAAGGCCTGGCTCATCGACCCGGCCACGTATGTGGGCCACCGGGAGGCGGACCTTGCCATGACAGAACTGTTCGGCGGGTTTGCGCCGGCGTTTTACTCTGCATACCGGCAAATCGCCAACGTGGACCCGGAATACGACGACCGCAGGGACCTCTACAACCTGTACCACCTTTTGAACCACGTCAACCTGTTCGGGTATTCCTATGTGGGGTCCGTCCTGCGGACGCTCGACCGTTTTGGAGGCTGAGACATGAGCGATTACGGCGAAAAGACAAGAGCGCGGATCAAAGACGCGCTGGAAGTGCTGGTCGAAGAGGGCAGCGGGAAGAAGCCAACGGTCTCGGAAGTCCTGTCCCGTTCCGGCGTGGCGCGTTCCACCTTCTACGTCTACTACGAAAACTTCCAGGACCTCCTCGAGGAACTGGCGGCGGACTATTCCGCACAGATCATCCGGCTCATCCGGGAGAACCGGGGCGCCGGCACCGGGCCGGACAGCTACCGGGACGCGTACCGGGTGTTCATCGACTTCGTGGCGAAACACCGGAACGCCTATGCCATGCTGCTGAAGAGCCCGAAGCTCGAGCAGGTCTTCCTGTCCGGCATCCGGGAGTACCTCTACGACCAGTACCTCGCGGACTTCCCACAGAAGGACGCGGAGCTTCTCCGGTACAGCGCTGACGCCTGCACGAACTACGTGTACAGCATCCTGCGGCTCTGGGCAAAGAACGGCTTCGACAAGACTCCCGAGGAGCTGGGCGATGTACTGACCGAGTCCATCGCCATCGCGACCGACCTGTTCGGAGAACGGTGAGTCCGGGGGCGCCAAATACAAAGAAAATACAAAGAATCAGAAGAACGAACATTTCGAATCGGAATGTTCGTTCTTTGCTGTTTCTCTGATTTAGAATGGTTCCGAAATCTGACAAACCAGTTCGGGAGACGGCGGTAAATCGCCACAGCATTCCCGGAGAAAGGAAATGAAAATGGCAGTACAGAAAACCACATTCACCTTCCCCTCTTCGTCCACAGCGGGGGTCACGCTCAACTGTTTCCGGCACCTCGATGACACGAAGGACCCGGTCGGCGTCGTCATGATCACCCACGGGCTCTCGGAGAACATCGAGATGTTCGAAGACCAGGCGGTCTTCCTCGCGGAGCACGGCTACCTCTGCGCCGGCATGGACTTCCTCGGCCACGGCACCACCAACGGCCCCGGTTGCGTCGGCATTGCGCCGGACGACACGAACGAGGCCATCTGGAAGGACATGTTCACGCTCTACAACCTCCTGCGGGACGAGTACCCTGAGCTGCCCCTCTTTTCCTTCAGCCACAGCATGGGCTCCATGATGGTCCGCACTTTCCTCGCGATGTACGGGCCGGAGCTCGACATCAAAGCCTGCTTCTTCACCGGCGACTCGCACCTGCCGTCCTTTATGTACAAGCTGGTGCCCGCCGCGAACCTGCTCGGGCGGCTCATCTCCCGTTACCCGCAGGACCTCGAGAAACGACGTGCCACGTTCCGGATGACGGACTACGGGCAGAACCCGCCGCTCCTGCGCCGCCTTCCTCTGTTCTGGCTCGCCTTCGACCGGCAGGACATCATCAACTACATCAGCAACCCCTACAGCGGCGGCGCGAACGCGGACTTCAAACACGTCATCGGGTTCGCCCTGAAAGCGCTTTCCTGCTTCGCCTATGCGGACAAGCCCGGCTGGGCCGAGCGTATTCCGGACGAGACGGTGTTGCACCACGGCTGCGGGCAGTGGGACATCCCCGGTCTCCTCGGCATCGGTCCGAAGCTGATCCACAGAGACCTGCTCGCCGCCGGCAAGAAGACCGAACTCCACCTCTACTTCCGGGCGATGCACGAAGTCCACGCCGAAATGGGCATCCGGGATGAATTCCATGCCGACCTCCTGAAGCTCTTCAACGACAACAACCCGCTTCTGTAAAAGAACCGGTTGACCTCCTCCCTTTGTCGCGATACAATAAGGCAACTTCCAAGAGGTCTCAGGAGGCATACGAAATGAAACAGGGCGCCATTTTCGACCAGGACGGTCTTCTGTTCGACACCGAAGCGGTGTACCAGCGGTCGTGGGTCAAAGCTGGAAAACAGCTGGGGTTCGAAGTCCCCTTTGAGTTTTGTACTGCAGTCAGCGGCACGAGCGGCCCCGGCATGGAAGCGGTCATCCACCGGTTCTTCCCAGAACAGGAGCCGCAGCCGTTCATCGACCTCTGCTTCCAACTCTCCTATGAGGAGCAGGACCGCTGTCTGCCGGAGAAACCGGGTCTCCACGAGATCCTCGAGATGCTTCGTGCGAAAGGCGTGAAAATTGCCGTCGCAAGCAGCTCCTACCGGGACCGCGTCGAGCAGAACCTTGCGACCAGCGGCATCCGGGAGTACTTCGACGTCATCACCACTCGGGACGACATCTCCAACGGCAAACCCGACCCGGAGATCTTCCTGGTGGCCGCCGAACGCCTCGGCCTCGACCCCTCCGACTGCTACGTCTTCGAGGACAGTTTCAACGGAGTCCGCGCCGGCCATGCCGCTGGATGCTTCACCGTCATGGTCCCCGACTTAAAACAGCCCGACGAGACCCTCGCCGGCGAGTACGACGCCTGTTGCGAAAGCCTCCTCGACGCCGCCCGCCAACTCGAACAGGGCATCTTCTAAGCCCGGCACTCTTACACATCATAAAAAGCACTTTAGGAAATCCTGAAGTGCTTTTTTCGATCACGACCTATCTACAAACTGAAATTTGTCGAAGAGTAAGCGGCTAGCAAAAGCCTTCTGCATTTGCAGAAGGCTTTTTGTGCGCACGCGCACACCTCTTGACGCAGGCAGGATGGTGGAAGGGCTCGAGAGCCCGGGCCATAGGGCCCGACCTCCGACCCCACGGCGTTCCACTGCCCCGCCTGCTGAACTTTTCTCCTCTCTCTGCACCAAAGGGGGCATAAAAAGACTACATGAATCATTTCATCAGAGCCCCTACATGAGCAAGCATTTCAGACAATAATTGTAGTTTCACTTCAAGCTATGCTCCTCCCCACAAGAATGGCCTCAGAAGAGTTACTTGTGGGAAGATTTGATAGGATCACAGCAGCCACGCCCCACAATTGCAATGTGGCTGCGGCAGTATGTGGGAAAAACAGCATCATTTTCAAGCTCCAACCCCCACAACTCGGACCCGAGAGCTTCATGCTGTAGGGTTTTTACCCGGTTTCAACCGGCAAAACTCCTACAGAATTGTTGTCTGAGAAGGGTTTTGTGGGGGCTGGGACTAGAAAAAGAGAGTAAAACCCCCACAGCGGAAAGGTTCGAGAAAGAAAATGTGGGAAATCCCTCCTTCACAGAGCCCGAAAACCCCCACATATTCATACTAACACGCAGCAAATGTAGGGTTACTCTAATCACAGGAGCCTCAGCGAAGCGGGTTTACAATGGGAAGGCGGTATGGCAGCCTGGTAGGCGGCCTGCCCTTTTCTTTTTTGTGGGGCTGGCCCCGGCAGGCTAAAGCCGTACCGCCAGGGGCCCGTTGTCAACCCCGAAGCGGAGAGCATTGTATCTCAGTGCGCGGACAGCTACGCTGTTTCTTCAATGAGATTAGGAGGCAAATCGCCACTGCAAATACATGTTTGTGGGGAAGAAAAACACTCTGCCGGGCTCGTGAGAGCGAAGGCAGAGTGTTATTTCTTGTGCGGGTTTGCAACGCTCACTTTTTGTGGCGCTGTTTTTTGCTGTGGGTCGGCGAGCCGGTCTTGACGCCCCGGCCGGAGCGCGGGGTCCCGGGCTGGCGGGTGTTCGAGCTGAGAGAGTTCGTACTGCGCGAGCCGGAACGCTGGCTGTTCGAGTTGCGCGAGCCGGAGTTGCGGGCATTCGCGTTACGCCCGCTCCCCGCGCCGCGTTCCGGAGGCACGAGGCACTCGGGGCCGTAGCCGATGAGGTCGAAGCGGTGGGCTTTGCGCAGGGCTTCGCGCACGAGGGCGTGGTTCTTCGGGTCGCGGTACTGGATGAGGGCGCGCTGCATCGCCTTTTCATACGGGTCGTTCGCCACGTAGACTTCGTTCATGGTCAGCGGGTCGTACCCTGTGTAGTACATGCAGGTGGAGACGGTGCCCGGCGTCGGGTAGAAGTCCTGCACCTGCTTCGGGCTGAGTTTGTGTTTGTTCAGGTACTCGGCGAGCAGGATGGCGTCCTTCAGGCGGCTGCCCGGGTGGGACGAGATGAGGTACGGGACCACGTACTGGTCCATCCCCAGCTGCCGGTTCACCTTCTCGAACTCTTCGACGAACCGGTTGTACACGTTGACGCTCGGCTTACCGATCTTCGAGAGGACCGCGTCCGAGACGTGTTCCGGCGCCACGCGCAGCTGGCCGGAGATGTGGTGTTCGGCAAGTTCCTTCAGGAAGTGCGTTTTGTAGTCCGCGAGGACCACGTCGTAACGGATGCCGGAGCGGACGAACACCTTCTTCACGCCGGGCAGCGAGCGCAGTTCCCGGAGGAGTTCGAGGTAGTCCGTGTGGTCGGTGTCGAGGTTCGGGCAGACCGTCGGGTAGAGACAGTGCCGGTCCTTGCAGGCGCCGAGGGTCAGCTGCTTCTTGCAGGCCGGGCGACGGAACTCGGCGGTGGGACCTCCGACGTCGTGGATGTACCCCTTGAAGTCCGGGTCCTCTTTGTACCCCTTCGCCTCTTCGACGATGGACTCGTGGGACCGGGCCTGCACGATGCGCCCCTCGTGGAAGGTCAGCGCGCAGAAGTTGCACTCGCCGTAGCAGCCGCGGTTCGAGGTCAGGGAGAACCTGATTTCCGAGAAGGCCGGGATGCCGCCGCGGTCGTCGTACATCGGGTGCCAGTCCCGCATGTAGGGCAGCGCGTAGACGTCGTCCATCTCCTGGGTGGTCAGGGGCTTCGCCGGCGGGTTCTGCACGACGAACCAGCCGTCATCATAGGCCTCGTACAGCCGTTTGCCCGTCACCGGGTCCGTGTTCCGGTACTGCACCTTGAAGCTTTCGGCATAAGCCCGCTTCGCCTTTTGGGCGATCTGCGGGTCGTCAGTCTCATTGGCGGCGGAGATGCGCGCGAAGTCCGGCAGGCGGACGGCGTCGTAGATGTCCTCTTCCACACGGGTCTTGTACACCGTGCCGTCGATGAAAGTGATGTCTCCCACCGGAATGCCGGCGTCGAGCGCCTCGGCGATCTCGATGATGGAGTGTTCGCCCATGCCGTAGGAGATGAGGTCCGCGCCGGAGTCCAGAAGGACGGAGCGCTTCACCTCATCGGACCAGTAGTCGTAGTGGCCGAGCCGCCGCAGGGACGCCTCGATGCCGCCGATGATGATGGCCGCGTCCGGGTACGCCTGCCGGATGAGGTTGCCGTATACCGTGACGGCGCGGTCAGGGCGCTTGCCCATTTTGCCGCCGGGGCTGTAGGCGTCGACGGCGCGGCGGTGTTTCGTGACGGAATAGTGGTTGACCATCGAGTCCATGTTGCCGGAGGAGACGAGGAAGCCGAGGCGCGGTTCGCCGAGCGCTTTGACGCTCTCCGGTTTCTTCCAGTTCGGCTGCGCGAGGAACCCGACGGTGAAGCCGTGGGCTTCGAGCAGGCGGCAGATGATGGCGGCGCCGAAGCTCGAGTGGTCGACGTATGCATCGCCACAGACATAGACGAAGTCCAGCTGCTGAATGCCGCGTTCGGCGAGGTCTTTTTTCGAGACCGGCAGGAACCCTTCTGCCACGGCGATGCACCTCCTTTGAAAAATCTGCCGTTAGTATACCATATCTATGTTTTTCGTGCATTCAGGTTTTCCCTGTACTATAATGAGATTATCTTAGTAAAGGAGCTATCCCCTATGCTGAATATCAACGCTACGAAAACCGATGCCATTCTCGACCTCGTTCTCGAAGGGCGCCTCGACACTGTCACGGCACCTCAGCTGCAGGCAGCCGCCAATGAGCAGCTCGCCGGCGTCGAGTCGATCAAGATCGACTGCAAGGACCTCGCCTACATCTCCAGCGCGGGCCTGCGTGTCCTTCTGACTCTTCGCAAGAGCATCCCGGGCGAACTGATCCTCCGCAACGTCGACCCGTCCGTCATGGAAGTCCTCGAGATCACCGGTTTCGTCGACATCCTGACCATCGAATAACAGGAGACACCTATGCTGAAAGCATTGAGAAGCAAACTGGCCGTGAAGATCATCGCCGGCATCGTCGGTTCGTTGCTGATCTTCGCGGTCCTCAGCAGTCTGATCGGTTATTCGGCATTCGAAGTCGCACTCGAGGAGCGGTACGCGGACACCGGGTACCGGATCGGCCGCCTCGCCGCGCAGATCGTCGACGCCGACAACCTCGACGCGTACCTCGACGCAGACTACCGTCAGACAGACGAATACAAGATCGCCATGCGCCGGCTCGACAACGTCACCCAGCGGATGAACGCCGCGTTCATCTACATCCTCCAGCCGGTCGACGACGAGTGGAAGGAAGTCCGCTTCCTGTTCGAGACGGTCAACGACAACTATGAGCTGAGCCCCTACCTGCCCGGCCACGTCCGCGAGTCCGCCAGCGAAGAGTACTCCCTGAAGTACGGCCTCATCTACGACGGAAAAAGCGAGGAAGAATGCGTCTTCCGCAGTGCCCGGCAGACGACCACCGGAGCCCACGTCAGTTCTCTGGTCCCCGTCAAGAACAGCGACGGCGATGTCGTCGGTGTCCTGTGCGTCCAGTTGCAGATGGTCGAACTCGGGCCCGCCCGCGCGAAGTTCCTCAAAGAGATCGCGCTTGCCGCGCTCGTCATGATCGCGCTGGTCGCCCTCGCCTACGGCTGGTCCATTCGCAGGACTGTCGCGAAACCGATCCGGCGGATCGCCTCGGAAACCGTCCGGTTCTCCCGGGACAACGAACTGCCCGAGGTCTCGCTGACCGACTCCATCAAGGGCGAAGACGAGATCAAACTGCTGGCGATGCACGTCGACAAGATGGAATACGCCATCAAAAACTACACCGAAAACCTGAAGACGGTCACTTCGCAGAAAGACCGGATGGAGGGCGAACTGAATGTTGCGAGCGGCATCCAGCAGGGGATCATCCCGAACACGTTCCCGCCGTTCCCGGAACGGGACGAGTTCAGTCTCTATGCCCATATGACCCCCGCCAAGGAAGTCGGCGGCGACTTCTATGACTTCTTCTTCATCGACGACGACCACCTCGGCCTCGTCATTGCGGACGTCTCCGGCAAAGGCGCCCCGGCCGCTCTCTTCATGATGGCGACCAAGATCATGGTCAAGAACCGCGCCCAGCTGGGCGGCACGCCGGCCGAAGTCCTCGCCGACGTCAACCAGCAGCTGTGCGAAGGCAACTACGAGAACATGTTCGTCACCGCCTGGCTCGGCATCCTCGAAGTGTCGACCGGTGTCCTGACGACCGCCAACGCGGGCCATGAGTACCCCGCCATCTGCCATGCCGACGGCACGTTCGAGTTCTTCAAGGACAAGCACGGCTTCGTCCTCGGCGGCATGAGCGGCACGAAGTACCGTGAAGAGGTCCTGACCCTCCAGCCCGGCGACACGCTCTTCGTCTACACAGATGGTGTCACCGAAGCTGCGGACCGAGATCTCCACCTCTTCGGGACCGAGCGGCTGCTCGAGACCCTGAACGTCTCGCCCCACGCGGCACCGGAGGAACTGCTCGGCAACATGGCGGCCTCCATCCACTCCTTCGCGAACGGCATGGAGCAGGCCGACGACATCACCATGCTCGCCCTGCAGTACCACGGCCAGGTGAACCACCTGCGCACGCTGCGCATCGACGCCACTCAGGAGAACCTGACTGAGGTCTCCGCGTGGATCGAAGAGATGCTTCAGATCCTCGACATCCCGATGAAGGAACAGATGCAGATCCAGCTCGCCGCGGAAGAGATCTACATCAACGTCGCGAACTACGCCTACGCCCCCGGCGTCGGGCCGGTCGTCATCCGGATCGGATACGACATGGACCGCCACGCCGTCAAGCTGGCCTTCGTGGACCAGGGCATGCCGTACGATCCGCTCGCCAAGGAGGACCCGGACACGACCCTTTCCGCGGAAGATCGCGAGATCGGCGGGCTCGGCATCTTCCTCGTCAAGAAGACGATGGACAATGTCCACTACGTCCGCTCGAACCATTCGAACATTCTCACCTTCGAAAAACTTATCGACCGCACCGACGACCCGATCGAGGTCTAATGACACAACAAGAAATGCCCGCCGAACGGCGGGCATTTTTACGTCTCAAGTCATGCAGCTTTCTTGGGTTTGGCGTTGTACTTCTCCCGGTCCATCTCCCCTTCGGACTTGCCGATGGTGAGGGTGGCGGAGAGGTCGCCGATGATGTTGGAGCCGCAGCGGAACATGTCGAGGACCGCGTCGACACCGAGGATGAGTCCCAGCGCGCTGGTCGGGACGCCCATCATCGTGAGGATGGAGGTCATGGAGATGAGGCTCGAGTTCTGGACCGCTGAATCGCCCATGGACAGGATGAACACGGCGATAGCGATGGTGGCGATCATGTTGGCGTCGAGCTCCACATTGTAAAGCCGCGCGAACAGGATGCTGCAGAGCACGAAGTGGACACAGGCACCGTCCATGTTGATGGTGGCACCGAGGGACGTCGTGAAGGACGTGACACGCGGGGAGACACCGAACTTACGGGTGCAGAGTTCCATCGAGTACGGCAGGTAGGCACCGGAGTAGTTCGGCAGGCCGGACTTCCGGAAGTAGCCGGGCAGCGCTCTCCAGAAGGGGATCGGCGAGATGCCGCGGATGCCGAGCTGGAGCGAATAGATGACCCACATGATGGCGACCGCGATGATCTCCGTGAGGATGAGGCGGCCGAGCAGCGGGATGACCGGCAGGCCGACGTTGATCATCAGGGACGCGGTGGCCGTCAGGGTGACCAGAGGCATGAAGGCCGCGACCATGTTGACGAGGGTCTGGAACAGGTTCGTGAGGTCCTCGATGAGGCGGTTCAGCACCTGGATCTTCTCGCCGAGGACGCCGAGCGCCATACCGACGAACACCGCCAGCAGCATGACCTGCATGATGTTCGCGTTCTGTATGGGCGCGACGATGTCCTTCGGGATGAGCCCGATGAGCGTATCCCGCCCGAGCTGGACCGTACTCTCGGTCGCGTGTCCTTCCGCGAGGGTCATGACCGCGTCGGGCAGTTTCCTCGGCAGGAACAGGTACGCGGAGCCGAATCCGACGAGGATGGCCAGCGCGGTGGTCGTCATGTAGGTCCGAAGCGCCTTTCCACCGAGGCGGCCGGTGTCAGACAGGCTGGACAGCCCCGCAATGGTCGTGACGACCGAGCAGAAGATCATGGGAATGATCAGCATGCCGAGGGCATTGAAGAACATGGCACTGACGGTCTCGAACACCTGGTAGTCGAAGGCTTTCGCGCTGCCCACACCCATGATGTGGACCATGACGAGCCCCAGGACGGTGCCGGCGACCAGCATGAGGAGCGCCAGGACCATCATGCGGTTCTTCGGCTTGCGGGCCTTGATGTTGACGACGTTCCGGCCGTTCTGCCGGGCGTAGTCGAGTTTCTCGGCGTTCGCGCGGAAGATGAGGGTCCGGAAGTAGTTCTCACTCTCGGTGCCCCAGTCCTTGATCTCGGAGATGGGGTTGAAGTCCTCCGCTTCGTTTACGAGGATGAGGCTGATGCTCCCGAACCGGTTGCGGACCCGGACCTTCACCGGGACGTCCGGCGAATGTTCAAGGAACCGGACCGAGATCTCCTCGAGGAGCAGCAGCGCAGTCTGGACATCTTTCGGGTCCGTATTGTGCTCCCGCAGGTACGCGTCGAGCTCCGCGCTGACGTCGCCGAGCGTCTCGAACGTCAGGTCGTATTTGATGATTTGTTTCTCTTTGGCCATAGGGCCACCTCGGTTTCAAAACTTGATATCTGTCAGCCATTATAGCATAGAAAAAAGGCCCCGGTCTATCCGGAGCCTTTGTATTTTTTGGCGATTTACGCCGGAATGCTCTTACGCAAAGATGGGAGCCAGAGCGGCAGCCAGCTTGTCCTTGTGGGCCTGGGCCTCGGCAAGGTTGACGCCCTTGGTCGTGTAGTACGCTTTGATCTTCGGCTCGGTGCCGGAGGGACGGACCACGACGGTCTCGCCGTTCTCGAGCGCATACGTGAGGACGTTGGACTTCGGAAGTCCGGTCTCTTCGGGTTTGAGGTAGTCGGTGACCTTCGCGACCGCGATGCCGGCGATGTCCTTCGGCGGGTTCTCACGGAGAGATGCCATCATGCCGGCCATCTTGTCCATACCGGAGAGGCCGGGGAACTCGAAGGAGTCGACCTGGTTGAGGTAACGGCCGTACTCGGCGTAGATCTCCTCAAGGCGCTGCTTGATGGAGGAGCCGATGCTTCTGTAGTAAGCGGCCATCTCGCAGATGAGCATGGAGGCGATGACGGCGTCCTTGTCACGGACATACGGGCCGGCCAGGTAGCCGTAGCTCTCTTCGAAACCGAAGATGAAGCGTTCGACTTCACCGTCCGCTTCGAGGGCAGCGATCTGATCGCCGATCCACTTGAAGCCGGTGAGGGTCTCTCTCATCTCGACACCGTAGTGCTCCGCAACGAGGTTCGCAAGCGGTGTGGAGACGATGGACTTGCAGGCGACCGGGTTCTGCGGCATGGTGCCCTTTTCGAGTTTGCCGGCGCAGATGTAGTCGAGGAGCAGGACGCCCATCTCGTTGCCGGTGACGAGCTCATAGGAGCCGTCCGGGCACTTCATGGCGATGCCGACACGGTCGGCGTCGGGGTCGGTGGCGAGCAGCAGGTCGGCGCCGACTTCCTTTGCAAGGTTGACGCCCATCTCCATGGCGGCGTAGATCTCGGGGTTCGGGTAGGAGCAGGTCGTGAAGTAGCCGTTCGGATACTCCTGCTCCGGAACGATGGTGATGTCGGTGATGCCGATGTCCTTGAGGACCGTGGTGACCGGGACGAGGCCGGTGCCGTTCAGCGGGGTGTAGACCAGCTTGAGGCCGGCGTCTTTCGCGAGACCCGGACGGACCTGGTGGGCTTCGATGGCTTCGAAGAACGCCTTCTTGCAGTCGTCGCCGACGAACTTGATGAGGCCCTTGGAAACACCCTTCGCGAAGGAGATGTACTTGGCGCCGTTCAGGACGTCGGTCTTCTGGATGACATCGTAGACAACGGCGACGGCGTCATCGGTCATCTGGCAGCCGTCGGGGCCGTAAGCCTTGTAGCCGTTGTACTTGGCAGGGTTGTGGGACGCGGTGACCATGATGCCCGCGTTGCAGTTGTAATACCGGGTGGCAAAGCTCAGTGCCGGGACCGGGTTCAGCGCGTCATAGATGCGGACTTTGATGCCGTTGGCGGCGAGGACGCCGGCCGCGGCTTTCGCGAAGTCCCAGCCCTTGAGACGGCTGTCGTAAGAGATGGCGACGGTCTGCGTGCCGCCCTGGGTCTTGACCCAGTCTGCGATGCCCTGCGTCGCCTGACGGACGACCCAGATGTTCATGCGGTTGGTGCCGGCGCCCAGCGTACCGCGAAGGCCGGCCGTACCGAATTTCAGCGCGACGGCGAAACGGTCCGCGATGGCGTCCTCATCGCCTTCGATCTGCTGCAGTTCCGCTTTCAGGTCGAAGTCTTCGAGTTCGGCTTCCATCCAGCGTTTGTATTCGTCCATGTACATATCAATACAACTCCTTCCGAGTGAAACTGTTTACCTTTTAAGTATAAAATGGTTTGCTATTTTCAGTCAAGAAAAAGCAGGGGCGATTTACGGAATGTTTCCATAAATCGCCCACTGTGTTTCAGATTCTGTTTTTAGACGTACTCGAGTGCCTCTTCCAGCGCGATGGCGAGCTGGTCGGCACAGGAGGTGCCGCGGCCGGCGCAGTCGTTGCCCTTCAGGATGTCGATGACCTCCTGCGCGGGTTTGCCTTCGATTAGTTTGCCGATGGCTTTCAGGTTGCCGTTGCAGCCGCCGTAGAAGCTGACGCCGGAGACGTTCCCGTCGTCGTCGAGGCTGAACTGGAGCTGGCGGGCGCAGACGCCCTGGGGTGTGTACTGGAATGTATTCATAGAAGTTTCCTCCCTGGATGGTTCGCTGTGTACCCTATCTTAGTAGTGGCGATGCAAAAAGTCAAGCACAATTTAATTCCCGAAGCAGTGCTTTTCCTTTACAGGCGTCGCCTGTTTGCGTTAAAATAGTAACCACCTTTACAAAAGCTTTACGGAAGGAGGCGCTTCCCGATGATCCAAATCTTTTCTCCGGACCAGTCGAAAGACTTCTACAAGTACATCGATATGCCCACAAAGCGGGAAGTCCGCGGCGCGCGCGACTATGTCGTCCGCACCCACAACGGCGCTCTGCTCGTGTCCTTCCACACCGTCGACGAACACGGCGCGGTGCTCTACGCCAACGACGAGCGCTGCAGCATGATGACCGGCACGCCACGGCTCATCGAGAAGGCCGAAGGCATCGACCACGAGTCCGGTTTCGATGAACTCTTCTCGTTCTTCCTCGCCCTGACCTCTTCCGACATCTATGAGCTGGCGCGGCTCGAGGACAAGATCGAAGCCCTCGAGGACGAGCTCTTCTCCGAAGACTCCGTCCCCGACAAGGAGGGCATCAACGCCATCATGGATCTCCGCCGGGAGATCTCCCAGAAAAAACGGTACTACGAAGAGATGGAACTCCTGTCCGACGAACTCGCCGACATGGAGCCGGACTTCGTCTTCATCGATAAGAAATTCGACCGTCTGTACGACTTCATCCTCCGTAACCAGGAGTACCTCGAGCAGGTCCGTGAGGCCTACCAGGCACAGATCGACCTCGTCCAGAACAACACGATGAAGACCCTGACCGTCGTCACGATGATCTTCCTGCCCCTGCAGCTCATCACCGGCTGGTTCGGCATGAACCTCATCATGCCGGAGTTCAACTGGGCCCACGGCTACCCGTACGTCATCTTCCTCTCCCTCGCCATCCTCCTCGGAGAGATCATCTTCTTCCGCTGGAAGAAATGGTTCTGACATAACGAAACACATTCGGTAAATCGCCCAATTCGTTGGGCGATTTTTTGTTGAGACTGTTTTCTTGTACGCGTATATAATATAGATGGGATTATCCTTAACAACGATGTTTGGAAAACAATTTTGGGAGGTAAATGATATGGCATTATTCAAAAAGAAATCAAAGAAAGAAGCCGCCGCGGCACCTGCTGCCGAGCCGAAGAGCTTCGTCATCATCAAGAACGCACCGGAGAAGGTCGACTACATGAACGACTTCGCGGCGCTGCCGAAGACCTACGGCACGAAGAAGTACTTCGACCGGGAGGACATCAAAGCGATCCACGACACCGTTTATGCAGCCCTCGACGACCTCGACGCGAAGACCCATTTCACCGAAGAGCTCGCGAACGACCGTCCGGTCCTCATCAAGCCGAACCTCGTCTTCGTCTACCACAATGTCGGTCTCGACGAGAAGAGCTATCCGGAAAACACGGACCCCCGTGTCTTCGACGCCGTCATCGCCTGGCTGAAGAAGTATACCGATGACATCACCATCATCTAGTCCGCCGGCAAACCCTATCCGACCGCGATCGCCTTCAAGGCTGCCGGTTACGACCGCATCGCGAAATATCGCGGCACCGGTCTCGTCGCCCTCGAAGAGCAGCCGGTCGTCCACTACTATCTGCCGAAAGCAGAGGTCATGAACGAGGTCTACCTGCCGGAGATCCTCGACCGCGTCGTCAAGGGCGAAGCGTTCTATGTCTCCGTCCCGAAGATGAAGACGAACCTATACACCGGTGTCACGCGGGGCTTCAAGAACGCGATGGGCACCATCCCCTACTTCCTGCGGGAGCGGAACCACACCCACCAGATCAACAAGAAACTCGCCGACCTTCTGTACCTGTTCAAGCCGAACCTGACCGTCATCGACGGCATCATCGGCGGCGAGGGCAACACGCCCGCTCCCGTCGACCCGGTCCAGGTCCACAAGATCGTCGCGTCCAACAACTCCGTTGAGGCAGACCGCATCACCACGAAGATGATGGGCTTCGACCCCGAAAAGAACGAACTGATGATCGAGGCCACCGCCCGCAACTTCGGCGACCCGAACGTCCAGATCATTGGCGACACCTCAGTCAC
>JAFTZU010000172.1 GCA_017461005.1 Clostridia bacterium
ATCGCCTCGCCGCCGTTCAGGTACCATGCCTTCATGAGGGCGGTCAGGGAACCGGCGTCCGTAATGGAGTCGATGGCGGATGCGTCGATGTCGTTTTCGAGGATCTCCTCGGTCTCGATGCCTGTGTACTCGTCCACGTTCGAACCGACGAGGTTCAGTTTGCGGTAGACGAACACGCCGAGAACTGTGCCGGCAATGATGATGAGCGCCAGGACCGCCGCGAGGATCTTCCGACCGGTCTTTTTCTTCAGCTTGGTGCCTTCCGCCATGCCGAGCTGCGCGCGGTACTTCGCCGCTTCCTTGTCGAGGTCGGCGATCTCCGCTTCGACGTCGTCGAGCTCTTCCTGTGTGGCGATGAGCTTCTCATACTTCCGGGGCTGGTCTTTCAGGGCCTCTGCGTCGCCCATTTTGGCGAGCTGGTCCTGCAGCTTTTTGCTCTTCTTGCCAAAGAACTTCTGGTCTTTCATGACGTCTTTCAGTTCTTTTTCGAGGAGCTTGCGTTCTTTCTTGTCGGTGACGACCAGAACGGGCGGCTCTTTCGAGGCGACCGGTTCGATGACCTGCGTGGCATCGAACTCCGAGGCGTCGAACTCGGCGAGCCGTTCGCGGGCCTTGCGCTGGACCGCGTCGGCGGCCATCAGCTGCGAGCGGGCGACTTCATCGCCCTTCGCGGCCTTCTTCTCGAGCTTGCGGCGTTCGTGGGGCGTGAGGGCCGTGGCCTGTGCCTCCGCCTGCAGCTCCGCTTCGATGCGTTTGCGCGCCATCTCGCGGGCTTTCCGCCGGGCCAGCACCGCGTCGTGCTGTGTCTCCTGGTCGAAGTGCTTGAGTGCTTCTTCGACGTCCTTCTTGTGCTGCTGCTGTTCTTCCGCGGCACGGAGGGCGGCTTCTTCCGCTTCTTTCGCGGCGATCCGTTCTGCCTCAAGGCGCGCGGCTTCCTCCGCTTCCGCTCTGGCTTTCGCCGCGGCGGCAGCGGCTCGTTCCGCCCGGATCTCCTCCGAGGACTTTGCCGGTGCAATATATTCTTCCAAGGTGTTCTTGTTTTCGTTGCTCAAGGGAAAACTCTCCTAAAAGTGGTTCTGCGGAACAGGGGTTTCCGCTGTTTGTGTGAGGCCCGCCTTCCGCAGGCCCTATATTTGTACCCTATATTATACTAAAAATCAAGCGCAATATGTAGAAGCATCTCAAAGTTTCCAAAAAAAGTTGTAAAAGACAAAAAGACCAGGCGATTTGCCTGGTCTTTTTACACTTATTCAGTTGTTATTCTTCGACGAGCTCCGCTTCGACCGTTTCAACGGGCTCTTCCACAACTTCCGTTGCTTCTGCCGGGGCCTCCCCTTCGGAAACTTCTGCCTCTTCCTGCTCCTCTTCCTTCGCTGTGGTGGACAGCGTGATGAGGCGGTCGTCGTCGAGGATGCGCATGACCTTGACGCCCTTCGCGGGACGGGCAACGAGCTTGACTTCGCTGACCGGCGTCCGGATGATGACACCGTTGGCGGAGATCATGATGAGGTCGTCGTCCTCGTTGACCACGCGGATGGCGGCGACACGGCCGTACTTCTCGACACGGTAGTTCAGAAGACCGGAACCGCCACGGTTCTGGATGCGGTAGTCGGCGCCGAGGTTCCGGCGTCCGTAACCTGTTTCGGTTACGACCAGTACTTCGGACTCATCGGTGATGACGTCGAAGCCGACCACACGGTCATCGTCCTTCTTGAACTTGATGGACCGGACACCGCGGGACGTACGTCCGAGCTGGCGGGCATCGGTCTCGTGGAAGCGGATGGCCATACCTTCGCGGGTGGCGACCAGCAGGTCGTCGTCGCCGGAGGTGAGGCGGACCCAGGCCAGTTCATCGCCCTCGTCGAGGTTGATAGCGATGAGGCCGGACTTCCGGACATTGCGGTAGTCAGCCAGCGCAGACCGCTTGATGATGCCGTTTTTCGTGACCATACAGAGGAAACCGTCCTCGTTGACGGTGCCGTCTTCGTTGGTCTCGAGACGGATCATACCGGTGACTTTCTCGTCGGGCTGCAGTTGCAGGAGGTTGACGATCGCCATGCCGCGGGAGGTCCGGGAGCTCTCCTGGATCTCATAGGCTTTCAGGCGGAAGGTCCGTCCGAAGTTCGTGAAGAAGGCGATGTAGTCATGGGACGAACACGCGAAAATGGTCTCGGTGAAGTCCTCGTCCTTCTGGCTCATACCGGAGATGCCGCGGCCGCCGCGTCGCTGGACACGATACTCGGAAGCCAGCATTCTCTTGATGTAACCCATGTGGGTCAGAGTGATGATGTTATCTTCGACCGGGATGAGGTCCTCGATGTCAACCTCGCCGGAGACGTTGAGGATCTCCGTGCGGCGGTCGTCGCCGAACTTGTCAGCGATGGCGCGGGTCTCGTCCTTGATGATCTGCAGGATGCACTCTTCGTGGGCGAGGATGTCCTCGAAGTCGGCAATCTTGTTGTGCAGCTCTTCCAGTTCGTTCTGGATCTTCAGGATCTCGAGGCCGGCGAGCTGACCGAGGCGGTACGCCACGATGGCAGATGCCTGCGGGTCGTCGAAGCCGAACTTGTCCATGATGGCCTGTTTGGCTTCGGCCTGGCCGCCGCGGCAGGCGCGGATGGTGGCGATGATCTCATCGACGATGTCGATGGCCCGGGCCAGACCTTCCAGGATGTGCGCCCGGTCGCGGGCTTTCTTCAGGTCGAACTCGGTGCGGCGCCGAATGACGGACTCCTGGAACTTGATGTACTCCTGGAGCATCTCTTTGAGCGTCAGGGTCTTCGGTTCACAGTCGACGATGGCGAGGTTGATGACACCGAATGTCGTCTGCAGCTGCGTATACTGGAACAGCTGGTTCAGGACGACCTGCGGGTTCGCGTCGCGTTTCAGGTCGACGGAGATGTACATGCCGTGCATGGACGAGTAGTCGTTGATGTCGGCAATGCCTTCGACGCGTTTTTCCTTGACGAGGTCCGCAATGGACTCGACGAGGCGCGCTTTGTTGACGTTATAAGGGATCTCGGTCACTTTGATCTCAAAGCGGCCGTTTTTCTTTTCGACGATCTCCGGTTTGGCACGGACCGTGAGCTTGCCGCGCCCGGTGGCGTATGCCGCGCGGATGCCGGAGCGGCCCATGATCATGGCGCCCGTCGGGAAGTCGGGGCCCGGGATGTGCTCCATGAGTTCCGGCAGCTCGATGTCCGGGTTGTCGATGACCGCGCACATGCCGTCGACCACTTCCCGCATGTTGTGGGGCGGGATGTTCGTCGCCATACCGACGGCAATGCCCATGGACCCGTTGACCAGAAGGTTCGGGTACCGGGAGGGCAGGACGGTGGGCTCTTTCAGACGGTCGTCATAGTTCGGCATGAAGTCGACCGTGTCTTTGTCGATGTCCGTGAGCATTCTCTGGGAGATCTTGCTCATGCGGGACTCGGTGTAACGGTAGGCAGCGGGCGGGTCGCCGTCGATGGAACCGAAGTTACCGTGGCCGTCCACCAGTGTGTAGCGCATGGCGAAGTCCTGTGCAAGACGGACCATGGCGTCGTAAACAGACGCGTCGCCGTGGGGGTGGTACCGACCCAGAACGGAACCGACGGTGTCGGCGCACTTGCGGTAAGCCTTGTCG
>JAFTZU010000173.1 GCA_017461005.1 Clostridia bacterium
CAGCAAAAATCTTGCTGATTTCAACCTACGCAAATCTCTATCTCTGCATTTGCGTAGGTTGAATCCAGACTGCGACAGTGAAAGTGCTGAAAATCCGACCTACGCAATTTTGGCTTTCTCTATTTGCGTAGGTTTTCAAGGAAAACAAGGAGAAAAGTTCAGCCCTGCTGTTGCGGCCAAAAAGGAAACGTGCTGATAAACAGACCGTAAAAGCATGTGCCGCACAGCAGGGCGTCAGTCGGTGTGCGCACGCGCACGAACACATCAACATATTTCAGTTTGTGGAAGACGGTTCCATAATAATTTAAGATACTTCTGGCATAATATTCGGGAGCATTTTAAGACGCTCCAGGCAAAGACCGATCAAAGCAAAGACCAACAAGTGAGAAGGGAACTGCTATGAAACGAACCATTCGAAAACTGACGGCCGTCCTGATGGCGCTGCTGATGCTGGCGTCGCTGGGCAGCGTGTCCGCGTTCGCGAAGAGCGCAGGCGCAGCTAAAGGCAAAGACTATAAGACTTACAAGACCTTTGTCAGCTTCGGTGACAGTGTGGCGGCCGGCGTGTCGACCTCGACATACAAGGCGGCCCACGAGACCAAAGAGGCGAAGACGAACTACTTCGTCCGCGTCCCCGGCACCTATGTCGACCGCGTCGCGAAGAAAGTCCACACGAAGAAGCTGTACCCGCTGGCGCAGCCCGGCATGCGTTCGGAAGAACTGCGCATGCTCCTCTGCGACGACTACAGCGGCGACGGTCACGAAGCCTATGTCACGAACGCGCTGAACGGCTACACGACGCCCGGCGGCAAGTACACCGGCAAAGACCCGGTGAAGGACTATAACAAACTCCGCACCCTCTACCAGAAGGCGGTCAAAGAGGCGGACCTCATAACGGTCGGCATCGGGTTCAACGACGTCTGGTTCGCCATCCTGGCGGCCGCCGTCGAACTGTCGGAGACCGGCAAAGTCTCCAAGGCCCCTGAACTGACGCTCTTCAAAAAGGCAGAGGAACTCGGCAGCATGGGCAAAGCCCTGAAGCAGGCGGAGAACGCGCTGAACACGGTCATGAAGATCGCGCCGTACATCCCGGTCATCACCGAAGCCGGTGTCGAGGCGAAAGCCCGTTACTTTGTGAACTACCGGGCCATCATCGAGCGCATCTACTCCCTGAACCCGGACGTCACGGTCGTCTCCATCGGCTACCACGACGCGCTGCTCCCCGGGGACCAGTTCGACGCCACCAACTTCATGCACTACTTTGCCATCTTCCAGCCGAGTTTCGAGGCGATGAACGCCTACACCATGGTGCGTCCGACGCTGTACGGCACCTACTACTATGTCGACATGCACGGTACCGAAACGGTCCTGAACAGCAGCGACACCTGGGACCCGCATCCGACGGATGCCGGCCACAAGTACATGGCGCAGCAGATCCTGAAGGTGCTTCCGAAAGCTTGAATGGTAAATCGCCAACCGGACCAAAACAAGACATAACAAGGCCCCTGTCGGAACACCGACAGGGGTTTGCCATTTTTGGGTTTCACCGCTTCCACTCGATGGGATGCCACTCGATGAAACGGTTCTGCATGAAGTCATCATCGTAGCGTTCGTCGATGAACTGCTCGATGCGATTCGCAGCGGGGATGTCGTACTTCCGTCCGGCCCAGCGGACGAGGCAGATGCCGGTGAACGCGAGGTCGATGGTCAGGAAGATGGTCAGGATGACGTAGGCTATGTGCCACGCGTGGGTCTGCATGAGCCCGTACGCGGCATCGATGCGGGGGACGGCGAAGCTGAAGAGCAGGCCGAGCGCACCCCAGGCGGCCGTCATGCTGAGGCTGACGTAGCCGCGGAAATTCATGAACTGTTCGGAGTAGTCCCAGGCGTACATGCCGAGGCCGAACTCGAGGATGGCGCCGCAGATGACTTCGAGGCCGGAGCCGAGGAAGCCGAAGAGCAGGAACTTCTGCCACTTCTTCTTGTCCTCCCAGACGACGTTGCCGACGTAAAACGCGACCGCGCCGATGCCGTAGAGAATGCAGAAGGGGCCCCAGATGGAGACGACGTGGGTCTCCCAGGCACCGTGGACGAACTTGCAGTAGACGCCTTCTATGAGGACACCGAGCAGGCTGCCGAAGAAAAACAACCAGAACAGTTCCGGTCGGGCAATGCCGTACTTTTCGTTGAAACGGGTCGAGAGAAGTCGGATGCGGTGCTCTTCGCGACCGTTGTTCAGGGCTTTTTTCATGTCCTCACCTCCTTCGTTGATAAGGACATTATAAAACGATAATTTAAACAATACTTTAAAAAGGAGCAATAACGCAGGAAAGTTGAACCATACAGATTGCCCGATCTGTATGAAAAAAGAAGCCCGAGAGGGCTTCTTTTAGATTTGTGACGAGTCACTTGAGCCGGCTCAGGAGCAGGATGTGCACGACCGAGGCACCCATGAGCAGGAAGATGCTCAGGGGGAGGAGCAGCGGGCTGGCGGCTCGACCCTGGGCCTGACAGATGGTCAGGTAGGAGAACAGGATGGCGATGAGGAACTTGATGATCTGCAGGAAGGTCCGGGTCAGGGAGATGGCCTTCGCTTTGCCGACGGTGCTCGAGATCTCGGAGAGGCCGCGGACGTTCCAGGCGCCGGGGAAGAAGTCGAGGACCGTGAAGGTCAGCCAGATGAACCAGGCAAGGCCGAGCATGATGAGGATGTTGCTCTTCCCACCGGTCCCGTCGATGTTGCCGGAGAAGTCGTAGTGGGTGGGGACGAGGTCCGGGATGCTGCCCCAGTGGACCAGGAGCCAGATGCTGACCGCGATGAGGACGACCAGACTGAGCGCCCCGAGGATGAGGTCATACACTTTGAAATAGGTTTTTCCGATGCGCATGGGAACACCTCCTGTAGGTTCTGATTCTATTGTAATAGAAGCGTGTGGGCGATGTATAGATAAATTGTTTTTGTTTATGGTTGACTTTGCGGGACGACAGGAGTATAAAGAAGGTGGAAGTGATATCAAAATGATATCATCCAAATATCACAAAGTCAATTGGCTCTAGAGGTGTTTCTAATGACAGAGAAAATCTACACCACGAAAAAGACCGGCATGCTGATGCTGTTCGTCATCATCTTCGGGCTCATCGCCGCGACGGGCATGATCCTCTTCGGCTTCATCGGAGGGGTGAACGGTGCGCTCGGTGCCCTCGGCATCCTGCTCTGGATCATCCTGCCCATCTGCATCGGCGGGCTCAAGGTCTTGAAGCCCCAGGAGGCGCTGGTCCTGACCCTGTTCGGCAAGTACAAAGGCACGCTGAAGGGCGAGGGGTTCTACTTCGTGAACCCGTTCTGCACGGCCATCAACCCGGCGCAGTTCACCCAGCTCGGCCAGTCCGGTGACATCTCCGGAGGCGGCGGGCTTCTCGGCGCCCTGACCAAGGGCGGTTCCGGGAAAGAGACGACGGCGGAATTCGACGCCCAGATGAGAGCGTCCAAGAAGATCTCCCTGAAGGTCATGACTCTGTCGAACTCGAAGCAGAAGGTCAACGACGCGCTGGGCAACCCGGTCGAGATCGGCGTCGCCGTCATGTGGCGCGTGGTCGACACCGCGAAGGCCGTCTTCGACGTCGACAACTACAAAGAGTATCTGTCCCTCCAGGCAGACACCGCGGTCCGAAGCGTCGCGAAGATCTACCCCTACGACATCGCGCCCAACGTCGACACCACCGGTGACGGCGAAGCGGACGACGGGTCCCTCAGAGGCTCCACTGAACTGGTGGCGGCCCGCATCAAGGAAGAGATCCAGAAGAAAGTCGAGACCGCCGGTCTCGAGATCATCGACGCCCGCATCACGCATCTGGCCTACGCACCGGAGATCGCCGCGGTCATGCTGCAGAGACAGCAGGCAGCCGCTGTGGTCGATGCCCGCAAGATGATCGTCGACGGCGCCGTCGGTATGGTCGAAATGGCCCTCGACAAACTCAACGAGTCCGACATGGTCGACCTCGACGAGGAACGCAAGGCGGCCATGGTCTCGAACCTGCTCGTCGTGCTCTGCGCCGGCAAAGACGCCCAGCCGGTCGTCAATTCCGGGTCTTTGTATTAAACTACTCGTCGAACCTTTAGAAAGTGGGTAAACCATGGCGGAAAAGAAACAGGTCCCTCTGCGGCTGAATGAAAAACTGTATAACCAGATCGCGGCCTGGGCAGAGGACGACTTCCGGTCGGTCAACGGTCAGATCGAATACCTCCTGACCGAGTGCGTCCGGCAGCGGAAGAAAGACGGCAAGTACGTCTCCGAACACCTGGACGAGCCGCCGGAACTGGACATCAAGTGAATCGCCACAAGGCAAAGAAAAAGCGTCGACCAAACGGTCGGCGCTATTTTAGTAAGACGCATGCCGTATAACCAATATCTGGTTAAATTAATATTGACATTATGGTTAAGTAGTGATATTGTGTTTGATGAGGGGTAAAGAATGAGAACCTATGCAAAGGAGTGGCGCTTATGTCATATACCAAATATGGTGAATTCTTAAGAATTCAACGCATAAAACATCAAGAAGTTATGGGTGATACGGCCAAACTGTTGGATGTATCTGTTCCGTTTGTTTCAGCTGTAGAGAATGGCAAAAAAAGTGTCCCTGCCGGTTGGTATGAAACAATCGTTGCTCACTATAATTTGGATGTGAACGAGCAAAAAGAACTGAGAGAATCTATCGAACAATCTAAACCACAGATACGAATTGATTTGAAAAAGGTGGATGGAGTAAAAAGGGAAATGGCTGTGCAGTTTCAACGTTCATTTGAAAACATTGACGAAGAAACAGCGCTTAAAATTGTGGAATTGTTGAATGGGGGAAAATAACTATTGGACTATAAAACTAAACCGCTTAGCAGGGCGGACATTAGAAAACTTGCGAAAATATTTCGAAAGGCGTTTCATGTGTCGCCTATAGGTCCTTTTCCTGTCCTTCTCGCGCCGGAACGGCTTCCTGATTTGTTCCCGGGAAGCAATTATGTCATAGTGGAGGATAATTATCTGGACGCGACTGTTCCGTGCAGGTGCATTCCAAACGATATCGCTTCAGATAGCTTTACGATAGAAATCAAAGAGTCGGTTTATAATGGTGCCTACAATGGGGTTGGCGCATATCGAGATCACATCTGTCATGAGCTTTGCCATCTGTTCTTATTCCATTTGGGATACCGACCTGTGGTGGAACGCTGCTATCGAGAAGGTGAACTGAAGAAATATGAATCAGTGGAATGGCAGGCAAAAGCGCTTTGCGGAGAAGTGATGTTGCCCTTCAAAGAAACCCAAGGTTTTGAAAAACCTGAGGATTTGGCAGAGCTTTATGGCGTATCCAAGTCGCAAGCAAGATATCGTATAAACCATGTAAAATAAAAAGACACCAATCTAGATTGTTGCCGCAATCTATTTGATGTCTCTATGTTTCCGGATAAGGATACTCATCCGTTAGCACATGTTGATGATAACACTTTCTGGAAACAAATACAAATTATTTTATTTCTGGAAAGGAGGGCTTTTTATGCCCAAAATCACCAACCCTTATGCCCGAGATGTTTTTCTTGCGTATTTAATCAAAGGTGCAAGAAGAACATGTCCCGATGGTTATCCAATCATTGAGCGTTGGATGGTGTCTGATGATGTTCCAGACGCCCTATTCCAATGGGATTGCAGATCAGAAGTGTTAGATCCATCTCGAAGTGGCATGTCTTTTTACTGCCGAGACGATAAGCTTACCCCAGTACTCAATAATCCTCGCCGATATATTGAGCCATTGAAAGCGTACCAGTGTGTGGTTGGAATGGATGCCAGTCCTTTTGACAATATGCCTCTGGTTGTGCAAAAAAGTCAGATTTATACCAACCTTGCTATAACTTATTTCTATGGTATGCAAGGCATAAAGGTTATTCCAAATGTCCGCTTGGGCGACAATCGAACAATAGGCATGTTAGATGCCATTCCTCGTGGATGTTTGGTGGCGGTTGGAACAAATGGGTTCATGAAAGAACTATCTAATCGGCAGATTTTTACAGATCAGGTTTCCATTATGGTTGATGTCCTTCGACCGAAGGGAATTTTGGTTTACGGCCAGGTGTACCCATCTGTATTTGATTCGGCAATCAATAATGGGGTTGACATATATCAGTATGATTCCCATACTATGCGAAGAAATGAAAAGGTTAAATCGGACGCTAAGTCTGAGGGTGTCGCATGAAGGGGGATTATGCTAGCTTTTCTCATGGAAAACAAGGAATAAATGCTACCGAGGGTGAATCCGGATATGTGAATGGGGTTGATTATAACCCCGCTAATTCGAAGAGCGTTGGGGTGGTTCAATCAATACAAACGGTTGTAGACGCGCATTCCATGCCTGTGTTTAGCACGCCTAACTCTGTTACAAGGAATTACCAGAATGGAACCCTGAAGACGGAACGCTACTATGATTCCAATGGTGAGCCATATCTCGACATCGATTATACCGATCACGGCAATCCGAAGATGCACCCGGTTGTTCCGCACGAGCATAAAGTCGCGATTGTAAATGGTAATCTCGATCGAGAAAAAAAGGACAGGAGGATACAATAATGACAATAGAGTCTTTGAAAGAATATGTTGATTGCGGAAGAGAAATCGAATATCTTTTTCATAAAAAACGCTATTCCATCACATATGGAACAATCGATGGCAAAGAAATCATCTCATTCTGTGAATATTATAAATATACGTCAGAAGTAGAGACGGTAGACGAACTACTTCTGCTGAGTAGAGATGGTTATTCTGTCAAAGAAATGTGGTGCTCTATTGATGAAGAGAGCGTATGGATAAGCTAAAAGTTGTATTACAAACCAAAAGGTCCTCTGGATAAACTCCGAGGACCTTTTCTTTTTATAGGCGATGTACGGCCGCTCAGCCGAGGGCCACGTCCAGGATCATCATCAGGCTGAAACCGACGGCGAAGAAGACGGTCGGCCAGTTCGAGTGCTCGCCCTCGGCCATGCCGGGGATGAGGTCCTCGATGACGACGTAGATCATGGCGCCGGCGGCGAAGCTCAGGAAGTACGGCAGGATAGCCGTGGCCTGGGCCGCGAAGAGGATGGTCAGGATGCCGGCGAGGGGCTCGACCGCGCCGGAAAGGGTGCCGTAGAGGAACGCCTTGCCCTTGGAACCGCCTGCCGCGCGCAGGGGCATCGAGATGATGGCGCCTTCGGGGAAGTTCTGGATGGCGATACCGATGGACAGCGCCAGAGCCGCGCTCAGCGTGATGCCCATGCCGCCGCCGGCCCAGCCGGCCAGGACGACACCGACGGCCATACCTTCGGGGAAGTTATGGAGCGTGACGGCGAGGACCAGCATGATGGTCTTCGAAAGGCCGCCCCGTTCGACGCCGTGCTGCATGTGTTCCGGGTCCGCGAGGTCCGGGTGCAGGTGAGGGATGACTTCGTCGAGCAGTAACAGGAGCAGGATGCCGGCCCAGAACCCGACGGCGGCGGGCACGAAAGCCCAGGTGCCTTTGTCGGCAGCGTGTTCGAGGGACGGGATGAGCAGGGACCAGACCGAAGCGGCCACCATAACGCCGGCGGCGAAGGCTTCGAGGATCCGCTCGAGCATCAGGCTCATCTGCTTCTTCATGACGAAGACGCAGGCGGAGCCGAGCATGGTCCCGAGGAACGGGATGAGCAGCCCGTAGGCGATCTGTGTATTGAACATGGAAAACTCTCTTTCTAGGCGGGGCGATTACCGGTTCAGCTTTTTGTCGTCGTTCAGCGCGTTGACGAGCCGCTTGAAGGCGGTGTCCTCGTCCGCGACGAAGAACAGGTTGAAGCCGTTGTTGCACTCGGCCATGAAGTCGAGGAACGGGCCGTTCGCGTAGGCGTTGAAGTCGCCGACCACGACCATCTTCACGTCGTTCTGGATGAGGCGGTCGAGCACTCTGCCCGGGAAGCCGGTGGTCGGGTCCCAGAACTTGGTGGGGAACGCCTCCTGGTTGATGGCGATGAGGTTCGTGCCGCCCTGCAGTTTGACGGTCACGAAGAACTGGTTGGCGGTGTCCTCGTCCTTGAGGAACACGTCGTCCGCGTTGACGACGGCGATGTCGATGCCCTCGATGGGCCGGACGTCGATCATGGTCATGGAAGTTGCCTCTCAATCTGTCTGAAAAACTAAAATATGTGTCATTATAAAATAACCAGGGACCTCAAACAAGAGAAACGCGCCAAAAACTTCCGTTTTCGCGCGTTTCTTTTTCATTTCTATTCCGCACAGGCGATGTGCAGCAGCAACTCGACGATCCTTTCCATCGATTCGACGGGCACATACTCGAACCGTCCGTGGAAATTGTGGCCGCCGGCGCAGAGGTTCGGGCAGGGCAGGCCCCGGAACGAGAGGCTCGCGCCGTCGGTGCCGCCGCGGATCGGCTGGATGTGGGGCTCGATGCCGAGGTCCCGCATGGCGGCCTCCGCCCGGTCGACGAGGTAGAGGTAGTCGGGGTCGATCTTCTCCCGCATGTTGAAATACTGGTCTTTCAGCGTGACCGTCACGGCGCCGGCGCCGTACGTCTCGTTGAACCGCGCCTCCAGGTCCCGCAGGAGCTGTTTCTTCTCTTCGAAGAGGCCCCGGTCGTGGTCGCGGATTATGTACTGGAGCGTGGCCTCTTCGGTCTCGCCCTTCATCTCGCAGAGGTAGAAGAAGCCTTCTCTGCCCTCGGTCTTCTCCGGGACCTGGTCTGCGGGCAGGGCGCAGTGGAACTCGGCGGCGATGGCCGCGGCGTTCACCATCTTGCCCTTCGCTTCGCCGGGGTGGACGGTCACACCTTTGACGGTGACCGTGGCGGCCGCCGCGTTGAAGGTCTCGTATTCGAGTTCGCCCAGCGCGCCGCCGTCGACGGTGTACGCCACATCGGCGCCGAACTGTTCGAGGTCGAAGAAGGCGGTGCCTTCGCCGATCTCCTCGTCGGGCGTGAACGCGATGGCGATGCGCCCGTGCCGGTACTGCGGCTCCGTTCCGGCGGCCTTCGCCGCCTCAATGTCCTTGAGCAGCACTTCAGCCATCGCCATGATCTCCGCGACACCGGCCTTGTCGTCGGCGCCGAGCAGCGTGGAGCCGTCGGTCGTGATGAGCGTTTTGCCTTTGTACTCGAGCAGTTCCGGGAACTGCTTCGGCGAGAGCACCAGCGGTGCGTCGCCGGAACCCCGGACCGCCGGGCCGAGGGGGATGTCCGACCCGTCATAGTCGCGGACGAACTGCGGGCGGACGTCGGTGCCGGACGTCTCGGGCGACGTGTCCATGTGGGAGATGAACCCGACGACTTCGTCGGCCTCACAGGTCGCCGGGATGGCGGCGTAAACGTAGTTGTGTTCCTCGTTGTAGACGACGTTCTCGGCGTGCATCGCCCGGAGCTCTTCCGCTAACATGCGGCCGAGGACCTTCTGCTTCTCCGTGCTCGGGTGCGCGCCGGAGGTCTCACTCGACTGAGTGTCGACGGCGATGTACCGCAAAAACTTCTCGATGACGGGGGACGGGTGTTCAAAGGTATTGGTGATATTCATTAGTTTGTCTTTCTGTTGATTTCCTGAATTCTTTTGTTTTTTAGCTGTTACTTTCAAAAATCGAGTTCACTTTCCCTGCCGGAACTTATTCTTTGCTCCACAAATAGCAGTATGCCTGGGTGCGGGCCGCGAAATACTCGGTCCGCAGGAGCTCCCGGACCTCTTCCTTCGTGTACCAGCCGGGGACGATCTCCTCCTCGGCGGACGTGCTCGGCCGGAACTCGCCCCGGGCCTTGCCGAAAATGCTGACGTTCTTCTCGTTCGAGAACCCGATGGCGGCGATGGACTTGTCCAGCGTGTCGTCGATCTCATAGAGCTCGAGCCCGGTCTCCTCCCAGAGTTCCCGCTTCGCGCTTTCCTCGGGCGATTCACCGGGGTCGATGAGACCGGCGACGAAGTTGTAGACCCAGTGGCCGCAGGCCATGCGGTACTCCTTCGAGATGAGGAGCCGTTCGCCGGACTCGTCGGTGACGATGAGGATGACCGAGTCGTTGTGGGGCCGGGTGAGCCGCGCGAAGGGGTCGCCCGCCGTCTCGATGTCGTGGTCCCGGGAGATCATCTCGTAGACCTTCTCGTTGCCGTCGGCCGTCTCGTAGACGATGTCGTACCGGTCGATGAACTTGCCGGCGTGGACTTTTTTGAGGCTTTTGAATTTCATGGGGTACATCGCCCTTTCTGTTATGCTGGGAACCATTGTAACACACGCGGGGAGCACGAGAAACCCCCGGGTCCGCTCGGACGCCGGGGGTCTCTCTTATCTCACTATGCTCGGATAGGTGTATTTGACTTAGAAGTCTTTGATCGCCTGGAAGAGCTTCGGCGCTTTCTTCTCGACGCGGTCGGAGATCTCGCGCTTCACGATCTTGCCCATGCGCTTCAGGGCGTACGGACCGACGCAGGCCATCATCTCTTCAGCGGTGTGCATGTCGGCGCCGCCGGGGACGTCACGTCTTAAGTGGATGGCGTCGAAGTTGCAGCGGGTCGTGCAGAGGCCGCAGCCGATGCACATGTTGACATCGACGACGCTCTTGCCACAGCCGAGGCAGCGTTTCGCTTCGATCTTGATCTGGTCTTCGGTGAGGGGGAGACGCAGATCGCCAAAGGTCTTGACCGGGTCGCCGTCCATCATCGGAGGAGCCTGGCGTTCGGCGTTGTCGAAGCAGGGGATGGTGATGTCGTCCTTGTCGAGCATGTCCCACTCGTGCAGGTTTCTGCCGATGGTCAGGGACTGGCCCGGGTGGACGAAGCGGTTGATGGAGATCATGCCTTCCTTGCCGTTCGCGATGGCATCGATGGCGAAGCGCGCACCGTGGTAGATGTCGCCGCCGACGAAGATGTCAGGCTCCGCGGTCTGGTAGGTGATCTTGTCCGCTTTGGCGGTGCCGTTGCGGTTGAGTTCGACCTTGGAACCCTTCAGCAGGTCGCCCCACTCGGCGGTCTGGCCGATCGCCATGAGGATGTTCTTACAGTCGATGGTCATGGTGTCGTCCTCGTCGTAGACCGGAGCGAACCTGTGGCCCTTGTCGAAGACGGAGGTGCACTTCTTGAAGACGATGGCTTTGACATTGCCCTTCGCGTCCTTGACGACTTCCTTCGGGCCCCAGCCGTTCTCGATGACGATGCCCTCTTCGAGGACTTCGGCGATCTCGTCTTTCGCGGCCGGCATCTCGTCGCGCTGCTCGAGGCTCAGCATGGTGACTTTGCCGTCGGTGGCACGGACTGCGGCACGGGCGACATCGGCTGCGACGTTACCGCCGCCGACGACCACGACGTCGCCGTCCAGCTTGATGCTGTTGTCCTGGTTGATGCGGCGCAGGAAACTGACACCGGACTCGACACCCTTCGCATCTTCTCCGGGGACACCGGCGAGGCGGCCGCCCTGGAGACCGATGGCGATGTAGAAGGCCTTGTAGCCTTCGGCACGCAGCTGGTCGAGGGTGATATCTTTACCGACTTCGACGCCGCAGCGGATGTCGGCGCCCATCTCACGGATGATGTCGATCTCTTTTTCGATGATGCCCTTCTCGAGGCGGAAGGACGGGATGCCGTTCAGGAGCATGCCGCCGGGGCGCGATTCACGCTCGAAGACCGTGACGGGGTAGCCCTTGGTGCGCAGGTAGTAGGCGGCGGTGAGGCCGGCGGGACCGGCGCCGATGACGGCGACTTTGTATTCGTCCCACTGCTCGCCGACGTCGTTCGTGCAGTCGGGCAGGTAGTGGAGACCGTTGTCGAGCTCGCGGTAGGCGAGGAACTTCTTGATCTCATCGATGGCGACGGGCTTGTCGACGAGTCCGCGGGTGCAGGCGTCTTCACAGCGTTTGTTGCAGACGGCGCCGCAGACGGCCGGGAACGGGTTGTCCTGACGGATGAGCTCGAGGGCTTCTTCGTAACGGCCCTGAGCCGCCATCTTCACATAACCCTGGACCGCAAGGTGCGCGGGGCACGCGGATTTACACGGCGATGTACCGGTCGGATGTGTATTGATCTGGTTGTGGTCTCTGTAGTCGGGGTCCCAGCGGTCCTCGCCCCAGATGTGGTCATCGGGCAGGTCGTGGACCGGGTACTTGACTTCGGAGTGGTCCGCTCTGTGGAGCTTCTGGCCGAGCTTGGCAGCACCGGCGGGGCAGACTTCGACGCACTTGCCGCAGGCGACGCAGTTGGCCGGGTCGACATGGGCACGGTATGCGGAAGCGGACATGTACGGGGTGTTGAACAGCTGCGAGGTGCGAAGACCGTAGCAGGACCCCGGGGAGCAGTTGCAGATGCCGACGATGCGCTCGGGGCCGTCGACGTTGACGATCTGATGGACGAAGCCTTTCTTCTCGGAGAGGTTGATGATGTCCAGGGCTTCCTCGCGGGTGATGTAATGAGCGTCTTTGCCGGAGGTGACGAGGAACTCGGCGATGTCTCCGACACCGATGCACATGTAGCCTTCGATGTCGCCGACGCCTTCGCCGCGGATGCGCTGCGCTTTCCGGCAGGCGCAGACCATGGTGC
>JAFTZU010000174.1 GCA_017461005.1 Clostridia bacterium
CGTCAACGACACTGCGGTCGTACTTAGTTTCGTTCGTCATATGTACCTGTCAACCTTACAAAAAACGGAATAGTGTATGATCCCATTCTAGTACATACGACTGCCAAAATGCAATGGACAGTTCATTATTCCTGCTCTCTGCGAAGGAAGAAAAAGACTCCGAGAAAGCCTGCCGACACGGCAGCGACCATGGCCCACAGCATCGTCTTCGACTCGTCCCCGGTGTTGACCGGCGCGGTCCGCCGGGTCGTCGGCCGGGTCGTCGTGGTGGTCGACGGACGGATGGTCGTGGCGGTCGGTCGGGTCGTCGTAGTAGTCGTCGGCTTCGTGGTAGTCGTCGTGGACCTCGAAGTGCTCTGCGTCGAAGGTTCCGTTTTCGGCTCGGTCTTGGGTTCCGTCGACGGCTGGGTCACCGGTTCGGACTTCGGTTCCGATTTGGGTTCCGACTTGGGCTCCGACTTCGGCTCCGTTGACGGCTGTGTCACCGGCTCGGACTTCGGTTCCGTCTTGGGTTCCGTCTTGGGTTCGGTCTTCGGCTCTGTCTTCGGCTCCGTCGACGGCTGTGTCACCGGTTCGGACTTGGGCTCGGTTTTCGGCTCCGTTTTCGGTTCCGTCTTCGGTTCTGTCTTCGGCTCTGTGCTGGGCTCCGTCGACGGCTGTGTCACCGGTTTGGTCGTGCTCTTCTGGTTGAGGAAGGCGCGGGACTCGGCGTCGTTGTAAACAACGACTGTCTCCCCTGCCTTCGTGATCTCCGCATAGTGGGCCGTCGTGTCCCGCAGGAACCCTTCCGGAGTCTTCGTTTCGACGACGAAGTAGGCCCCGATCGGAAGGTCCGCCATCTCATAAACGCCCTTCTCGACTTCTTTCATGGTCCCGATCTTTTTGCATTTGGACTCGTCGAGGGTCTTGAGTTTCTCCGGGTCATCATAGACCGTGAACTCGCCGCCGGTCAGTTTGTTCTCGGGGTAGTCCTTGTCGACCTTGGTCAGGGTCAGCTTGCCGATGGGAGCCTCCTCGGTCTTCGCCTTGGCATAGGCCGTGAAGTCCTCGCTGACATTGGCGCCGTAAGCGACGACATCCTGTTTCCCCTGTCCGGTCTTGCTGATGCTGCCGTCGCCCCAGATCACCATGGCGGAGGTCGGCACATTGTGGTTTGCCTGGAACTCGACGGTCCCGTCGATGGGCTTCGCGGCCGTGATCGTCAGGTCGTTGCCGTTTTTGGTGAAGGTCAGTCCATCGCCCTTGAAGTCCCACTTCGAAAGGACGCCGTTCTTGTCGGTCACCGTCGTCTTGTACTGTTTGGACGCGGTGTCATACTTCAGCGTGAACGTCTCGGCAAGACCGCCGTTCTGGTTCACGAAGGACGGGCAGAGCAGTTCCGCCTTGACCTTTTTCTCGATGTCCGCCATCTGGTTGTAGATGTCCGAGCGGATGGGGTTGCCGTCCATCACGAACCCGTCGACCGACACGGTGCCGCTCGGCACATTGATGCGGTCGAAGTTCGGGTCCCGCTCCCCGATGATGGATTCCCAGATGAGGAGCTGGGTCGCCCAGTACTTTGCGAGCTGTGCCCGGCCGCCGGAGTTCTGTGTGACCCAGGTGTTCAGGTTGCAGGTGCCGTGGTAGCCGTGGTACAGGATGGCGGCGATGAGTTTTCTCTGCCATTCCCCGCTGAGCGTCCCGTTCCAGGGGAACTTGCTGCGGAAGAAGTTCACGGTGTCGCTCTGCTGGGACAGGGAATCGCCGGTATGCAGGCTCGACGGCGGCTCCAGGCAGTACACGACATTGCCGGTCGTGTAGTCGTCGAGGATCTTGACGGTGAAGTACGTCTCCACTTTGACGGTCCAGCCGTTCATGAGCTTCAGTTCGGGGTGGCCCCAGTTCTTGTTGGAGTACTGGTTGTCGCTGCCCCTTGGGATGTTGGCGATCTGTATGGTGACCGTCTGGGCGGCCAGCGCGGTCAGGCCGACGACGCCGGTGCCGACGAGCAGGATGGCTGCCAGCAGGATGGCCGTGACCCGGTGTTTCATGGTGTTCATTTTCAATAGAGTCTCCTTCTTTCTCTGCTCCCCATACCGGCTCTGCGACGGAGCCGGCACAACGTGGTCCATGTTTTTGATCTTTTCTGCAAGCCGTCTTACTGGTCCTTCAGAAAGGTCCGGCCCCGCGGCAGAAACGGCATGGAGAGGTGATATGGCTGACCGCCCTGTCAGCCGATGAGTTCGATCCGGTCCGCGACGATCTTGAAATGGAACTTTTTCTGGCCCTCCTTCTCGTAGATCTCGTTGTGCGGGGCGCCCGTCAGGAGGACCCGGTTCCCCTTCTTCAGGTACTGCTGTCCCCAGAGGGCCAGCTGGTCCCAGCAGACGACGTCGAAGAACTCCGGGTCCTTCTCCTTCCCGTTGTCGTTGTTGGCAACGCCGAAGGTCAGCCGTTTGAGTTTGACGTTCTCGTCTGTCTTCGAGGCCAGTTCCTTGAGTTCCGGGTCCCGCGTCAGCCGGCCGGTCATCGTGATGCGTCTCATCGTTTTCATCCTTCCTTTCCTGTTCTGTGTTTAGACAAAGTTTCGAACGCCCGTCATTGTAGCGCAAAAAAACGCCCCCGACGGGTTTCCCCGTGGGAGCGGTCGAAAAACGCATGCGAACGGTCGTTATGTTGGAAAAAATTCCGTCATAACGACCGTTCGGTGGTTACAGGTATTTACAAAGGGAGGTAAATCGCCCTTTGGTCACATGAGTTCACAGATGAGGTTCGAGAAACGGACCGGATCTTCGACCGGCAGGCCTTCGATGAGCAGCGCCTGGTCGTAGAGCAGTTCGGCGTAGTCGAAGATCTTCGTCGGGTCATCGGTGTAGAGCGCCTGGAGTTTCTCGAAGATGGGGTGCTCCGTGTTGACCTCGAGGACCTTCTGGGCCTTGACGCGGTTGTCCGCGTTCATCTGCTGGGACAGGACCTTCTCCATCTCGATGGAGATGCCGCCTTCCGCGGACAGGCAGACCGGGTGGCTCTTCAGACGGTTGGACGCCTTGACGGCCGTGACCTTTCCGTCGAGGGCTTCCTTCATCGCCTCAAAGAGGTTCTTGTTCTCCTCCGCGGTCTTCTCGAGGGCTTCCTTGTCCTC
>JAFTZU010000175.1 GCA_017461005.1 Clostridia bacterium
CAGGACCGCGATGTCCTGTTCCGCGCAGCGGTCCAGTACCTGCTCCAGCAGGTCCGGCTGAGCGCTGACGCCCGTCGGGTTGTTCGGCGGGCAGAAGACGAAAAGGTCGAGGTCCGGTGTCAGTTGGGACAGCAGTTCCTCCGTCCAGACAAATCCCTGTTCCGGAAGCAGAGGGGCGTACTGAACGTCACAGTCCGTCATGGCCAGTGCCTTCTCATATTCCGAAAAGGTCGGCTGAAGGATCAGAGCCCGTCGGGGCGTCAACGCTGCCGCGAACCGGTAGATGAGGTCCGCCGCGCCGTTGCCGCAGAGGACCTGCTCCGGCCGGACCTGTTCCCGCTCCGCGATCGCGCGGCGCAGTTCCGTGCAGTCCGGGTCCGGGTACCGGGCAAGCTCGTTGCTGTCCGCGAGGTCCCGCAGGACTGCCTTCACCGGGTCCGGCACGCCCAGAGGGCTGATGTTCGCGGAGAAGTCGAGCTGACCTTCCCGCGCCGTGCCGCCGTGGTCGAAGGGACGGGTGTTGAATGTATCGTTCATCAGATCATGATCCAATCGTTGTAGTAGCAGATGACAAAGCGGATGGTGAGGCCGAGGAGCAGGCAGAGGATCGAGCCCACGAGCATCATGCGGTTCGCTTTCCGGATGTCCTTCGGGGTGATCTTCCGGGTCTTGTCGCCGATGTACTCCTTCTCCACCGGTTCTCCGAAGTAGGAGATGGGTCCGGCGAGGCGGACGCCGAGGGAGCCGGCACAGGCGGACTCGGTCTGGCCCGCGTTGGGGCTCGCGTGTTTCCGGCGGTCCCGTTTCCAGATGCGGAAGGCGCCCTTCGCGCTGTTGCCGGTGAGTCCGGCCGCCGCCATCCACAGGAAGGCGGAGATGCGGCTCGGGATCCAGTTCGCCACGTCATCGAGTTTCGCGGGGCCCCGTCCGAAGTTGATATATTTTTCGTTCTTGTAGCCCACCATACTGTCCATCGTGTTGATGGCCTTGTAGGTCAGGGCCAGCGGAGCGCCGCCCACCAGCATGCAGAGGAGCGGAGCGATGACACCGTCGGAGAAGTTCTCCGCGACGGTCTCGACGGCCGCGCGGGTGACGCCGCCGGCGGTCAGTTCCTCCGTGTCCCGTCCGACGATGCGGGAGACCTGTTTGCGGGCTTTCTCCAGATCGCCATCCTCCAGAGCTTTCTGCACCTTCGCGCTCTCGGAGGCGAGGTCCTTCATCGCGAGACACTGCCAGCAGAGCAGAGACTGCATCGCGACATAGAGCCAGGGCGTGACTTCATAGCAGAGCCACAGGAAGTCGAAGACGACGATGAGGGTCAGGAACGGCAGCAGGAACGCCATGAGACGGCCGGCGGCACGCTCCCCTTTTTCGGTCTTCGGGAACCACTTGCGCAGACGGCGTTCCATCGCCGTCGTGGCACGGCCCAGCTGGACGACCGGGTGCGGCATCCACTCCGGGTCTCCGAGCAGGAGATCCAGCACGAAGCCGATGAGGATCGAGATATAAGTCAGCATGTGGTCCCACCTCCTAACGTAATGATCTGTCCGTCCTTCCAGACGGCGAATCCCCCGCAGGGGAAGTTGTATTCGTACCAGTGTTTTTCCGGTTCGGCAAACCGCTCGAGGATGGTGCCGAGGACACCGCCGTGGGACACGATCAGCGCCCGCTCCACCCGTTCGGTCCGGCAGGTCTCGAGGAGAGACTCGAAACAGACCGCGACATCGTCCCGGAAGACGTCCGGGAAGTCCCCGCCGGGGATGGGCCCCTCACAGTTCGTGTCGAGCCAGGCCGTGTACTCCGAGTCGTCCTTCATGTCCTCAAAGGAGCGCCCTTCGAACACGCCGAAGTCGATCTCCCGCAGTTCCGGGACCGCCACCAGCGGCACGTCTTTGCCGTCAAGGAGGATGGCCGCCGTCTGCAGTGTCCGCTGCATCGGCGAACAGAAGACCATGTCCGGAGCGTGTTCCGCGAGGAAGGCTTTCGTGTCAGAACGTTCCAGTTCCTGCCGCCCGAGGTCCGAGAGGTCCGGGTCCAGGGCTCCGCAGTACTGACGCCGTTCGTTGTATTCGGTTTTGCCGTGTCGTACCAGAATGAATTCCATAGAGTCGTATACTCGCTTTTATTTCAGTTTCTTTGCGATGCCGCAGAACACGCGGTACACTTCGTCCGCCCGTTCCGCCAGCAGGATGGAGAGCCGTCCGGCCGCTTCTCTGGCCTGTCTCTCCTCTTCGTCGACCGGGACGAGCCCGCTGCCGACTTCCGTGTAAAGGACGATGTCGTTGGCCGCCAGTTCGTCCGCAGCCGCCTGCAGATCTTCCGGGGCACCCGGCATTCCCTGTACCTCACAGACCCGAAGGTCTGCCCACGGTTTTCCGGTGGCTTCGGCGTAAGCCCTGGCCGCCTCATGTTTGCCGCTGTAGAGCGGTCCTGTGAACAATACCATACCGCGCCTCCTTACGACAGGGAGGATGCGACCGCGACGGCCAGCAGCATCCAGACCTCACACTTGCAGAGGAACCAGCCGGCGAGGTCGCCGTTGATGCCCTCGAAGTGTTTCTGGGCGATGTACCGGTACCAGAAGAAGACCGCCCCCGCAGCCATGACCGCGAAGAAGCCTTCCGGGAACCGGCGGTCGACGATGTCCATCGCCATGAAGAGCAGGACCAGAAGGACCAGCACGACCGCGAGGCCGTTCCGGACCCGTTTCTTGTCCGCGTCATCGGCAAAGGACTTTGCGAGGCCGGTGTCTTTCGCCATCGGGAAGGTGGCCACCGCCAGCCCGGACAGGGCCCGGGACAGGACGAAGGTCAGACCGACGAGCAGCCATTCCTCCAGGCTCTTTTCTGCCAGGGCCGTGGAAGCCGCGAACCAGAGGAGAAAATAGACCGCCAGATGGATGACCGCGAAGGACCCGACGTGGGGGTCTTTCATGATCTCGAGTTTTTTCGCTTTGTCCCCGTGGCTGCTGAGCGCGTCGACCGCGTCGGCATAGCCGTCGAGGTGGATGCCGCCCACGACCAAGACCGGCAGAGCCGTCAGGAGCGCGCCGGTCAGGAAGGCCGGCAGACCGAACTGGCGGCCGAGTGCGGCGACGATGACCCAGCAGAGGCCGAGCACCAGTCCCACCATCGGGAAAGCCAGCATCGTGTATTTCCGGTTCTTCTCGTTCCACTCCACCTGCGGGACCGGGACACGGGAGAACATGCCGAAGGCCACGAGAATGGTCTCGAAGAAATTCTTCATGATAGTCCTCCTTTGTAGTAGTCCGGCAGTCCGGCGGCCACCTCGCAGACGTTGTCGGCGAAGGCCGCGACCGAGCGGTCGAGCGCCGCGAGGCAGCGCATGTAGTTGTCCACACCGGGGTCGTCCGAGGGTCCGTCTCCGAACACATCGTTGGAGACGAGGACCAGCGTTCCGGCCAGCCGGTGGATCGTTTTCAGAGTTTCGACGAGGGGCTGCACGAAGCGGGCCACCTGTTCGTCGTTCATGGGATGCAGCGCCGCTTCGACCCGGTCCGGGGCAAAAAGTTCGTTTGCCACCAGGTTCCCGAAGTCATCGAGCAGGATGACCGGGAGGTCCTCTTCGGCACCGGAAGTCAGACGAGCTGCGAATGCCGCCAGCGCATCGCCATCCGGGCACTCGACCGTCTCATAGCCTTTGCCGGCCCGGCGGTCCCGGTGTTTCCGGATGCGTTCCCGGCTTTCGTCGTCCGGGGCAGCCATGGTGGCGATGTACCACAGCGGACTCCTACGGTCTGCCGCAGCGTATGCGGCCTCGACCAGACGCTCCGCGTATTCGCTCTTTCCGGAGGCCGCGCCTCCCGCCACCAGGGTCGTCATAGTTCTTCGTACGGCTCGATGCCGCCCTCCTCGAAGGTATAGGCCTCTTCGAACACGGAGAGGGCCATGTCGAGCAGCGGGACACAGGCGACACCGCCGGTGCCCTCGCCGAGGCGCATGCCCGCCGCGATGGGTGCCGTCTTGCCGAGGGCGGCCAGGACCATCTGTCCCGCCGGCTCCGCGGACACGTGGCTCGCGAAGATGGCCTTCGAGGCGTTCGGGCAGGTCCGCGCCGCGCACAAGGCTGCCACGGCACTGGGGAACCCGTCCGCCAGGACCGGGACGCCGAACTTCGCGCCGCCGATATAGAGGCCGCACATGCCGGCGAGGTCAAACCCGCCGAGGGTCCGGAGCACGTCGAGCGGAGACGCCGGGTCCGGACGGTTCACCCGGATCGCTTCCCGGATGACTTCCATCTTCCGAATGAGTGCCTTGTCGGTGAGGCCGGCGCCCTTGCCGGTGACACTGTCCGGGTCTTTCCCGAGCAGCACCGCCGCGACGGCACTGGAGGTCGTCGTGTTCCCGATGCCCATCTCTCCGGCGATCAGGAGACCGGCGCCCTGTGCTTTCAGTTCTTCGACGAGACGGATGCCCTCGCAGATGGCCGCGAACAGCTGTTCGTTGGTCATGGCGGGCCCGTGCATCAGGTCTGCGGTCCCGGGGGCCACGGCACGCTGCAGGAGCTGAGGCGGCACATCGCCTTCGTTCTCCGGAGCGAGCATCCCGATGTCCACCGGCACCACGTCCACACCGGCCACCGACGCCATGCGGTTGACCGAGGAGCGGCCGGCCGACAGCTGGTCAGCTACAAGCCGGGTGACTTCCGGCCCGGTCTGGGTGACACCCTCCGCCACGACACCGTTGTCCGCGCAGAAGATGACGGCGACCCGTTTCCCGAGGTCCGGGGTCAGCGTCTGTTCGAGGGTGCACAGGTCCGTGACCATGCCTTCCAGCACACCGAGGCTGCCGAGGGGTTTCGCGCAGGCTTTCCACTTCTCGCGGGCCTGTTTGCGAAACGTCTCGTCCGCCGGGCCGATGGAGGCGATGGTCTCGAGGACATATTCCATTTTCGCGTCTGTCGTACTCATCATTTCATCTCGTTTCGGTAACGGCGGGCGGCTTCCGCGATGCGGGCGCAGAGGTCCTGGTCACCGGCGAAGTACAGGTGCGGGAACCCCGCGTAGAGGGTCTCCGTCCCGAAGCCGGTCTCATAGGACCGCCCGCTCACCGGTTTGGTGGCGATGTACGCCCCGCCCCGTTCCGAGCTTTCGTAGTAATGGAAGTTGTGGATGCGCACCGGGGTCCCGGCCGCTGCCACAAGCGTATTTGCAGAGGTAGTGAGTCTGGCATAACCGAACCGGACCGGTCGCCCGGTCTTTTCGGCCGTTCCCGGCAGGACACCGGCCATGGGCCAGGACTCCCCTTCCGGGGTCGTCAGGCTCTGCCCGAGGTACAAAAAGCCGCCGCACTCCGCGATGGTGGGCAGGCCGCCCCCGACCGCGCTGCGGATGGCGTCCCGCATGGACTCGTTCGCGGAAAGCGCTTCCGCGTAGAGTTCCGGGTAGCCGCCGGGCAGGTACAGGGCATGGATCTCTCCCGGCAGGGTCTCATCGTGTATCGGTGAGAAGAAGACCGGTTCCATGCCGGCTTCCCGGAAGGCATCCAGCGTCTCGTCGTAGCAGAACTGGAATGCTTCATCTGACGCGACGGCGATGCGCAGATCCGGTGTCGGAAGATCCGGGACAGATGTTTCCGCGGTCTCCGGGCCGTTTGCCGGTGCATCGCCCAGCGCCAGCAGGGCACCGAGGTCGATGTGCGCCTCCGCGGCATCCGCCAGCAGGTCGAGTTTCTTCCGGAGGTCCGGGTCCTCGCCCGCGGTCACGAGACCGAGGTGGCGGCTCTCGAACTGCGCGTCCTCCAGGTGGGGCAGGAAGCCCAGCACCGGGAGGCCGGTCTCGGTCTCCAGCATCGGTTTCAGGGAGCGGTACAGCATCTCGGAGCAGTCGGACAGGAGGAGGCCGCGGATATGGCTGTCGGTCTTCCCTTCCCCGGCACTGTCCGGAACGGTCTGCAGGCCTTTGACGAGTGCGCTCAGAGAAAGGCTCGCGCCCTTCGGGCGGACCACCAGGACGACGGGCAGGTCCAGCGTGTCGGCCACGTGCCAGGCGCTGGCCTGGGGCGTGACGCCGCCGACTCCGTCATAGAAGCCCATGACCCCTTCCGCCACGACAACATCCGCGCCGGCAGAGTACCGGGCGAAGAGTGTCTTCAGCCGGTCTTCCGGGGTGAGGTACAGGTCGAGGTTGTGGCAGGGGATGCCGAGGGCCGCCCGGTGGAACATCGGGTCGATGTAGTCCGGACCGCACTTGAAGGCGTGGACCTTGCAGCCTCTTCGTTTCAGCGCCGTCAGCACCGCGCAGGTGACCGTGGTCTTCCCGCTGCCGGAGGCCGGCGCCGCGAACAGGAGTTTATTCATGGCAGTTCCCCGTGATCACGAAGACCGGGTTCTGCCCTTTCAGCATGTGGTACGAGCCGACCGGTGTGGTCCGGGCCACGGACACTTCCGAGACCTCCGCCTCGATGCCGTGGTACTGGAACGCGTGGAGGGCCGCTTCAAGGGTCTCGAGGGTGATGGCGGTCACGCAGATGCGGGCCTCTTTGTTCGCTGTCAGGACCGCGTCGATGATCTCTTTGAGGTTCCCGCGGGACCCGCCGATGAAGACGGCATCCGGGGCCGGCCAGGTGTCGAGCTTGTCGGGGGCGTTCCCCTCTTCGACCGTGAGGTTCCAGGCACAGAACCGTTCCCGGTTCCGCCGGGCGAGGACCAGGGCCTCCGGGTCGCACTCGATGGCGTATGCCTTGCCCTCCTTCGCCAGCAGGGCCAGTTCCACGCTGACGCTGCCGGTGCCGGCGCCGATGTCCCAGATCGTGTCGGTCGGGGCGACGCCCAGCCTGGCGAGGGCCACCGCGCGGACTTCCCGTTTGGTCATCGGGACTTTGCCCCGCTCGAAGGAGCTGTCCGGGTAGCCGCCGCAACGGGCCGGCAGAGTGGGTGCCGCTTCCACGAGCAGCAGGTTCAGCGCGTTGACCTCCCGGTCGACGAGGCTCCGGACCGTGCCGAAGCTGATGTTTTCCGAGTCATAGGTCAGGTCTTCCGCCAGGACCGCGGACAGGTTGCCGAGGCCGGCG